>NZ_CP126980.1:757500-1057500 GCF_030252345.1 Actinoplanes oblitus | reverse complement strand
GATCCCCGGCCTGGACTGGCGCGGCGCCGGGGGCTACGTGCTGGCCCCGCCCTCCCGGCACGCCGGCGGCGCCGGTTACACCTGGATCCACCGCCCCGGCGCCGGCCTGCCGGTCAGCCCGCCGGCGCTGCGTGACCTGATCGCCGGGCCGCCGCCGGCGCCGCTGCACCCGGTCGCGCACCCGGATCGCTACGCCGAGACGGCACTGGAGTCGGCCGTCGACCGGGTGGCGGGCGCCGCGGTGGGCTGCCGTAACGACACGCTGAACCGGGCGGCGTTCGCGCTGGGCCGGTTCGTCGGGGCGGGCCTGCTCGACGCGGACACGGTCCGCCGTGAGCTGGCGGCGGCGGCCCGATCGGCCGGGCTGGGCCGGCAGGAGATCCGCGGCACCATCGAGTCCGGGCTGCACGCGGGCCGCCGCCAACCGATGTGGGCTGGGTCACTCGACGGGAGTGGATCGCGATCGGTGCGCCGGCCTGGGGAGACGGCACGGATGAGGGGTCCGGCCTGACCGATTGGACCTCCGGAAACGGATGATCGGGTCGGGAGCGTGCGCGCCGACCGGCCCACGACGCCGGTAACCTGGCAGGCAACCGGCCGGGGGGCGAGGGTGCTGCAGTGGGACGTCATCGGCGACGCCGAGCAGAGTGTGCTCGCTGATCCGGTGCGCCTGCGTTCGGTCCGGCAGCTGGGGCAGCCCGGGCCGGACGAGGCGTTCGACCGGGTGGCGATGCTGGTCCGCCAGCTGGTGGACGCGCCGCTCGGGGTGGTCTGCCTGGTCGACGCCGAGCAGCAGTTCCTGGCCGGGCAGGTCGGCATGCCGGAGCCGTTCGCCAGTGAACGGGCCATGCCGCTGACCCACTCGTACAGCCGGCACGTGGTGGTCGCCGGCGAGATGCTGGTGATCCCGGACGTGCGGGCCGACCCGCGGATGCGCGGCAACCCGTCGATCGAGCAGCTCAACGCGATCGCCTACGCCGGCGCCCCGATCACCGATCCGGACGGCCTGGTGGTGGGCGCGCTGTGCGCCGTCGACCACGAGCCACGGGACTGGACGCCGAGCGAGATCGGGCTGCTCACCGAGCTGGCCGCGCTCTGCTCGTCGGAGGTGGGCCTGCGGATCGCCCGGGCCACCGCCGAGGAGGCCCGGCTGGCCGCCGAGTCCGCCCACCACCAGCTGGAGCTGCTCACCGACCTGACCGAGTCGCTGGCCGCCACGATGGACGTGGACGAGGCGATGCGCCGGCTCGGCCGGATCGTCACGGCCCGGCTCGCCGACTGGTGCGTGGTCACCTATGCCGACGAGCCCGGCGCCGAGCCGCACGTCAGCGCGGCCCACCGGGACCCGGCCCGGGCCGGCGACATGGCCCGGCTGGCCGACCTGGCCGCCCGCTCCCGCACCGACCTGCGGGCCATCGTGCTGGCCGCCCGCCGGCACGGCCGCCCGATGCGCCGCGCCGACAGCCCGGCGAAACTGCGCGGCCGGCTCAGCGACGCGGAGATCGCCGCGATCGCCACCTCGGCCGGCCTCGGCTCGTCGATGGTCGCGCCGATCATCTCCCCGGTGCACCACCGGGTGCTGGGCGCGGTCCTGCTGGTCAACGGGCCGGACCGGGCGCCGTTCAGCGCCGCGCAGGAGCGGATCGCCGCCGAGATCGGCCGCCGCGCCGGGCTGGCCGTGGAGAACAGCCGCCTCTACCGCGAGCAGCGGCACGTCGCCGAGGTGCTGCAGCGCAGCCTGCTCACCGAGCTGCCCGCACTGCCCGGCGTCGAGCTGCACGCCCGCTACCTGCCGGCCCAGGACGGCGCCGCGGTCGGCGGCGACTGGTACGACGCCTTCGCCCAGCCGGACGGCAGCGTCCTGGTCGCTGTCGGCGACGTGGCCGGTCACGACATCGAGGCCGCCGCCACCATGGGCCAGCTGCGCAACCTGGTCCGCGGCAACGCCTACGGCCGCGACGACGAGCCCGGCGCCCTGCTCACCCAGCTCGACAGCGCCCTGCACGGCCTGCGCGTCCCGGCCGCCGCGACCGCGGTGCTGGCCCGGGTCCGCCAGTCCTGGTCCGGATACCAGCTCAGCTTCGCGAACGCGGGCCACCCGCCCCCGCTGCTCCTCCTCCCGGACGGCCGCGTGCAGGTGTGGTGGGTGCCCCCGGAGCCGCTGCTGGGCCTGCCCCCGCAGGAGCCCCGCACCACCACGATCCGTTACGTCCCACCCGGGTCGACACTGGTTCTCTACACCGACGGCCTGGTCGAGGACCGCGACCAGCTGCTGGACGACGGCGTCGCCCGCCTCGCCGAGGTGCTCCGCCACTGCGCCGTCTACCCCGGCGACGAACTCTGCGCCCGCCTGCTCGAGGTCGCCCCGCGCCGCAGCGACGACATCGCCCTGCTCCTGGTCCGCCTCACCGGATCCTGATCCCGGTTCGCTCCTGGCTCAGATACCCGATAAAACCTATTTTCTACGCCTTTGCCAGCAGTCCCTGGGCGTCACGCGAGGCTGCGGCCCACTCCGGGCCGTCCAGCGGGCATCCGGGCTGGATCCGGTGGTCGCGGTGGTCCGCCCATGAGATCGGGCGCCTCATCGGTCGTCTTCGCTCAGTGGCGACGGGCCCGAGCGGTCCGGTCAGGACAAACCGGGTCCGGTGCGGGCAGCCCTGGTTGGTATCGGTCAGGACCGACTCGGTGCGGTCGAGGCGGTCCAGGCTGGTATCGGACAGGACCGACTCGGCCCGGCCTGGTTGCTCGTGGTCAGGCCGGTGATTCCTCGTAGACCGGTGGGCCGCCGTGGGTCCATGGGGTCTCCGACGGATCCGGGAGAGCACCGCCGCGGCGGAACTCCTCACTCAGCGTGGTGAAGATCAGGCGCTCGCCCACCGCGGGGACGCTGCCCGGCTCGGCGACGAGCTTGCGGCCCATCCCCCCGGACAGCTCCAGCAGCACATCGAACTCGACAACGCCGGACGCCGACGAGGAGACGGGGGCGGCGGTGAGCGTCACGGAGGCTGAAGCCGGGGTGGCGTCCGGTTCGGTGGAGGGCGGGATCGCCGCCGGCGCCGGGCGTCCGGCGGCCGGGTCGACCCTGGTCACCGAGACCACTCGGGCCTTCTGGGACGGGCGCGTGGGCGAGGTCAGGGAGGTGCCGGGCTCGACCCGCACCTGTTCGGTGGTGCGGACCATGATGCGCGGGCGGAGGACCGGACGCTTGCCGCTGTCGTCGACGCGGTCCGGGGCGGCCAGCGTGACAGTCCCGGCGAAGGCGGCGCCGGACAGCCGGTACTCCGCCAGCACCAGCGGGTCGTCGAAGGCGCGCTGCACCGCGTAGCGGGAGGCGGCGCTCTCCAGCCGCTGCAACCGGGCGGCGGCGGCGACCGCGCCGTCCCGGCGGGGCTGCGGGGCGCCGCCCTCCGCGACGTACTGGCTGAACGCCGTGTACGCGTCCTTGTCGCCCTCCCAGCGCCGGCCCACCCGCTCCCCTGCCGGCAGCCGGCGCAGCAGGTTCAGGGTCCGCCACATCCGGTCCCAGGTGGGCATCAGCAGCGAGCGGAGCACCTCGGACAGTTCCGGGGCGGCGCGCTCGATCAGCGGGGCGAGCACCTTGTTGTCGAAATCCGGGTCGGTGGCCGGGCCGGCGACCGGGCCGTTCTCCACCGCGCGGGCCGCCTCGGCACCCTCCTCGATCCAGGCGAGCAGCACACCCAGCTGGGCGTCCTCGGCACCGCTCTGCCCGGTGGTCCAGTGCAGCCCGAGCGCCTGCACCGCGGTGAGCAGCAGGGACGAGCCGGGTACCTCGGCGCTGTTGGCGAAGAACGTCAGCCACCGGCCGAGCAGCGGCACCGAGACCGGCACCGGGTGCTCGCCGTCGACGGTGCGGAACCGGGTGGACCGGCCGAACAGGCGCAGGAAGTCGACGCCGGCCGGGTTCGGCACCCAGAGCTGCGGGGCGTCGGCGTACCGGGTCCGGACGTCCTTGCCCCGCTCGACCGGCACGTCCTCGGTCTGGTCGGTGAACGAGTCGGCGTACGCGACCAGGATCTGGCCGAGCCGGTCGGCGAACCGGAACCGCTCGTCACGGTCCCGCGGCTGGGTGACCACCAGCAGTTCCGGTTTCGCCGGGTCGGTGCCGGCGAGCGCGGCCAGCGGGGCGTTCGCCTCGCCGGCCATGGCCAGCGGGATCAGCACCAGCGGGTGGTCGTGCACGTGCAGGTGGCGCACGGTGGCGATGGGCTGCGCCCGCCCGGACGCGACGGCCTGCGCACGAGCGAGAGCGGTGAGCACACTCACGAAGCGGGCCCGGCGAGCGGAGCGGGCCCGACGAGCGGAGCCGGCCCGACGAGCGGAGCCGGCCCGACGAGCGGAGCCGGCTCGGTGGGCGGAACGGACCCGGTGGGCGGAACGGGCTCGGTGGGCGCAACGGGCTCGGTGGGCGGAGCGGGCTCGGTGGGCGGAACGGACCCGGTGGGCGGAACGGGCTCGGTGGGCGGAACGGACCCGGTGGGCGGAGCGGGCGACTCGACGAGCGGAGCGAGCGGATCCGCGTACCCCGAGGAAAGCGCCTCGGTCCGCAGCCGCAGAGCGGCCCGCAACAACGCCGCCGCCTCCTCCTGATCCGCCGCGGGCGCCTGCACGCCGGAGGCGAGCGCCAGCACCTCCGCCACCGTCTCGATCCCGCCGAGCGCCTCCCGCACCGGCCGGCCCAGCGCCCCGGTGGTCCCGGCCGCCTCGTGCCGGCAGAACGTGGAGAGTTCGCAGGTGGACAGGCACTCCGGGGCGTAGCGCGGGGTCACCTGGCCGAGCGCCGCGGTGAGCTCCTCGGCCGGCCGGCTCAGGTCGAAGGTGAGCCCGGCGGGCAGCGCGTCGATGATCTCGCCGACCGTGGCGAGCCGGGACAGCTGCCGGCGCAGGGTGGCGAGCTGTTTGCGGACGTCGAGCCGGACCGCGACCGGGCGCATCGCGAAGTTCTCCGGGCAGACCAGCACCACCTCGTGGTCGACCAGCAGCGGGTCCATGCCGAGCCGGCCGAGCAGCTCGCGCAGGGCCAGCACGTAGACAGCGGCCTGGGTGGCGGCCGCCGACACCTTGGCGCTCTCCGCCTGCCCGTCGACGATAGCGAACGACTTGATCTCGACGACCTGCAACCGGCCCGCGTGTGCGTAGGCGACCAGGTCGGGTTCGAGGTAGACGGTCTGCCCGGCGATCTCGAGGGTGAGCAGCGGGTGGTCGATCAGCGCGGCGGACGCGGAGGCGAGCAGGTCGACGGTCCGCGCGTGCCGGTCCCCCAGCGTGTCGTCGGTGTCGGCGCCGAGGTCCTGGTACGGCGCGGGCCCGTCGGCGTCGAGGACCGTGCGCAGCAGCGCGCAGTCGTCAGCCTTGAGCATCGCCTCGAACGCGTTGCCGCGGGAGAGCGCGAACCGGGACTGGCCGAAGCTGCCGGGAAAGCCCACTGTCTCGGCGAGCTTCAGCTTGTCGACGCCGGCCGCGTCGAGGACGGCACGCCGGTTGCAGCCCGGGTTCCCGGTCAGCGCGGCGATGGTGCGCGCGTTGTGCCGTTTGGCCTTACCGGAGCCGCGTAGCTCGTCAAGCCGGGTCATCAGAGCCCTTCTTGATCGACAAATCAGGGGAATTCTACGGTACGGCGGCAATCTCGCCGCCTTTCACCCGCGAGAGGTGAATAAAACGCGCATATCAGTCACAAAACCGACGACGCGCTACGTTCGAGGCATGCCGAAGGCCATCTGGAACGACGAAGTGATCGCGGAGAGCGACGACACCGTGGTGCTCGAGGGGAATTACTACTTCCCGCTCACCTCGGTCCGTGAGGACGTGCTCATCCCCTCCGACACGCACACCGTCTGCCCGTGGAAGGGCAAGGCCTCCTACTACTCACTACGGGCCGACGGGCAGACCGCCGCGGACGCCGCCTGGTATTACCCGGACCCGAAACCGGACGCGTCAGCGGTCCGGGATCGGGTGGCCTTCCGCAAGGACGTGAAGGTGGAGATGTAGTCCACAGGTAACCGGGGGCCCGCTCACGCGATGCGCGGGTGGGCCTCCTCGATCGCGGTGACCTCCAGATAGTCCAGCATGTCCCGCTGCTCGGCGGGATCCAGCGCCCGGAAGGCGGCATACGCCTCGTCCCGGGCGTTCGCCGTCTCCGCGGCCAGCAGCGCGATGATCGCCGACCAGGCCAGCGACACCCGGTCGAAGAGCCGGGCGCGGCGCAGCGAGGTGAGCCGGGTCAGCATCGCCACCTTGGTCACCGCGTCGTCGTCGTGCGGCAGCCGGTCGCAGAGTTCGAAGAGCGCCTTCCCCCGGTACGGGTGCTCGGCCTCGACCATCCGGGCCAGCTCGGCGTTGCTCATCTGGTCGACCGCCGGGGCCGGGCCGCGCCGGGGCAGCCGCGGGTTCGGTTCAGCGTGCACGGCTGTCCCGCCCGCCCTCGTAACCGCCGCCCGGAGCCTGGTGCGGCAGCGTGGGCGTGGTCGAGAAGCTGGGGAACGGCGCCCGCGCCGGCATCACCGGGGCGGCCGGCTCGTCCGGCTGCACCGGGAACCGCTGGGCGAAGCTGTCCAGCACCGCCTTGCCGGTCTCGGTCTCGATGCCCACGGTGGCCTCGACCGCGTCGGCCACCCGATCGGCGAGCGCCGACTGGGCCCGCCGGATGGTCCGCAGGATCTCGGTCGCCAGCCCGGGCGCGCCCAGACCCAGCGACCGCTCGTCCAGCTCCAGCCCGGTCACGTTGCCGGAACTCGCCACGGTGACCAGGATCGCCCCGTCAGCACCGGCGGCCGACGCCTGCAACGCCGCCACCCGATCGGCCAGCGCCGCGGCCGCACCCCGCGGCCGGGGCGCGCCGCCAGCGGCGCCCAGATCTCCACCCAGCACGTTTCGCCCTCCGTTACCGACTCGCGGTGGTGAAGTCCCATGAGATCACGACCGCGCCATCCCTGCGAGCACCCACCGTAGCGACTCCCGGCGCTCACCCGACCCGGCGACCGCCGTAACCTTCAGACAACGCATCGACCGCCACGATCGAGGGGGTGCCGTGGAGACGGGTCAGCCGCACGACGCACACGCGCCGGACTGGCGGTCCGCCATGATCGACGTCTCCGAGTCCACCCTGGACGAGTTGGTCGCCCGGGAGGACTCCGCCCTGGACCACTGCCTGCGCCGGTTCGCCGACGACCTGGCCGGACCCAGCGAGCAGATCGCCGGCTTCAACTCGGCGCTCTGACCGGCGGGATCTGCGGTTTGCGCCAGTTCCGGCTCGCCGACGCCGACCTCGCCGCCCTGGGTGCCGGCCGGCCTTCGGCCGACACCCTCGCCCTGCTGCGCCGGGCCCGCCTCAGCCGCCATCTGCTCCTCCTGCGGGAGGCTCGGCGCGCGGTTCCCGAAGACCCCTTCTGGTACGCCCACCTGCGCGCGTTGCCGGCCGATCAGTCCCGGCAGCGCGCCGCCGACCCGATGACCGGCCTGTGGGCGGCCCGGCTGCTGGCCGCGCGCCGCGCCGGGGTGCCGCCCACTGTCGGTGAGCTACCCGAGCCGGCCGGGCATCTGCTGGTCACCACGCACGCCGGGCGCACCCTGCGAGTGCGGCTGGACGACCGGGGTCCGCTGCGCCACCTGATCGGGCTGCCGCCGGCCGAGCCGCTCGACCCGGCCGGGCTGGCGCACTGGCGGCGCTGCCTCGACGCGGCGTGGCGGATCCTGGTCGACAGGCATCCGGCGGCGGCCGGCATCCTCGGCGGTGTGCTGCGGGTGATCGTGCCGGCCCGCCCGGACCCGCTCGCCGAGGGCGTGAGCGCCACCTCGGCGGAGGCGTTCGGGGCGGTGGCGATGTCGGCGCCGGCCTCCGGGACCGGGCTGGCGGTCGCGCTGCTGCACGAGACCCAGCACAGCGTGCTGAACGCGGCGCACGGGCTCTTCCCCCTGGTCGCACCGGGGGCGGACCGGAGTTATTCGCCGTGGCGGGAGGACCCGCGGCCGGTCTTCGGCATCCTGCACGGCATCTACGCCTTCCTGGCCGTGACCCGCTTCTGGCGTGCCGAGCTGCGGGCCGCCGGCGCGGCGCGAGGCATCGGCGAAGCCGGACCGGCCACGCGCGACGCCGGCGAACAAGGGCAGGCCGCGTACGACGCCGGCGAACAAGGGCAGGCCGAGTTCGACGCCCGCGACGGCGGACCGGCCGCGCCGGGCGTCAGCGAGGCCGAGTTCGAGTTCGCCCGCTGGCGGGTGGCGGTGCACGAGACGGCCGGGCGGCTGCTCGGCGGCGGCGCGCTGACCCCGGCCGGGGCCCGGGTGGTGGCCGCGCTGCGCGACGAGGTGGCGCCGTGGCTGGCCGAGCCGGTGGATCCCGAGGTGGACCGGCTGGCCGGACTGGCCCGGGCCGATCACCGGGCGCGCTGGCGGCTGCGGAACCTGACCGTGCCGCCCGGCGACGCGGCGGCGCTGGCCGCGGCGTGGCGGGCCGGGCAGCCGCCGCCCGCGGTCGAGGCCACGGTGGCCCGCACCGAACGGGTCGTGGAGTCGAGCCCGCGGTTGCGGCTGATCCGGGCGCTGCTGCGGGACGAGCCGGAGCGGGCGGCGCTGGACGGCGACGACGCGTGTCTGCGGGGCAGCCACGGGGCGGCGCTCCGGGCGTACCGGAAAGCTCTTCTGACGGACCGCTCGCGCGAGGCGGCCTGGAGCGGGCTGGCCCTGGTCTCGCCGCATCGCGCGCTGCGCGACCGGCCGGAGATCGTCCGCGCTGCGGCACTCGCCGCTCCGGAAGCGGACATCGCGGACCTGGCGGCCTGGCTCTCGGGCTGACGCACCGGCTTCTGCACGTGCAGCCGACAGTACCGCCGAACTGTCGGTTGCAGCTCGGTTGACCTGCGGTTTTGTACTCGGTAGCAGAGCCCGAAAGGCGACCTGGATCACTTAACCCGACCGCCGGTGGACCGATCTGAGCGACCGGAGGTGGATCGTGGCTCGGAAAGCACTGTTGGACCGGATGCGGCGCGTCGTCGACGACGGCATCGTTCTGGCTTCACTGGTACTGCTGGTGTGGCCTGCGGCGGACGCTGCCGGCGGCACCTGGACGACCCGGCTGGTTCCGGTGGCCGCGGCCCTCTGTCTCGGCCTGGCGATGCTGCTGGTCGCGCCGGAGCGGCCGATCCTGCGGTTCGCGCCGACAGCGGCGGCCCTCGCCGTCAGCGGCATCCGGCACCTGCAGGGCGAACTCGCCCGGGGAGCGATCTGGCTGCTGCTGGCGATGGCCGTGACGGTGCTGGCGCGTCGCTGGATCGGCGCCGGTTCGGACAAGGCCCTGATCCGGGAGATGACGACGCAGCGGGCGCTGCTGGTCCGGCAGGCCTACCGGGACCCGCTGACCGGCGTCGGCAACCGCACGATGTTCCTGGAGCGGGCCGAGCACGAGCTGGCCGAGGCGAGCCGGACGATGACCGCGGTGATCGTGGTCGACCTGGACGGCTTCCGCGAGCTCAACGACACGCACGGTCACGAGATCGGCGACGGCCTGCTGCGCGCCGCCGCCGACCGGCTGGCCGCCAACGTGCGCGCCAACGACGTGGTGGCCCGCCTCGATGGCGACGAGTTCGTGGTGCTGCTGCCCGGCCTGGAGGACGAGCAGGCAGCCGTCGCGGTGGCCGAGCGGGTGCTCACCGAGCTGCACCGGCCGATCGAGGTGGACGGCGTCAGGATGACCATCCGGGCCAGCGCGGGTGTCGCGCTGACCGACGGCGGCGACGGCATCGACCACGTGCTGCGCGAGGCCGACCAGGCCCTGCACCGGGCCAAGCTGGACGGCGGCGGCGCGGTCCGCCGGTTCGACCCCGAGCTGTTCGCCCTGGAGGAGCAGCGCCGCAAGGCCGAGGGCGACATCATCCGGGCCCTGGACCTGGGCGAGTTCGAGGTGCACTACCAGCCGATCGTCGACCTGGACGGCGAGCACACCGTCGGCGTCGAGGCGCTGATCCGCTGGCAGCACCCGGAGAAGGGCCTGGTCCCGCCCGGCCTCTTCCTGGAGCTGGCCGAGCAGCTCGGCCTGCTCCCCCGGCTCGGCGGCTGGGTGCTCGAGGAGGCGTGCCGGCAGGCGGTGCACTGGCAGCGCCAGTTCCCCGGCTTCGAGATGAACGTCAACCTGTCCGCCTCACAGCTGAGCAACCCGAACCTGGTGGCCGAGGTCCGCGCGGTGCTGGAGCGTACCGGCCTGGACCCGGAGCACCTGGTCCTGGAGCTGACCGAGTCGGTGGCGCTGGTCGACCTGGTCGAGTCGGCGCGGATCCTCAGCGAGCTGAAGGAGCTCGGCGTACGGATCGCGCTGGACGACTTCGGCACCGGGTTCTCCTCGCTCAGCCACCTGAGCGCGCTGCCGGTGGACGTGGTCAAGATCGACCGCTCGTTCGTGCAGGCGATGCCGGAGAGCGGCGGGGCGTCGGTGGCCGAGGCGGTGCTGCACATCGCCCGGACCTTCAACCTGGCGCCGGTGGCCGAGGGCGTGGAGGACGCGGCGCAGGCCGAGTGGCTGCGGGAGCTGGCGTGCAGCCGGGCGCAGGGTTACCACTTCGCCAAGCCGATGCCCGCCCTGGGCGTCACCGAGCTCCTCGACAAGCAGGCCGACAGCGAGAGGGACATCCCGCTGGCCGGCTGAGCCTCACAACGGCGGCAGGTCGATGTCCGTCTCCAGACGTTTGCCGGCGGCGGTCACCTGAAAGATCGGGTGGCCGTCGCCGTACGCCTTCGTCAGCGCCGCCAGTGCCTGCTGCTGCCCCGCCTCGTCCTGGTCGGCGAGCGCCAGGTTCCAGGCGCAGGCCACCGTGTCCGGATGGTCGGCGCCGCGCACCACCCGGGACCGGCGCAGTGTGTCAGCGGCCAGCTCCCGCCCCGGCTGCGCCTCACCGGCCGCGAACAGGTCGGCGGCCAGCCCGTTCGCACAGCTCAGCGTGAACGGGTGATCGGCGCCGACACTGCGCCGCAGCCCGCCGAGCACCTCCTCGTCGATGGTCCGGGCCTCGTGGTGCCGCCCGGCCGCGCGGACCACCCCGGCCAGCCCGGCCGAGGCGGCCAGGGTGAACGGGTGCTCGTCGCCGAGCACCGCGTGGAACCGGATCACCGCCCGCTCCAGCAGCTCGTGCGCGCCGGTCAGGTCACCGGCGGCGCGCACGCAGTTGGCCAGCGAGACCGCGGTGGACAGGGTGTCCACGTTCAGGTCGCCGAAGCGCTGCCGGCACGCGGCGAAGTTGGCGGTGGCCAGCTCACGTGCCTCCGGCCGGCCCCGCCGGTGCGCGGCCATCGCGGTCAGCCGGCCGGCCCAGAGCGCGAACGGGTGGTCCTCGGCCACCTGCTCGGCGTGCCCGCCCAGCACCGTCGCCACCCCGGCGTAGTCGCCCAGCCCGAACAGGTCGTAGGCCAGCGCGGCCCGGGACGCCAGCGTCTCCGGGTGGCCGGGCGCGTTGATCGCCTGCCGGTGCCGCAGGGTCTGCTCGTCGAGTGCCCGGGCGCCCCGGAAGTCGCCGATCAGTCGCAGGTCGATGCCGAGGTTGTTGGCACAGCGCAGCGCGGTCGGGAAGCTGTCCCCGAACAGCCGGCGGTAGCGCACCAGGTTGTCCGCGTCGAGCTGCCGGGCCTGGCCGAAGTGGCCCTGCATCCGCAGGTCGCCGCCGACGCTGTTGGCGGTGGCCAGGGTGGCCTCGTCGTCGGCGCCGAACACCTCCCGCTGGGTGCGCAGGGTCTGCAGGTTGAGGGTCCGGGCGTCGGTCGTCCGGCCCACCGCCCGCAGCGCGTTCGCCAGGTGGAACGAGGCGAGCAGGGTCTGCTCGGCGGACTCGCCCAGCGCGTCGCGCCAGCGGGCCACCGCGGCGCCGGCCAGCTCGCGGCTGGAGTCGTAGTCGCCGCGGGCGTAGTGGAACCGGATGCAGTTGATCACCAGCTGGCGGACCTCCTCGGCGTCACCGCCGAGCAGGTCCGAGTGGATCAGGTGCGGGGCCAGTTCGGCGTACCGGTACCAGCCGGCCGGGTTGTCCGGGTCACCCGGATCGGCCGCCGACAGCATGCCGCGAACCGTCCGCAGCAGCTCCGCGTGCCGCTCCGAGCTGAGCTCCTGGGCGAACATGCCGCGGATCAGCGGGTGCACGGTGAGCCGCTCGCCGGACGGGTCCAGGCCGGCCAGGCCGTACCGGGCGATACGGCGCATCGCGGCCCGCAGCCGGCGCTCCACCCGGACCGTCCGGGCCACCTGCGGGTCCAGCGGCAGGGTGCGCGCCGCCCAGAGCAGCTGCCAGGAGATCGGGGCGCTGGCCAGGAACGTGCAGAGTTCGAGCAGCATCCGGTCGGCCGGGCCGGCCTCGGCGAGCGCGTCGGCGGCCAGCCCCCAGGTGACCCGGAGCGGAGTGGGGAAGGCCAGCTCGGCGGCCCGCCGGTCGTAGCGGTCCAGGTATTCCGGGACCGGCCAGCCGGTGGCGGACCGGACCGCGGCGGCCAGGTCGAGCGCGATCGGCACGTCGCCCAGGCGATCGGCGAGCCGGTCGGCTTCCTGCGCGGACAGCTCCGGAGCCCGGCCGCGCAGCATGTCGACAGCGTCCGCCCGGTCGAACACCGGCACCGGCAGGGCCTGCGCCACCTCGGCGGTCCAGCGCGGGTTGCGGCTGGTCACCAGCACGTGCCCGGCCCCGGACGGCAGGTACGGCATGATGTCCTCGGGCCGGTTCGCGTTCTCGAAGACGACCAGCCAGTGCCGGTAGGGCTCGCCCCGGCTCAGCGCGTCGCGCACCGCCCCGAGGGTGCGGTTCAGATCACGGGCCTCGGGCAGCCCGAGTTTCTGTGCCAGGCCGGCGAGCGCCGCCCGCATCCCCGCGTTCTGCTCCGCCGGGATCCACCAGACCAGGTCGTAGGCGTCGGCGTGCCGGTAGGCATACTCCACCGCCAACTGGGTACGTCCAGTTCCGCCGAGTTGATGGTCCGGACTCGGCAGCAACACCACTGGACCATTGCCGAGCAGGCCGCGCACGCGGGACAGTAGCTCTTCACGGCCCACGAAGCGGGGGTTGCGCGGCGGCAGACCGCCACGGATCGGCACACCGTGCTCCTCACGTCTTGGTGATGCCGATTACCGTACGTGGAACCCCCGCCACAGCAAAGCGGGCACACGCCCGGTGAGACGGAAGGCCCCCCGGTGATCGAAGAAGTGACAACGCTGGATACCGCCGGCGGCACCACCACCGTCTCGCTGCACGGGGAGATCGACGTGCTGACCGTCGAGCAGGTTCGGGTGGCCCTCGGTGAGGCGGTGGCCGGGCGACCGGGCCAGATCGTGGTGAACATGGCGGACGTGGCGTTCATCGACTCCACCGGGCTGGGTGCGCTGATCTCGGGTTTCCAGCGGGCGCGCGACCAGGAGATCCCGTTCGTCCTGGCCCGCCCGAGCGACAACGTCCGCCAGATCCTGGTCCTCAGCGGCCTCCTCGAAGTGGTCCAGGTCACACCCTAGCCTTTTTCCCGACCGCTTTTCGGTACGACCGGAGCATCCGTGCGTACCCGGTGTCCCGTGGCGGCGCCCGCCCGCGCGAGGCGATCCGGTCTGCCTGACCGCGGCGCGGGTCGTGGTTCGTGGTGCCTGGGGCGCTGCCGGTCCCGCCCAGCGCCAGCCGGGGGTCGCGGCTGGCACTCACGGTGGCCTCAACACCCCCGACACCACCACCAGCCACGGATCGCGGCTGGCACTCACGGTGGCCTCAACGCTCCCGACACCACCACCACGACCAGCCACCGACTGCGGCTGGCACTCACGGTGGTCTCGGCGCCACGGACACCACCACCAGGACCAGCCACGGTGCTGGTAGGCGTACCGGAAAGGGGTGTCACGACCCGGGCGGACCGCGCGCCTCAGGCCTTGGCGGCCGGGACCGCGAGGCCGAGGCCGGGCGCGATCGGCTTGAGGTGTTTGCCGGCGAAGAGCATCAGGCTCAGGATCGAGGCCAGCAGGGCCAGGGCGCCGGCGCCGTACCAGGCCCAGGTGTAGGCGCCCAGCTGATCGCGGACCAGCCCGGCGGAGGTGGCGGCGATCGCGGCGCCGAACTGGTGGGCGGCGAAGACCCAGCCGAAGACGACAGGCCCGGCGGCGCCGAAGTATTCGCGGCACAGGGTGACGGTGGGCGGCACGGTGGCGACCCAGTCGAGGCCGTAGAAGAGGATGAAGACCAGCATGCTCGGGTGTGCGGTGGCGGCCAGGATCGACGGCAGCACCAGCAGGGACAGACCGCGCAGCGCGTAGTAGGCGCCGAGCAGGACGCGGCTGTCGACGCGGTCGGTGAGCCAGCCGGAGGCGATCGTGCCGACGATGTCGAAGAGGCCGACCAGGGCGAGCAGGCTCGCCGCCGTGGTGTTCGGCATGCCGTGGTCGTGCGCGGCCGGGATGAAGTGCGTGCCGACCAGGCCGTTGGTGGTCGCCCCGCAGATCGCGAAACCGCCGGCGAGCAGCCAGAAGGCCCGGGTCCTGGCGGCGTCGCGGAGAGCTGTCAGCGCGGCCTTGGCGGCGTTGCCCACCGGCTGCGCCGGCGGCTCGGTGAGCCCGCCGAGAGCCGTCACCCCGAGGTCCCGCGGGTGGTCCCGGAGGCGCCAGAGGATCAACGGTACGACCAGCAGCGCGACCGCCGAGACGGTGAGCGCCGCGGTCCGCCAGCCGTGCGACTCGGTGATGGTCGACAGCGCCGGCAGGAAGATCAGGTTGCCGGTCGCACCACCGGCCGTGAGCACCCCGGTGACCAGGCCCCGGTGCTTGACGAACCACCGGCCGGTGATGGTGGCCACGAAGCCCAGCGCGAGCGAACCGGTGCCGAGCCCGACCAGCACGCCCCAGCAGAGCATCAGCTGCCAGCTCTGGTGCATCCACACGGTCAGCCCGGAGCCGAGCGCGACCAGCAGCAGCGCGGCGGCGGCCACCCGGCGGATGCCGAACTTCGCCATCAGCGCCGCGGCGAACGGCGCGGTCAGGCCGTAGAGCAGCAGGTTCACCGAGACGGCGGCGGAGATGGTGCCGAGCGACCAGCCGAACTCGGCGTGCAGCGGCTGCAACATCACCGATGGGGTGGACCGGAAGCCGGCCGCACCGATCAGCGCGACGAACGCGACGGCGGCGACCGTCCAGGCGGGGTGGATGCGCATCTTCACGTGATCGATTCTCGGGAGTCCGGCCGGTTCGGGCGAGTGGCCCGAAGGCCATCATGCGTAAGAATCGAGCCATGGTTCACACGATCGCCGTGCTCGTCCTGGAGGGCGTCGTCCCGTTCGACCTCGGAGTGCCGGCCCAGGTTTTCGGCGCGTCCCGCGACGCGGACCGGAATCGCCTCTACCAGCTGCTCTTCTGCGGCGAGGGACCGGCGTCGACCGAAGCCGGCTTCACGGTGACGCCGGAGTTCGGCCTCTCGGCGGTGGACCGGGCCGACACCGTGCTGGTTCCCGGCATCCATACCGGCGGCCCGGTCACCGACGGCACGCTTCCGGAGCCGGTCCGCGCCGCCCTGCTCGCCGCGGCCGCCCGCGGCGCCCGGATCGTGTCGATCTGCACGGGCGCCTCGGTGCTCGCCGCGGCCGGTCTGCTGGACGGCCGCCCGGCGGCCACCCACTGGGCCTGGGCGAAGCGGATCGGTGGCCTCTATCCGCGGGTCGACTGGGACTTCGACGTGCTCTTCGTCGACGACGGCGACGTGCTGACCTCCGCCGGGGTCGGTGCCGGGGTGGACCTCTGCCTGCACATCGTCCGCTCCGACCACGGCGCCGAGGTGGCCAACCGGGCCGCCCGCCGGTGCGTGGTGCCACCGTTCCGGGACGGCGGCCAGGCGCAGTACATCGAGCGCCCGATCCCGGCCGCGGCCGGCGCCGGCACCGAGCCGACCCGGGCCTGGGTCCTCGACCGGCTGAGCGAGCCGATCACCCTGGAGGAGATGGCCGGGCACGCCCGGATGAGCGTGCGCACCTTCACCCGCCGGTTCCGCGACGAGACCGGGTCGAGCCCGCGGCAGTGGCTGCTGCGGCAGCGGGTGGAGCACGCCCGGCTGCTGCTGGAGTCCACCGATCTGGGCGTGGACGTGGTAGCCCGGCGGTCCGGGCTGGGCAGCGCCACCGCCCTGCGGCAGCACCTGCACGCCACTATCGGGGTGGCGCCGTCGGCTTATCGCCGGACCTTTCGCCACTAAGTTTTCGGCCGGGATGTCCGATGGAGGGGTGTATACCCTGTGCCGCCGCGCTTGAGGACTTCATGGACCAGACCTTCCGGCCTCTGCTCGATGCCCTGAAGCAGATCGGCATCGACCCGCACGCGGTCGACGCCGCCGCCGAGGAGGCGCAGCGCAGCGGGCGGCCGGTGCGCGCGGTCCTGATCAACGATCAGGTGGTCACCGAGGAGCAGCTGACCCAGGCGGCCGCCGCGGCGTTCGGGATCAACACCCTCGATCTGGTCGGCTTCACGCCGGACCCGACAGCGCTCAAGCGGATCCCGCTGCCGGTGGTCCTGCGGCACCGGGTGCTCGGCCTGGCGATCAGCGACGGCGAGCTGGTGGTCGGCGTGACCGACCCGGCCGACGTGGTGGCGCTGGACGACGTACGGGCCGCGACCGGCATGACGGTCCGCCCGGTGGTGGTGGCCCGCAGCGAGGTCCGGCGGATCATCGAGAAGCTGCAGCGCGAGGACAGCGACCTCGGTGACCTGGTGGACGCCGAGAGCGGCGACTCGGCCGGCATGGCCGCGCAGCAGACCAGCACCGACGACGCCCCGATCGTCAGGTACGTGAACAGCCTGATCGAGCAGGCGGTGATGAACCGCGCCTCGGACCTGCACCTGGAGCCGACCGAGGACGACATGCGGGTGCGGTACCGGATCGACGGCGTGCTGCACGAGGTGGACATCGTGCCGCGTGGCGTGATGGCGGCGCTGACCTCACGCATCAAGATCATGTCGGGCGTCGACATCACCGAGAAGCGGGTGCCGCAGAACGGCCGGATCACGGCGCTGATCCGGGACCGGACGGTGGACCTGCGTACCGCGACGCTGCCCACCGTGTGGGGCGAGAAGCTGGTGCTCCGCGTGCTCGACACCGGCGGCATCGACCTGGACCTGCGCAAGCTCGGGTTCACCGAGCACAACCTGCGCCGGTTCGAGGAGTCGTTCAGCAAGCCGCACGGGATGGTGCTGGTCACCGGCCCGACCGGATCCGGCAAGTCGACGACCCTGTACGCCACGCTGGGCCGGATCAGCAAGCCGGAGGTCAACGTGATCACCATCGAGGACCCGGTCGAGTACCGCCTGCGCGGGGTCAACCAGGTGCAGGTGAACGCGAAGGCCGGGCTGACCTTCGCGGCCGTGCTGCCGGCCATCCTGCGTTCCGACCCGGACGTGGTGCTGATCGGTGAGATCCGGGACGGCACCACCGCGCAGATCGCCGTCGAGGCCGCGCTCACCGGTCACCTGCTGCTCTCCACGCTGCACACCAACGACGCGCCGGGCGCTGTCACCCGGCTCACCGAGATGGGCATCGAGCCGTTCCTGGTCGGCTCGTCGCTGGACTGCGTCCTGGCCCAGCGGCTGGCGCGCCGGCTCTGCGACTGGTGCAAGGAGGCGTACCAGCCGACCGAGGAGGAGGTGCTCGGCGCCCGGTGGCCGCTGGAGGACCTGGCGTTCCCGCAGGTGCTCTACCGGCCGGTGGGCTGCCGCAACTGCGCGAACACCGGGTACAAGGGCCGGATCGCGCTGCACGAGGTGATGCCGATCAGCCCGGAGATCGAGTCGCTGTGCATCCAGCGGGCCGCGGCCGGCGAGATCCGCGAGGTCGCGCTCGCCCAGGGCATGTACGAACTGCGCGCCGACGGCCTGGCCAAGGCGGCGGGCGGTTTGACCTCGGTGCGCGAGGTGTCCCGAGTAGCAGTCTGACGACACCCGTGTCGCTACTAAACCCGGTCCCCTCCGTGCCGAATCAACAAGCGTCGGAACCCGAACGAGAGGGCCAGAACGGTGAACACGATCGAGCACGAGGTGCGGCAGCCGGAGGCGGTCGCCACCGCTGACGACCTCGCTGTGCTCGACCAGTTGCTGATCACGCTGGTCGAGTCGCGCGGCTCCGACCTGCACCTGACGGTCGGCTCCCCGCCGATGATGCGGGTCGACGGCTCGCTCCGTCCGGTACCCGGGTACGGCAAGCTGAACGCCTCGGACACCGAGCTGCTGGCCCGCGCGGCGGTCACCCCGCTGCAGTGGGAGACGTTCGAGCGCGAGCAGGAGATGGACTTCGCGCACAGCATCGTCGGCGTCTCCCGGTTCCGCGGCAACCTCTACCGGCAGCGCACCTCGTGCGGCGCGGTCTTCCGGGCCATCCCCCACAAGATCAAGCCGCTGGACGAGCTGGGCATGCCGGAGTCGGTGGGCCGGTTCGCGCACCTGCCCCGCGGCCTGGTGCTGGTCACCGGCCCGACCGGGTCGGGCAAGACCACCACCCTGGCCTCGCTGCTCGACCTGGCCAACCGCAGCCGCGCCGACCACATCATCACCATCGAGGACCCGATCGAGTTCCTCCACCCGCACAAGCGCAGCATCGTGAACCAGCGCGAGGTGGGCGCCGACACCGAGACCTTCGCCAGCGCGCTCAAGCACGCGCTGCGGCAGGACCCGGACATCATCCTGGTCGGTGAGCTGCGCGACCTGACCACCACGGCGACGGCGCTGACCGCCGCCGAGACCGGTCACCTGGTGATGGCGACGCTGCACACGCAGAGCGCCACCCAGACCATCGACCGGATCATCGACATCTTCCCGCCGCACCAGCAGTTGCAGATCCGCGCGCAGCTGGCGGCCAGTCTCCAGGGTGTGGTCACCCAGGCGCTGGCGCCCCGCGCGGACGGCAAGGGCCGGACGGTGATCTGCGAGATCCTCAGCGCGACGCCGGCCATCCGAAGCCTGATCCGGGAGGGCAAGTCGCACCAGATCCCGTCCTTCATGCAGGCCGGCAGCAACGAGGGCATGCTCGCCTTCGACCAGCACCTGGCCGAGAAGGTGCGGGAAGGCGTGATCACCATGCAGACCGCTCTGGAGATCAGCC
Organism: Actinoplanes oblitus; assembly: GCF_030252345.1. Classification (NCBI taxonomy): domain Bacteria; kingdom Bacillati; phylum Actinomycetota; class Actinomycetes; order Micromonosporales; family Micromonosporaceae; genus Actinoplanes; species Actinoplanes oblitus. The sequence goes on along the minus strand of NZ_CP126980.1, from coordinate 1,038,418 downwards.
ATTCTCCGGAGGAGCTCAAACGGCTCGTCGGACGGAGCTGACCGTGAGCGTCAACAAGACCTTCACCTACAACACGATCGGACCCTCGGGCAAGAAGTCCAAGGGGACCATCGAGGCCCCCAACGAGGCGGCCGCCACCCACATGCTCAAACAGCGTGGCGAGGTGCCACTCGGGCTGGCCGAGGCCGGGCAGGGTCTGCAGCGGGAGCTGAAGATCCCCGGGCTGGGCAACCGGGTCAAACTCAAGGACCTGGCGGTTTTCGCCAGGCAGTTCGCCACCATGACCTCATCCGGCATGTCGCTGCTGCGCTCCCTCTCGATCATGGAGGAGCAGACCTCGTCGCCGCCGCTGAAGAAGGCGATCGGCGAGGTGCGCGCCGACGTGGCGGCCGGTGGCGGGTTGTCGACGTCGATGGCCAAGCACGACCGGGTGTTCCCGCGCCTGATGGTCGCGATGATCCGGGCCGGCGAGACCGGCGGCATGATCGACCGGGCTCTCGAGCAGATCGCCGACAGCCTGGAGAAGGACACCGCGCTCCGCGGCAAGATCAAGAGTGCGCTGACCTACCCCGCGATCGTGCTGGGCTTCACCTTCGTCCTGATCGCGGCAATGTTGATCTTCATCGTCCCGATCTTCGAGGGGATGTTCAAGAGCCTCGGCGGCGAGCTGCCGGCGATCACCCAGTTCCTGGTCACCACCAGCCACAACATGTGGTGGATCGGGCCGCTCGCGCTGGCCGTCGGCATCGGCAGCACGGTCGCCTACAAGCATCAGCTGCGGACCAGCGCCGAGTTCCGGCTCGCGGTGGACAAGCTCAAGATCCGCCTCCCGGTCTTCGGTTCGCTGTTCCAGAAGCTGGCGATGAGCCGGTTCTCCCGGAACCTCGGCCTGTTGCTGAACGTCGGCGTGCCGGTCATGCAGGCGCTCGCCGTGGTCGGCGAGACCACCGGCAACGAGGTGATCAACATCGCCATGAAGGACATCCAGGGCACCGTCCGCGACGGCCAGCCGATGTCCTCGGCGATGCGGCACCACAAGATCTTTCCCGAGATGGTCAACCAGATGATCGAGGTCGGGGAAGAAAGCGGTCAGATCAGTCAGATGCTCGACAAGGTTGCCGACTTCTACGACAGGGAGGTCGACTCCGCCGCCGAGTCCCTGGCCGCCTCGATCGAACCGATCATGGTGCTCGTCATGGGCGCGGTGGTCGGCGGCATGGTCGTCTGCCTCTACCTGCCGATGTTCACGATCTACCAGAACATCCAGTCGAGCTGACTCGCCCGCGTGCGCTCCCGCACGCCGCAATACCCGGTCGATTCCCGAGGGCCGGCTCTCCCATCCCCGTTCCACCACCTGCCATGAAAGGCACCCCACATGCAGAACGTCATCGACCGCCTGGCCGTCAAGCGCGACGACATCCTCGCCAAGAAGGACGACGACAAGGGCTTCACCCTGATCGAGCTCCTGGTCGTGGTGGTCATCATCGGCGTCCTGGTCGCGATCGCCGTGCCGGTCTACCTGAACTACCGCCAGGGCGCGGCCGACAAGTCGGCGCAGTCCGACGTCCGTGGCGCGATCAGTGCCGTCGAGCAGTACTACACCAACAACGGCAACGCCTACCCGGGTACCGCGCAGCAGGTCGACAACTCCGCCGGCACCCCCGCCACGTCGATCATGAAACTGACCGGCAGCAACGGCGACGCCACCATCACCCTCTCGGACAAGACCAAGATGCAGTACTACCCGGTGCCCGCCACCGCCACCGCCCCCGCCGGCTACCGGGTCTGCGCGGTCAACACCGGCGGCAGCGGCAAGTACTACGTCTACGACAGCGGCCTCGGTGGCTCGGTGAAGGCGTCCAGCTCGATCAACAGCACCAACTTCAACACCTGCGGCTGACGCCTGGCCAAGGCCCGCCGCGAGCCCTCGAGGAGACGCCATGCCGCAGTACCCACTGTTCTGTGTCATCGGCCTCCTCGGGCTCGCGGTGGGCTCGTTCCTGAACGTCGTGATCCACCGAGTCCCCCGCGGCGAGTCGCTGGTCCACCCCGGTTCGCACTGCCCGCACTGCGGCCACGCGGTCCGCAACCGGCACAACGTCCCGGTCCTCGGCTGGCTGCTGCTGCGCGGCCGGTGCGCCGACTGCGCCACCCCGATCAGCGCCCGGTACCCGCTGGTCGAGGCCGGGACGGCAGCCCTCTTCGTCGCGGTGGCCGCCCGTTTCGGCTGGTCCTGGGCCCTGCCCGGCTACCTCTACCTGGCCGCCGTCGCGATCGCCCTGGCGCTGATCGACCTGGACGTGATGCGGCTCCCCGACAAGATCGTCCTCCCCTCGTACGCGGTGGCCGCCGCCCTGCTCGCCCCGGCCGCCCTGCTGGCCGGCGACCCGGCCGCCCTGCTCCGCGGTGCGCTCGCCGCGGCCCTGCTCTACCTGCTCTACCGCGTCCTCGCCGTGTGGGGGATGGGCGGCGGCGACGTGAAGCTCGCCCCGCTGCTCGGCTTCTACCTCGGCTGGCTCGGCTGGAGCGCGGTGGCGATCGGCGCGTTCGCCGGTTTCCTGCTCGGCGGCCTGGCCGGCGCGGTCCTGCTGCTCACCCGGGCGGCCGGGCGCAAGACCCGGGTCCCGTTCGGCCCGTACATGCTGGCCGGCGCGTTCCTCGCGGTGTTCGCCGCGGCGCCGATCGGCGACTGGTACGCCAACCTGCTCACCTCCGCCTCCTACTGACCGATAGCCGGTAGGAAGACGTTCCCGGACAGAAAGGAAGACCGATGGCTGGCGCAACACCGATCGGGCTGGACGTCGGCTCGTCCTCGATCCGGGCCGTCGAGGTCCGTCGCACCAAGGACGACTACACGCTCACCAACTTCGGGCAGATCCCGCTCGCCCCGGGCACCGTGCACGGCGGCGTGGTGCAGGACCCGCAGACCGTCACCAACTCGCTCAAGCAGCTCTGGGCGGCGTCCCGGTTCGGCACCAAGCGGGTGCACCTCGGGGTGACCAACCCGCAGCTGGTGGTCCGCGAGATGTCGATCGCCAACCTGCCGGCCGGCCAGATGCGTCAGGCCCTGCCGTTCCAGGTCAAGGACCAGCTGCCGCTCGCCGTCGAGCGGGCGCTGCTGGACTTCTACCCGCTGGAGCAGCCCGGCAACAACCCGACCGTACGCGGCCTGCTGATCGCCATGCCCAAGGACGCCGTGGTCGACCTGGTACAGGCGGTGGAGAAGGCCGGCCTGCACGTGACCGGCGTCGACCTGGCCTCGTTCGCCCTGCTGCGCGCCGCCTCCCGGCTGGACGCCCAGGTCGAGGCGATCGTCGACATCGGCGCCGACATCACCAGCGTGGTGGTGCACGCCGACGGCGAGCCGCTGTTCGTCCGGACCCTGCCGCGCGGCGGCTCGGAGATCACCGACAGCATCGCCACCCGGCTGGGCATCCCGGCGATCCAGGCCGAGGGCCTCAAGTGCCGGTTCGGCCTGCACGGCGACGGCACACCGGACAGCGTGGCGGCGCTCACCGACGCGGTCCGCCCGCTCGCCAGCGAGCTGCGCAGCTCGTTCACCTACCTGGCCTCCGGCGAACGGCAGAAGCAGGTCACCCGCCTGGCGTTGTCCGGTGGCGGCGCGCTGATGCCCGGCCTCGCCGAGCACCTGCAGGAGCAGCTCGGCATCGCCGTGATGTACGCGGACAGCACCTCCCGCCTGCGCGACACCCGCCGGGCCCGGGAGCGCGGGTTCGACAGTTTCGTGCCGTCGGCAGCCGTGTCGATCGGCCTCACCCTGGGAGCGGGCCGATGAGCACCACCGCCCTGATGCCGCTGGACCCGTCGGTCTCCCCGCAGCAGGCGACCCGGGTGCTGGGCATCCGCGCCAACCTGCTGCCGCAGGACATCACCGACGGGCGGCGGGCCCGCCACACGCGTACCGCCGTGCTGGTCACCGTGGTCCTGGTGCTGGCCGCGCTCAGCGGCTGGTACTGGCAGGCGGCCTCGCTCAAGCAGACCGCCGAGGCGGAGTTCGAGGACGTCACCCGGCAGGTGTCGGCGGTGCAGAAGCAGCAGACCGCGTACACCGAGCTGACCCAGACCAAGAACGCCAACACGGTCCTCTCCGGCGAGCTGACCAAGCTGATGGCCAAGGACCTGTCCTGGCAGACCATGCTCGACCTGGTCCGCAGCACCGGCGAGGAGGCCGGCGCGAACGTGACCGAGGTCAACGGATCGCTGGCCCAGGACGCCGGTGCGCAGGCCGGCAAGAGCGGCGTCGGCCAGCTCACCATCGGTGGCACCGCGAAGGACAAGAAGGCCGTCGCGAAGTACATCGAGGCACTGCTCAAGCTCGAGAAGAAGGGTCTGGCCGACCCGTTCGTCACCAACGTCTCCGGTGCCGACGACGACGACAAGGGTGTCACCTTCAGCCTGACCGTCTCGATCACCGCCAAGGCGTTCTGCGGCCAGTGGAGCACCACCGAGTGCACGACCGGAGGTAAGTGATGAGCGGGCTCCGCTCCGACCGCATCTGGCTCTTCGGCGGCCTGGCCCTGGTCGTCCTGCTGATCGTCGCCGGCTGGTTCGTGATGATCAAGCCGAAGTACGCCGAGGCCTCCGACATGCGCGGGCAGGTCGAGGACGCCACCACCCAGTTCGCCCAGCTGCGCAAGCGCCTGGCCGACCTGAAGGCGGACAATGAGAACCTGCCCGAGTACCAGGCCGACAAGGCCCGGTACGAGAAGGCGCTGCCCACCGCGGACAGCATCCCGGCTTTCCTGCGCCAGCTGCAGACCCTCGGCTCGACGCTCAAGGTGGACGTCAGCGCGTACACCGCGTCCGCCCGCTCCACCTCGGCGGTGGTGAGCACCGTCGAGGAGCTGCCGATCTCGCTGAACGCGACCGGCCGGGTGGCCGACATCAGCAAGTTCGTCGACGCGCTGCAGAACACCCAGCCGCGGGCGGTGCTGATCCGGTCGGCGGTCCTGACGCTGGGCGATCTCGACTCCGCCGAGCTGTCGCTGACCCTCGTCGCCTTCCGCAACACCAGCGCCTCGAACGGCACGACGGTCACCACCACCCAGTGAGCCGGCACCGGCCGGGCCGCCCTCCGGCGGCCCGGCCGGACTCATCCGGCCATCAGCGCGACGGCCGCCTCGAAAGCGGGAACACGGACCGCGTACCGCGTCAGCCCCCAGCGGCGCTCGTTCTCCGCCAGCTTGGCCCGGATCTCCGTCACCGTCCCGGCCAGCACGTACGGCGCGAGCGCCATCTCCGCCTCGCTCAGCTCCGCCTCCGCCGCCCACTTCGCGTACGTGGCGCCCGCGTCCTCGGTGATCTCCAGATGCTGCACCAGCGCCTCCACCGGCACCGCTCCACAGAGCTCCACCTGGGCATCCACGTCCGCCGGCCGCCACCGGACGGTGTGCGAGTGCCCGTCCTCCAGGGTCCGGCCCAGCCCGGTGAGCCCGATCAGGTCGGCGTGGTCCGCGGCCCAGCGCAGCAGCCGGGTGTTGCCGCCGCCGAAGAGCAGCGGGACGCGATCCTGCACCGGCCGGGGCTTGGCCAGGCCGTCACCGGCCAGCATCCGCAGGGTCGTCTCGGCCACCGTGATGCAGTGCGCCACCCGCCCGCGCACGTCCGGCCGCTCCCGCCCGACCGCCGCCCACTCGGCGGGCGTGTGCCCGGCGCCGATGCCGAGGACGGCCCGGCCACCGGAGACCAGGTCGAGGGTGGCGACGTCCGAGGCGAGCAGGAGCGGCTCGCGGATGCCGGCGTTCACCACGTACGACCCGAGCCGCAGGGTGCTGGTGACCGCGGCGGCCGCGGCCAGCGACACGAACGGCGACGCGCAACTGCCCGGGTGGTCGGCGCAGTAGAGGGTGTGGAAACCGGCGGCCTCGGCGCGGCGGGCGAGGTCGAGCCAGCCGGCGGCGTGGTCGGGCTGTGCCTGGAGGGAAAAGGTAGCCATCGCCGGATTCTGCCCAGCGGCCACCGCGACCGCCGCATTCTTCTGCGGACAGCAGAGGTCGCTACCCGACCGCAACCGCGGACTTCTTCCACCGCCCGCCCGGCTGCCGATCAGGAAGGTCCACGAGGAGGAGGCCACCCCATGAACCAGAACCTGATCCTGATCGCCGACGACGACGCCGACGTCCGCGACATGCTCACCGTCAGCCTGGAGGCGGCCGGTTACCGCGCGCTCGGCGCCAAGGACGGCCACACCGCCGCCCGCATCCTCACCGTCGCCAAGCCGATCGGCATGATCACCGACGTCCGGATGCCGGCCATGAACGGTATGGAGCTGTGCCAGTTGGCCCGCAGCACCCCGGCGATCCGCGACATGGCGATCCTCATGGTCTCCGGCAACAGCCACGCCTACGACGTGGACGCCGGTCTGATCTCCGGCGCGGACGGCTACCTGCCCAAGCCACTCGCGCCGAAGCAGCTGGTCACCGAGCTGCAGTCGCTGATCAGCCGCCGCCACCTGGGCGTCTGAGACCCAACGCCGCGCACGGATCCGGCGGCGACCGGGCCGCCGCGATCAAGGACGATTTCCGGTACGCCCGGCTCGCTCGCCGCCCGCCACCCCGGTCCCGGCCCCGGAACCGCGCCGCGGCTCCGGGCAGCGTGACCGCGGGGGACAGTATTTCCCCCGCTCGTTTGGCATCATCTGGCGCGTGATTCGCCTCTACTCGCTTTTCGCGCTGCTCGACCTGGCGCTGGTCGTCATCGCCCTGATCGACTGCCTGGCCACCGAGGAGTTCGCGATCCGCGCCCTCCCCCGGGTCGTCTGGGTGCTGCTGATCCTGCTCTTCTCGCCGGTCGGCCCGATCGCCTGGTTCGTCGCCGGCCGCCCGGCCCGCCCGGTCCGTCTCAGCAACGGCACCACCTGGCGGCCCGGCGCCGGTTTCCCCGAGTCCGAGCGCCCGGTCCGCCGCGGCCCGGTGGCCCCGGACGACGACCCGGAGTTCCTCCGCTCGCTGGCCGCCTCCCGCAAGGAGGACGAGCAGCTCCTGCAGAAGTGGGAAGCCGACCTGCGCCGCCGCGAGGAGGACCTGCGCCGCCGCCAGTCCGACCCGGACGGCCGCGACCGGCAACCGTGACGTGCACCCGTCCGGCTGCCGGCTGTCGCTCCAGGTCGGACGGGCCTCCCGAGCCGGGCGGCGGGCAGCCGGCCGGTCACGGCCGGGTCGAGCGGCGGCTGACCGGCTCCGGGACGCTCACGGCGTACCCGAAACGGGTTTGCTCAGGGAAGGTCGAAGGGAAGCTTGATCCCCTGCAGAGCGTCCTTGCAGGGGCAGGCCCGCTCGGCCGGCAGTTTGGCCACCGCGTCCAGCAGGATGTCGCGCAGGCGGGCCGTGTTCTCCGCGAAGACGCCGAACACCTCCTCCTGGGTTACCCCGTGATCGCCCTCGACGCCCGCGTCGAGATCGGTCACCAGGGCGATGGCGGTGTAGCAGAGGGCCAGCTCGCGGGCGAGCACCGCTTCCGGGTGACCGGTCATGTTCACGATCGTGCCGCCGATCGAGGTGAACCAGCGGGACTCGGCGCGGGTGGAGAAGCGCGGGCCCTCGACGACGACCATGGTGCCGCCGTCGACGGCGTTCACCCGCGCGGCGGAATCCAGCACGGTGGCCCGGCCGGCCGGGCAGTAGGGGTCGGCGAACGACACGTGCACCGCGCCGGTGTCGTAATACGTCTGCTCGCGGCCGCTGGTCCGGTCGATCAGCTGGTCCGGCACCACGAACGTGCCCGGCCCCAGCTCGGGACGCAGGCCACCGACAGCGCACGGCGCGATGATCTGGCGCACCCCGAGCGAGCGCAGCGCCCACAGGTTCGCCCGATAGGGAATCCGGTGCGGCGGGAAGCGGTGATCACGCCCGTGCCGGGGCAGGAAGGCCACGCGCCGCCCGGAAACGGTGGCCACTGTGATCTTGTCGGATGGCGGACCGTACGGCGTCGTCACCTCGTGTTCAATGGCGCCGTCCAGGAGTGCGTACAGGCCGGATCCGCCGATGACGCCGATCTCTGCTGCCGGGGGTGACGGGTTCATGTGCAGACCTTATCGGTGGCCGGAAACTCGGGCTAATGTGCTGAGCATGGCGTTGACGTCAAACGGACGGCAGGTGTTTCGTGTTCGGTGAGGGACAGCGGATCGGAGGCCGGTCGGTGGAGTCGATGACCGGTCAGCTGCTGGTTGCCACGCCGACCCTGAAAGACCCCAACTTCGACCGGACGGTCGTGCTGCTGGTCGCCCACGAGCAGGGCGGCGCACTGGGCGTGGTGCTCAACCGGGCCACCGAGGTCCCGGTCGCCGAGGTGCTCGGCAACTGGGGCGAGCTGGCCGGCGACCCGGCGGTGCTCTTCGAGGGCGGCCCGGTGCAGCCCGAGTCGGCCATCTGCCTGGCTCGCACCCGCCCCGAGGTGAAAAAGCGGGTGACCGGTTTTCATCCGGTGGCCGGTTCGCTGGGCACCCTCGACCTCTCCGCCGACCCGGAGCGGCTCCGGGACAACGTGGCGGGCATCCGCGTGTTCGCCGGTTACTCCGGCTGGTCCGCGGGCCAGCTGGAGGAGGAGATCGCGGCCGGCTCCTGGTTCGTCTTCGACGCCCTCCCCGGCGACCCGTTCGTCGAGCGTCCGGACGACCTGTGGGCCATGGTCCTGCGCCGGCAGGGCGACATCCTGGCCGCCGTCGCGCACTTCCCCCCGGACGTCTCGCTGAACTGAGGGGGGTGCTGCAGGGGCCCCGGAGGGGTGTGTAATATTTCCAGCGTGCCCGGGGGAAACGCCGGGGACAACGGCAAGGGGCTGTGGCGCAGCTGGTAGCGCACCACACTGGCAGTGTGGGGGTCAGGGGTTCGAGTCCCCTCAGCTCCACCCCAGGTCAAGGGCTTGATCGGATCTCCGATCGGGCCCTTTTCCATATCTCCAGAGATCCACAATCTCACGAGATCTCACAACAACTCAGCGGCCCTGTGAGATTTCACGCCGTAGGCTTCTCGGCAGGCGACACGGGCCGGAGCATCCCCGTCAGGGTGGCCCCGGCATCACGCATCGCGTCGTCCTGGCTGTGCACGTACGTCTTCATCGTGAAGCTGGCCGACGCGTGGCCGAGCCACGCCGAGATCGCGGCGATCGGCACGCCACGCAGGTGCATGAGCGTGCCGCAGGTGTGCCGGGTGTCATGCAGCCGGTTCCGCGGCAGGCCGGCCTTCTTCACCCGCCACTCGAACATGTCCGAATACGTCTACGGGTGCACCGGGGCGCCGATCTCGTCGACGACCACGTGCAGCTGCCCGCAGTCCGGGCACGAGCGCCGTACGCGTCGCCCGCCTCCTCCGCCTCGCCGCGCTGACTCAGTTGCAGCGCCGTCAGCTTAGTGACCATGTCGTCATCGAGCGGCAGGGTGCGCTTCGATCGCTCGGACTTCGGTTCGTCCTCGATCACCACGCCGTCGAGGATCGAACGGGTCTTCTGGATCGTGATGGTCCGGTTGATCATGTCGACGTCGCACCAGCGCAGGCCGTACATCGACATCTCCCAAGCGATGGCCACCCAGTCGTTCGCGGTCGCCGCCAGGAACGCGGCCGCCTGGTCGGCGGTCCAAATCGTCATCTCCTTCTGCGTCTGCGCTGGCCGGCCCTGCTTGTCGGTCTTCACCTTCTGCCCGACGTCCACCGTGAAGCGGTAGCGGATCTCGCCCGAGGGAAGCTCGACTTTCTTGAGCGGGTCCGTGCCACGTGGCATCGCGACCCGTCCTTCCGGTGAGATGGGTGTGTGACGCGGCCCTATACAAGCAGGTCAGGGCAGGCGCGTCACACACCCAATGTGGTCAACTTCGATTGTTTTCACCTGCTAATCCCGATCGTCCGCGCCGTTGTCCGGCATCTGGAAGTCCGCAGTGAACCGTCGGCCGCTATCAATTGCGGCGCTGAGGCGGGTCGACTCGCCGGCCCGCATCACTTTGCCCTGGTCCGGTCGGGCATTGTCGACCAGCCGCATGGTCTCGCCGACGGCCACCTGTCGGACTTGCAGAAATACCCGCCTTCCCAATCAGAAAGCACTTCTCGGTTTCTGGCCTGCTCCTTGAGTAACACCCTTAGGGACAGGGCGAGGTAGCAGTTACGCCAACACGCAATGAATCCGCCCAACAACCCTGCGTAATAGGAGACAAGGGCTGGTTTCCTTCCTGAACCTTACAGCCGAGCCGCATCGTGCTCAGTATCGAGGTTGACGCATCGGGGTCGATCCGCCTAGACTTCGCCCGACAAAAGTGATCAATGCTCGCTTCTATTGCAGAGCTTGATCAAATGATTTCGGGTTGCCACCAGGGACCAATGGCCGCCTGATGGTCATCACGAAAGGCGAAGGGTTAGTTTTGCGTAAAACAAAAGCCGCTCTTGCGGTAGCTGCTGGGCTGTTCGCCTCACTTGCTATCGTCCCGCAGGCGGCGTCGGCAGCGTCACCAGTTGCCTGCAAGATGGAACAGTTCAGGCCGACAAAGGGCGGAATTAACGGAACCATCAGCCTGACAATGTGTCGGCGAGGTCATTACGTCGAGGCCATGTATGGCGGGTACGAAAATGAAAGCTCGGAATACTCGCACACTGGACGGATTGTCCTTGAAGACAACAGGGGCCGCAGTTGGATTTCTCCCATAACGCAGGTAAGGCCGGGAGACGAAATCCGAGGCAACATGGAGAACATTCAGCGAAATTGGGACAGCGGGCAGCGGGTTTGCGCCCACTGGGAAATCGTTCATATCCCGAAAGCGCCCATCCGCACCCCCGGCTATGCATGTTGGGCTGCCTGAACTGAATCAGACGACGCGATGCCCCACAGCCAGGCCATTCGTACAGATGGCCATGCGCGTCACACCGTAAGCTGATCTTGGCGAAGGCCGTGTCCCAATTGGGACACGGCCTTCGCAATGCGAGCGCAAGCGGCCAACGACGTGCCTGATTACAGGAGGGCGTTCGCAGCAACGTCCGCGTTCCGGCGCCGAGTGGCCGCGATAGTCCAAGGTGACGACAATTTTATATCGACGCCTAAGGCGACCGCGACGCATAGCGCATCGTAATGTCGTTACGGTCGGCCAACATGGCAAATTTATTACGTCACAGCTGAACGCGTTCTTGATGGTCCTCACTTCCTCGGGCTGAGCGTTATTGCAGATACCCCCAATGCCACTCCCAGCACAAACCCAAGAGTGGGGCCGGTCGCCTTGCTTTCGAAGAATTGAGATCCTATCAACGTTCCAAGGTACCACCCGAGACTGGCAGTCACGACGACGAAAACAACCTTGGCCGTCTTGCCGGCAAAAGCGCGCATGCCTGAATTATATCCCTCCTGCCGACCATGCCGACAGGATGCATGCTCCTGCCTGTGTGATCAAAGGACGAGCGCTCGGCGTTTAACATCTTAGATCGCTGCGTTTGGTGCGCTCCTTAGCCTCTCCCGGTGGAGACGTATCCGCAGCAAGATGGAATACGCCAGGGGCTCGTCGCGAGGTGCTTGCCGATTGCTGCGCCGCCCCCACTTATCGCTGCAAGGTAGCAACCCTGGCACGGTGAGCTGCCACCCGACCTAGCGGTCCGCACCAATGCCGCAAATCTGACAAGTAAGCTTGGTCACATCTTGATGCTCGGGCGAGTGATCCCTCGAACTCGACCTGGATGGGTTCGCTAAGGTTGGCGCTTCCGCGAAGGGAGAGCAAGCATGTGGTCAGCAACGAGGCAAAGTATTGGCGGAAGTACACCTTCCAGCCCCGACTCTGAGTCTTCGCGCCGGCTAGAGCTTGGTCTTCGTCTGCATCTACGGCGAACAATTGTATTAGGCCTGGGGGCATTAGCTACGCTAATCGCCGGACATGCCGTCGGAGGCGTACACACCGCCTCGCTTCGTATGCGACTTATTGCCTACGGGTGCGCGATGCTTACGGGATTGCTCGGGATTGCCGCGACTCGCTCAGCGGCGCGAGAGGTCCAACGTGTGGCATCCGCAAAAGCTGGAGACGCCGCAGGAACTCCGCTGCGCTTCGTGGTGCTGCTAGTCGGCTATTTTACCGTCGCGGTCTCCGTATGCGATCTCGCCGGAATCGAGTTACGACAACTGCTCGTCGGCGGTGCGATAACTGGCGTCGTTCTAGGGCTTGCCGCTCAGCCCGTACTGAGCAACCTATTCGCAGGTCTAGTTCTACTCTTCGCGCGCCCGTACGTCCCTGGGCAGAGGATAAGAGTAATGAACGGATCGATCAACGGTCCGCACATCGGAACCATTTTTTCGGCCGGACTTCTCTACACAGTCCTCGAAACAGATGAGGGCCCGCTTAATGTTCCGAACGCGGCTTTATTGGCGGCGGCAGTCGGTCCGTCGCAGCTAGATGCGCAGACTCCGTCGGGGGAACCCGTGACAACTTCGGAGTCCGAGGATGCTGAATCGGCGGGTCTAGGCGACGAAGATATTGCAGTTATCGCGGGCGTGACGGAATATTCGGATGCTGCGGGCGGGAATCCCCGTGCAAGAAGCTCCTAAGGTCACTGCGCCCGCAACGGGACCACTGATGGGCTCGGTGTCAACATCTGAGCCCTCCTGACCAGGGGAATTGCATCCTTTCCGATATCACACACGTATCACACGTCGTCATCTCACACGCGCTGCGAGATACCGTTAGGCGTGTGACTAGCCCCCGTGTGAGCTGCCGAAACCCGACTCCTGCCGATCACTGCAACTGACATCTTCACACTGGCAGTGTGGGGGTCAGGGGTTCGAGTCCCTCAGCTCCACCCTTGCGAAACGCCCGGACCTCGGTCCGGGCGTTCTGCTTTTCCCACCCTTTTCGGTACGCCGTCAGAAGGTCACCGGCAGCGAGCCGAGCCGGTGACCGATCGGCATGCTCGGCTGCCAGTCCGGCGTCTCGTAAGCCGGCCGCAACTCGGGGCACCGATCCAGCAGGATCCGCATGCACTCGTCCGTCTCCATCCGGGCCAGCGCCGCGCCCAGGCAGTAATAGGTGCCCATGCCGAAGCTGAGATGGCGGTTGGGTTTGCGGGTGATGTCGAAGACGTCCGGGTCGGCGAAGACCTCCGGGTCCCGGTTCGCCGCCATCAGCGCCAGGTAGATGTGTTTCCCGGCCGGTATCGCATGCCCGGCCAGCTCGACCGGCTCGGTGGCGTCCCGGCCGATCACCCCGGCCGGGCCGTCGCAGCGCAGCATCTCCTCGACGGCGAGCGGCATGAGGTCCGGATCGGCCCGGAGCTTGGCCAGCTGGCCGGGGTTGTCGAAGAGCAGCACCAGCCCGTTGGCGATCAGGTTGGCGGTGGTCTCGTGACCGGCGAAGAGCAGCAGCACGCAGTTGGCGACCGCCTCGTCCTCGGTGACGACGCCCTCGGCCTCGGCCGCCATGAACGTGCTCAGCACGTCCTCGCGGGGCTCCCGGCGGCGCTCGGCCGCGATGACCCGCAGGTAGTCGTGCATCTCCAGCATGCTGCGCTGGGCCACCCGCAGCTGCTGGACGTCACCGTTGCCGAAGATCGGCACGATGTCGCGGGACCACGCCTGCAACTGCTCGCGGTCGCTGACCGGCATCCCGAGCAGCTCGGCGATTACGTTCGCCGGCAGCGGATAGGCCAGGTCGCGGACCACGTCCATCTTCCCCTTCGGGGCGACGGCGTCGATCAGCTCGTGGGTGAACTCCCGCACCCGCGGCCGCAACCGGTCCACCATCGCCGGGGTGAAGTACCGCTTGAGCAGCTGCTGGAAGCGCACGTGGTCGGCCGGGACGGTGTGCCCCATCCACATCTCGATGGAGCGCCGGACCGGGGCCAGCTCCTCCTGCTCCGCGGGGGTCAGGCGCTGCAGGACGCGGGCCATGTTGGCGCTGTCCAGCCGCTTGTCGCGCAGCGCGGCGTGCACGTCGGCGTACCGGGTCAGCAGGTAGGCGTCGAACTGGGGCAGCCAGGCGAGCGGACTCTCGGCGCGGACCCGGTGCAGGAAGACGTCCGGGTCGGTCATCGCCTCGGTGGTGAACAGGTCGTAGTCCCGTACTGTCGCGGCATGGTCGCTCATAGCCGCGATTCTGTCCGACCCGAGTGATCGTTATCTATCCCGCCGGGGCCCGGGCGGACACCCGGGACCCCGGCGGCGGCGGTCAGAAGGCGCGCAGGATGTCGTTCACCCGCTCCTTGGCGTCGCCGAAGAGCATCGCGCTGTTCTCCCGGAAGAAGAGCGGGTTCTGTACGCCCGCGTACCCGGACGCCATCGACCGCTTGAAGATGATCACCTCGCCGGCCTCCCACACCTTCAGCACCGGCATGCCCGCGATCGGGCTCGCCGGGTCCTCGGTGGCCGCCGGGTTCACCGTGTCGTTGGCGCCGATCACCAGCACCACCGAGGTCCGGGCGAAGTCGTCGTTGATCTCGTCCATCTCCAGCACCACGTCGTACGGCACCTTCGCCTCGGCGAGCAGCACGTTCATGTGCCCGGGCAGGCGACCGGCGACCGGGTGGATGCCGAACCGGACGTCCACCCCCTTCTCCCGGAGTTTGCGGGTGAGCTCGGCGACGCCGTACTGCGCCTGGGCCACCGCCATCCCGTACCCCGGCGTGATGATCACCGAATCGGCCGAGCTGAGCAGCTTGGCGACGGCGTCCGCCTGGATCTCCCGGTGTTCGCCGTAGTCGGTGTCGTCGGACGGCCCGGCCTCGATGCCGAAGCCACCGGCGATCACCGACAGGAACGACCGGTTCATCGCCTTGCACATGATGTACGACAGGTAGGCGCCGGACGACCCGACCAGCGCCCCGGTCACGATCAGCAGGTCGTTGGAGAGCAGGAACCCGGAGGCCGCGGCGGCCCATCCGGAGTAGCTGTTCAGCATGGACACCACGACCGGCATGTCGCCGCCGCCGATCGAGGCGACCAGGTGCCAGCCGAGCAGCAGCGCGATGGCTGTCACCGCGATCAGCGCCCCGAGCCGCGGGTCGATCACGAACCAGACGGTCAGCGCCACGAAGGCGATCAGCGCGCCCACGTTGAGCAGGTTCTTGCCGGGCAGCATGAGCGGCCGCGACTTCATCCGGGCGGACAGCTTGAGGAAGGCGACGATCGACCCGGTGAAGGTGACAGCGCCGATGAAGACGCCGATGAACACCTCGGCACTGTGGATCCCGAGCAGGTGCTGAGCCCCGAGCGCGGCCGCCTCGGCGCCGGCCGGATCGGCCTCGACGTGCAGGTATCCGTTCCAGCCGACCAGCACGGCGGCCAGGCCGACGAAGCTGTGCAGCAAGGCGATCAGCTCCGGCATCCCGGTCATCTCGACCTTGCCGGCCCGGTACAGGCCGATCGTGGCGCCGATGCCCATCGCCACCAGCAGCAGGGCCAGGCCGGTGCCGCTCAGGTCGCCGACCACCGCCAGCGCCACCGTCGCGACCAGGGCCAGCGCCATCCCGAGGATGCCGAAGAGGTTGCCGAACTTGGCGCTCTCGTGCCGGGACAGGCCGGCCAGCGCCAGGATGAAGAGCAGGGCCGCGACGAGATACGCCGCCTGGGCCGCGGTTTCGATGGTCATCTCGTCAGCTCCTGGTGAACATGGCGAGCATGCGGCGGGTCACCGCGAAGCCACCGAAGACGTTGATGCTGGCCAGCAGGATGGCGATGAACGACAGCGCGGTCACCACCGGCCCACCGTGCCCGAGCTGCAGCAGGGCGCCCACCACGATGATCCCGGAGATCGCGTTGGTCACCGACATGAGCGGCGTGTGCAGCGCGTGGTGCACGTGCCCGATGACGTAGTAGCCGATCACGATGGCCAGCGCGAAGACCGTGAGGTGCACGCGCAGGGCATCCGGCGCGAACGCCGTCAGCAGGAACAGCACCGCCGCGCCGGCGCCGACGAGCAGCAGGTCGCGGCGCGGTCCGGCGGTGGCCGGCTGCGCCTTCGCCTTCGGCTCGGCGATCACCGCGGGAGCCACCGGGGCCGGGGTCGCCGAGACCGACACGGGAGGCGGCGGCCAGGTCAGTTCGCCTTCGCGTACGACGGTGATCGAGCGCTGCACGACGTCGTCGAAGTCGAGTACCAGGCAGCCGTCCCGTTCCGGGGTCATCAGCTTCATCAGGTTCACCAGATTGGTGCCGTAGAGCTGGGACGCCTGGGCGGGCAGCCGGCCGGCCAGGTCGGTGTAGCCGATGATGGTCACGCCGTTCGCCGTGGTGATCACCTCGCCGGCGACCGTGCCCTCGACGTTCCCGCCGTTGGCGGCCGCCATGTCGACGATCACGCTGCCCGGTTTCATGCTGGCCACCATCCGCTCGGTGATCAGCCGCGGCGCCGGCCGGCCGGGGATCAGCGCGGTGGTGATGATGATGTCCACGTCGGTGCACTGCTCGGCGTAGAGCCGGGCGGCCCGTTCGTTGTAGTCGTCGGACATCTCCTTGGCGTACCCGGTCGCGGACACCTCGACGTCCGCCGCCTGCACCGCGAGGTACTCCCCGCCGAGCGACTTGACCTGGTCGGCCACCTCGGGCCGGGGGTCGGTGGCCCGGACTATCGCGCCCAGGCTGCCGGCCGCGCCGATCGCCGCGAGCCCGGCCACCCCGACCCCGGCCACCAGCACCTTCGCCGGTGGCACCTTGCCGGCCGCGGTCACCTGCCCGGTGAAGAACCTGCCGAACGCGTGCGCCGCCTCCACTACCGCTCGATAACCGGCGATGTTCGCCATCGACGAGAGCACGTCCAGCGACTGCGCCCGCGAGATCCGCGGCACCGCGTCCATCGACAGCACCGTGATCGGCCGTCGCGCGAACTCCTGGACCAACTCCTCGTTGAGCCGCGGGCTGAAGACGCCGATCAGCGTCGCCCCGGCCCGCAGCCGGTCCAGCCGGGCCAGTTCCGGCGCGTTGATCGCGAAGAGGATGTCCGCCCGGTACGGATCGCCGAGCGTGGCACCCGCCTCCGCGTAGGCCTCGTCGGAGTAGGACGACCGCCGCCCCGCTCCGGGCTCCACCACGACCTCGTATCCCAGCTTGAGCAACTGGCCCACGGTCGCGGGCGTCGCCGCCACCCGCGTCTCACCGGGGCTGGACTCCCCGAGAACACCAATGATCATTAATCGACTCCCGTGCAGTTCTAGCGACGTTGCCGGACCTACGGCGGAAAACGTGAAGGTGAGTGTCTCCACGTATGCCGACCATGAACGCGTTCAAGGAATGAGCTTGTTACTCGCGAGTAGCTTAACGCCCTCGCATGACCGCTGTCACACTACAACTCATCACATCACTCTCAGTGACCTCAAGCCACTCGTGGGCACCAGACATCCATGCACGAAGGCCCCGGTTCGCGGACATCCGCGAACCGGGGCCGGTGAATCGGGCGTCTCCGTTCAGCCGCCCGGCGAGGGCGTCACGACGATCGAGCACTCCGGCGGCGCCACCGGCTCGCCGATGGCCACCAGGTTCCGATTGGTCTCGGTGGTGGTGGCGAGACGCGTGAAGCCCGCGCCGAGCGTCACCTCGACGGTCGCGTCCGGAAGGCTCGGGTCGAACAGCATGGTCGCCGCGTCGTGCAGCTCCGCCCGCACCAGGACGGCCGCCCCGATCGCGGCCGGTCCGTAGCTCACCGAAGCCGCACCCGACAGGGGGGACCCGGTCGCGCCGTTGAGCACCCTGAAGCGACGTTTCCGCAGTTGATCGGCGGTGGCGTCGATCAGTGCGGCCGGCGCTCCGCCGTCCAGCACCCGGATCCGCACCTTGGCCGGATCGTCCGGCAACATGAGCACGCAGCGCACCTCGCGGTCGGCCGGCACCTCGACGACCGGCGCGTCGCCGCTCGGCAGGTCGCCGGCCGTCGTGGCCGGTTGCCGCGGCCAGGCCAACGCGACGCCGGCACCGGCCGCCAGCACCACGCCGGCCGTCGTCACGGCGGCCAGCTGACGGCGCCTCCGACGCCGGCCGCGGGCACGGATCGCGGCAGCCGGCAGGACCCGGAGGTCGCGGACGTCGGCCTCCAGATCCCGCAGACGGTCAGGCACGGGACGTGACATCACTGATCTCCTGGTCGTTGTCGTCGAGCAGCCGGGCGAGGGCGGTCCGGGCCCGGGAGAGCCGCACCTTGACCGTCCCCTCCGGGACGCCGAGGTCCCCGGCGATGTCGCGGACCGGCATGTCGAGGAGGTAGTGCAGGGTGATGACCTGCCGTTGCGGTTTCGGCAGCCGCTGCAGCGCGTTGACCACCGCCACCCGGTCCGGCGACGGGCTCCCGGTCACCTCGTCGGGCGGCCCCATCCGGGACCGCGCCGCGACCCACCGCCGCAACCCCCGCCAGCGATTGATCAGCAGCCGCGCCGCGACCATCCGCACCCACGCCTCGGGGTCGTCGTACCGGGCGACCCGCGCCCAGTGCTGCCAGGCTCGCGCGAACGCCTCCTGCGCGACGTCCTGCGCCTCCGCCCGATCCCCGCTGACGGCATAGAGGTAGAGCACCACACGACGTACCGCCGCCGTATAGAAGGCATCGAAGTCAGCGCCGTCGTCCCCCGCCATGTCCCCCGCTTCCGTCGGCACCCGCACACCTGAATACACACCGGTCCAGGCCACCGGGTTACCTACGACCCCCGAAAACTTTCAGCGTTTCGTTCTCCCCGCCGGCTCGGGTCCGGACGGGCCCCTTCGGACGAGCCGACGATCCGGCTCGCATGGGCACAGTCGCTTTCAGGGGCGTTCGAAGCGAGGTGAGTAGATGAAACAGCCGGATCCGGGCGGTCAGGTCGCTCAGCTGAACATCTCCAGCAGCGGGTCGATCACCTCGGTCCGCCGCTCCTTGCCCGCGGTGGCGGCCGCGGCCTCCAAACGCGCCCGCACCCGGTCCCAGATCTCCTCGTCGATGTCGCCCTCGATGCCGCTGATCAGACCCAGCGCGGACATTCGGACCTCGTATCCGCCGGTCAAGGCCAGATCGATGAGCAGCTCCAGGATCGGCAGGCAGTCGTAGGGGTCGAGGGCGTAGAGCAGGGTTCCCCGGTGTCCCTCGGTGCTCGGGTCGCGCAGCAGTTCGGCGATGGAGTCGAACGCCTCAGGCATCTCCATGTCGGAGAGTGCCAGCGCGGTGGCGTTGCGAATCGTCGCCTCCGGCGTGAGCCGGAGCAGCTCCAGCAGGCGGGGCGCGGCTTCGGTGGCGCGCCTGCGGCCGATCTCGTCGGCGGCCTCCACGACGGTGTCCGTGTCCTCAGCGGCCAGCCGCTCGATCAGCTCGGGAACCGTCAGATCCTCGATCGTCCTCATGTCACCTTCGGCTTTCCCAGCTGAACCCAACGATCGAGGATCCGCCTCATGTCTTCGATGGTGCCGATGTCGTCGCCGCCATTCTCGAACTTCTTGCCAACTCGGTGGACCCATTTGACGAACTCGTTGTCGCGGTCGTCACGGCTGACCGGGCGATGTCCACCAGCGAATCCCAGGCTGAGGAACTGTCCGGTGGCGGGGGCCGTCCAGTTTGCCGGTGCGACCGATGCGGCTGTCCGCCGTGCCGGTGGGCGCCGACCGGTTGCCGTACGGACCGTAGGTGGAGCCGATGACCGAGCCGGTGGGGTCGGTGAGCAGCCGGGCCGAATCCAGCCGCCTGGTGCAGACGATCCACCGCGCTGTCCCGGCTGGGCTTTGTGTTTCGTCAACGCGACAGCACACCACTAGTCGAATCGGCGCGGGAGTCCCAAGTGCCTCCGTCGCTGCTTCGTCCGAGCGTGCCAGCCGCCAGTGTTGCCCTGACAATTCGACCGAGGTGCTCACCGCTTACTTGAGCCAAATCGAGCGTCTGCGGCCCTACGAGACACTCTCGGGCAGCCAGACATCCTCGGCGACCGCTAAGAATGAGGATCCCTGAGCGCACCCTGCGAGAGAAACCCATGACTCGAACGCTGACCGCCGCGGTTCACCAGGAGGACGACTGGTTCGTCGCTCGGTGCCTTGAGCTCGACGTGGCTAGCCAGGGCGAGACCCTGGATGACGCTCTCGCGAATCTCCGCGAAGCGGTGGAACTTTACCTGGAACAGGTTTCTCCGCCCCAGATCGAGGCGACGCCGTTCGTAACCGCGTTCCAGATCGCCTCGGCCGCATGAGTCCGGCTCTAGCCGACCTCCCTCTCCGCAAGGTAGTAGACGCTCTGAACAGGCAGGTTTCGTCCACGTCCGCACCAAAGGCAGCCACGCCGTCTTCCAGCATCCGAACGGGCGGATCGCGGTGGTCCACCAGCACCCCGCGGTCAAACGAGGGACGTCAGCCTCGATCCTCCGCCAGGCAGGCCTGACCACAGCCGAATCCAGCAGCTACTGCGATGCGGCTTGCAGACTCCTGTCGCGAGCCACCGCGTACCTAGATCTGGTCTCGAAGCGATGCAAGACGGACACCGTCGCGAGCTCGCGCCAAGTGGCGCCAGCCGTTGACCTCATAGCCGGCCAGCGCACGAGAGGCACCCGAAGGCGACACGAAAGTCCGCTGCAATGCTCCGCCGGGCATGACGACCGCGCGGTGGCTGCCCTTCCGATGCTTCCAGATCAACTCCTCGCTCCCGCGATCTCGTGTTGCCGCTGGTCAAGGAGGCCAGAAACGACAGCGGCGGCGCCGTGGGCGCCGCCGCTGCGGGTGAACCGTCCCCCGCTCTCGCGGGTTCAAGTAGTCCTCCACTGGTGGAGGTGCCGGGAATCGAACCCGGGTCCTTCGTTGTTTTGTCAGGGCTTCTCCGAGCGCAGCTCACTATGTCCCTACTCGGCCCTCCGACTCACGTGAGCAAGTTCGGACGACGGGCCCAGTCACTGATTGATCTCGCCGCGCGGTCCCCGTGACCGGGACCGGTTGGCCAGCCTCCTAGCTGATGCCGGCAGCTGGGACGGAGGCGCTCCCAGACCGACAGACCACGCTACTTGCCTCAGGCGGCGAGAGCGTACTGGTCAGCGTCAAACTTAGAGTTGGCGCTTATAAGTTTCCGACGACCGATTCTCGAGACGACGTCGGCTTCCTCGGCTCGCTTCCCCTGTCTCCACGTACGAAGTCGAAACCAGTCACCCCCTGGATTGGTACAGCTCGCCAATCTTAGCTCACCGAACAACTCCCGCCGACAACCGTGCACCCGGTCGGCGTGATCTTGCTGGTCGTCGTCTTGGAGCTCTGGAATCCGACGGTGATGGTGCGGCCGGGCGGGACCGACACGCCGCCGAGGGTGATCGTGCTGCCGCTGCTGCTGCCCCGGGCGTTCCAGGTGCCGCCGAGGCTGACGCCGGCCGGGTAGGTAAGGGTCAGCGAGAGGTCGTGTGCCTGGGATCCCCGGTTGGTGATCTGCACGCTGGCGACGAACGCCCGGTCCCAGGAGCTGACCGTGGAGTACGTCGCGCTCAGGTCCTGCGGGGCCGGCGGCGAGACGGTGGTCTTCGACGGCGACGGCTTCGGGCTCTTGGACGGGCTCGGTGACGCGGAGCTCTTCGACGGCGAGGCGGACGGCGACGCGGAGGCGGACGGCGAGACCGACGGGGACACCGAGGCGGACGGCGATGCGTGGCGCGCCGGCGTGGCGGCCGACGGCGGCGCGGAGAGCAGCGGCGCGGTCGTCGACTCGGCGGCCCGCAGGTCGGCCGAGGGCTGGACGATCACCGGGGTGTCATCGGCCTCGGCCGGGCCACCGGCCCGCACCGCGATCCATACCACCAGGCCGACCAGGAAGGCGGCGGCCAGGCCGAACACCGAGCGGGCGATGAAGAACTGGCGGTCTCTGTGCTTGGACAACGGCCGGTCTCCCCGGTGAAGAGTCGAGCAAGGGGCGAGTGATCAACAAGCCTGGCGGGGCAGGATACCCCGTCAGCTCATGCCCTTGGCACGGCGGCCCATGGCGCGGTTGATCTCGCGCTTGGCGTCCCGTTCCGCCATGTCCTGGCGCTTGTCGTAACTCTTCTTGCCCTTGGCGACGCCGAGCTCGACCTTCGCGTACCCGTTCTGGAAGTAGACCGAGAGCGGGACCAGCGTGACGCCGTCGTCCCGGAGCTTGCCCATGATCTTGTGGATCTCGTCGCGCTTCAGCAGCAGCTTGCGGACCCGGCGGGGCTCGTGGTTGGTCCAGGTGCCCTGGGTGTACTCCGGGATGTGCATGCCGTGCAGGAAGATCTCGCCCTGGTTCTCGTGGCCGAACGCGTCGACCAGCGAGGAGCGCCCGGCGCGCAGCGATTTCACCTCGGTGCCGGTCAGCACCATGCCCGCCTCGTAGGTGTCGAGGATGGCGTAGTCGTGGTACGCCTTGCGGTTGGAGGCGACGAGCTTGCGCCCCTGTTCGCGTGGCATACCAGCAGACCCCCGGATTTATCGATCGACCAGGAAGTCTAACAAAGGCAGGACGGCAGGTAGTTCAGCGGATTCCGGGGCGCTCCGCCGAACCTGGTCTCGAAGTGCAGGTGCGCGCCGGTGGACGCGCCGGTGGAACCGACCCGCCCGATCACCTCGCCCTGCCTGACGTACTCGCCGACGTGCACGTAGATCCGCGATTGGTGGCCGTAACAGGTGGAGAACCCGGTACCCATGACCCGGCCGTGGCTGATGCAGGTGTAGTTGCCGTATCCGCCGTTCCAGCCGGCCTGGATCACCCGGCCGGCCGCCGCGGCCCGGATCGGGGTGCCCGAACCGGCGGCGAAGTCGGTGCCGGCGTGCAGCTGCCAGACCCGGTAGTACGGGTCGTAGCGGTTGCCGAAATCGCTGCTCTTCCAGCCATGCACCGGCATCAGCAGCCGCCCGTGGTACCGGCCGGTGTAACCGGAGTGGGCCTCCCAGCCGCGCATGCTGGAGCGGACCCGGCGTTCGGCGGCGAGCGCCGACCGGTACTCCGCCAGGACGGTGGCCCGCTGGGCGTTCGCCGCGCTGAGCGCCGACCGCCGGGACAGGACGAGCTGGTAGACGTCGCGCCGCGCACGGACCGCGTCGACCTGGGCGGCCTGTGCGGCGCGCAGCTTGGCGGCCGCCTCGGCCTCGGCCGCCTCGGCGGCCCGTTTGGCGGCACCGGCCAGGTCCTGGGCGGTGCGGGCCTCGCGGCGGACGGCGATCAGCCGCCGCATGTCGGCGTTCTCCTGCTGGACCAGCTGGTCGACGAGGCTCATCCGGTCCATCAGGTCGACCGGGCCGGTCGCCGAGACCAGCAGGTTGAGCCGGGTGATCGAGCCACCCATGTAGCTGGAGCGGGCGATCTCGGCGACCCGGTCGCGGGCGTCGGCCACCCGTTGCTGGGCGGCCGCCCAGTCGGCGGCGATCCGCTGGTAGCTCTGCCGGGCGGCGGTGGCCCGGCCGCGAGCGGTGTCCGCCTCGACGCGGGTGGCGATGACCACGCCGCGGGCGACGGCCACCCGGTGCTGGGCGGCCGGCAGGGCGGCCGAGGCGACGGCGAGGCGACGGGCGGCGGCTCGGGCGGTGGCGCCGGCGTTCTCCAGGAGGGCCTCGGCGCGACGGACCGCCGCGGCCGCCCGGGCGGCATCGTCCCGATCGGTGTGGACGGCGGCGGCGACCCGCGGGACGCTCACGGCGTACCCCAAGCGGGTTTGATCTTGGATGGGAAAGACCAGGCCGGTGGCGGTGAGCAGGCAGAGGACGGCGGCCAGGAGGGGATTCGGGCGACGGTACCTCACGGAAAGTCACCGTACTCCGACTAACCGCTCGCAATGCGGTAAATCGCCCTCAAAGCCCACGAAGGCCGCGACCCGGCAGGGGCGCGGCCTTCGTGCGAAAGGTCCCGGAGTGGGTCAGACCTTGAGGTAGAACCGGAGGGTGACCCAGGCGGTCACCGCGCTGACCAGCGCGCCGACGCCGGCCATCAGGGGCAGCATCAGCCAGACGTTCCCGCTCGGCACGGGTGTCAGGATGGCGGTCAGGGCTTGCAGCTTGTTGTCCAGCAGGACGATCTTGCCGATGAACAGCGCGACGAACCCGAGGAGCGCGCCGATCAGGCCGGCGACCACCGCCTCCAGGACGAACGGCGCCTGGATGAACCAGTTCGAGGCGCCGACCAGTTTCATCACGGCGACTTCCCGGCGCTTGCTGTACGCGGCCACCTGGATGGTGTTACCCACCAGCAACAGGGCGGCGAACGCCATCACCGCGGCGACCACGAGGGACATCAGCTGGACCGAGTTGAAGATGTTGAACACCTTCTGCAGGAGCTCGCGCTGGTCGATGATCCGCTGAATACCCTGCTCGCCCTCGAGCGTCTTGGCGAACTGGTCGTAGTCCTCGGGGTTCTTCAGCTTCACCCGGTACGACTCGGGCAGGCTGTTCACGTTGACGGCGTTCACGAAGTCGGGCGAGTCGGCGTAGAGCACCTTGAAGCGCTTGAGCGCCTCGTCCTTCGTCTCGTAGGCGCTCTCCTTGACCAGCGGACTCTCGTCGATCTTCTGCTTGATCGCCTGCTTCTGGCCGTCGGTGACGTTGTCCACCAGGAAGATCGAAACCTCGATCTCGCCGTAGTAGAAGTCCTTCATCCGGTCGACCTGCAGGTACATCAGCACGCTGGCGCCCAGCATGGTCAGCGAGACCGACATGGTGATGATCATGGCGACCGACATGGTGACGTTTCGCCACAGGCCCACCAGGACCTCGTTGAGGACATACTTCACGCGCATCGGGGGGATCCTTCCGGGACTCCGCGTGTCACTGGTTCAGCGTTGGTTGGGATGACGGAGCCGGTCTCAGCCGTAAACACCGCGCGCCTGGTCACGGACGATCCGCCCGCTCTCGATCTCGATGACCCGGCGGCGCATCTGGTTGACGATGTTGGAGTCGTGCGTGACCATCACGACGGTCGTGCCGGTCCGGTTGATCCGGTCCAGCAGCCGCATGATCTCGATCGAGGTGTCCGGGTCGAGGTTACCGGTGGGCTCGTCGGCGAGCAGGATCAGCGGGCGGTTCACGAAGGCCCGGGCCACCGCGACACGCTGCTGCTCACCACCGGAGAGCTCGTGCGGGTAGCGGTGCTCCTTGCCGCCGAGGCCGACCAGCTCGAGCACCTCGGGAACGACGCGCCGGGCGACGGCCTTGGTCTTACCGATCACCTCAAGGGCAAACGCGACATTTTCGTACGCGGTGCGGTTGGGCAGCAACCGGAAGTCCTGGAAGACGCAGCCGATCGAGCGGCGGAACTGCGGGATCTTCCAGGAGCGCAGCGTGGTGACGTCCTTGGCGTTCACCACCACCTTGCCGCGGGTCGCCTGGACCTCCTTCAGCAGCAGCTTGATGATCGTCGACTTGCCAGAACCGGAGGGGCCGATGAAGAAGACGAACTCACCCTTCTCGATCCCGACGCTGACATTGTCCAACGACGGCCGAGACGCCTTCGGATACGTCTTCGTCACGTTCTCGAGCTGAATCACGGGACTGGAGTCTACGCGGTGTAACGAAATCGCCAAGTCCGCTGGGGTCGGGAATCTTCGCCACCTGCGGCAACAGCAAAACTGAACGACCCCGAACTGACCGAGTGTTCAGGCGGGGTCGCTCAACGTGAGGAAATCGGCTAGGCGGCAGCCTCGTTCTGCTTGCGCCAGCGGATGCCGGCCTGGATGAAGCCGTCCACATCGCCGTCGAAGACCGACGACGGGTTGCCGGTCTCGTACTCAGTGCGCAAATCCTTCACCATCTGGTAGGGGTGCAGCACGTACGAACGCATCTGGTCCCCCCACGATCCGGTGGTGTCCTGCTTCAGCCCGGCCATCTTGGCCTCCTCCTCCTGGCGCTTGCGCTCCAGCAGACGGGCCTGCAGAACGCGCATCGCGGACGCCTTGTTCTGCAGCTGGGACTTCTCGTTCTGACACGTCACCACGATGTTGGTCGGGATGTGGGTGAGCCGGACCGCCGAGTCGGTGGTGTTGACGCTCTGCCCGCCCGGGCCGGACGACCGGTACACGTCGACGCGGATCTCGTTCTCCGGGATGTCGATGTGGTCGGTCTGCTCCACCACCGGCATCACCTCGACACCGGCGAAGCTGGTCTGCCGGCGGCCCTGGTTGTCGAACGGGCTGATCCGGACCAGCCGGTGGGTGCCCGACTCGACGCTCAGCGTGCCGTACGCGTAGGGCACCTTCACGCTGAAGGTGGCCGACTTGAGGCCGGCCTCCTCCGCGTACGACGTGTCGTAGACCTCGGTCGGGTAACCGTGCCGCTCCGCCCAGCGCAGGTACATCCGCATCAGCATCTCGGCGAAGTCGGCCGCGTCCACCCCGCCGGCCCCGGCCCGGATCGCGACGAGGGCCTCGCGGGAGTCGTACTCCCCGGAGAGGAGGGTGCGGACCTCCATCTCCTCGATCGCCTTGGACAGCGTGGTGATCTCCTCGCCCACCTCGGCGACCGAGCCCTCGTCACCCTCGTCCCGGGCCATCTCCAACAGCAGACCGGCGTCGTCGAGCCGGCTGCGCAGCCGCTCCAGCTTGGAGATCTCGCCGGAGATGTACGACAGGCGACTGTTGACCTCCTGCGCCCGGGACTGGTCGTCCCAGAGGTCGGGCGCGGAAGCCTGCTCCTCGAGCTCCGCCTTGTCACGGCGCAGCCGGTCGACGTCCAGGACGTTCTCGATGTTGCGGAGGGTGGCGTCGAGCGCTTTGAGTTGCTCAGGGAAGTCGGCAGCGGTCACGACACTCAAGAATACGCTTCCCGGCCAGCTCACTGGCCGGGGCGTCGGCAACTCATTCGGACGGAACGGTCTTCAACCAGCTGAGCGCCGCCTTGTGATAGGCGACCGCGAACTCCAGAGCGGCCGCGCCGTACGGGTCACCGTTCTTCTTCACCTCTTTGGCCTGGTCCTTCGCCATCGCCAGTGCCTCCGAGTGGTACTGGTTGGCATTGCTGTAGAGCGCCTTCAGCTGGTCCTCGCTGTGCTGCTGACCGAAGGCCACCCGCAGCGCGACCGGATTGCGCAGCGCGTCACGGCCGGGCGTCTCGGTGAGCCAGCGACTGAAGGCTCGCTTGCCGGAGGCGGTGATCGCGTAGGGCTGACTGGAACGAGGGCCCGGCTTGCCGAGGCGCACATACCCCATTTCGGCCAGTACGGGCAATTCGCGGTAGACCTGGCTCCGCGTCATCGACCAGTAGGGCCCGAGGCGGCGTTCGGCAGCCGCCATGAGCTGTCCGCCGGTCATCGGCCCCTCGTGAAGCAGGCCGAGCAAGGCGGCAGCCGTGGGATTGATCTGGAAGTCGGGCATGCCTTCTAAGCTGCCACTTTGTCGCAGCCACGTCCAGGATTTCGCACGATCCGTCCAGTTTGCGCCTCCACAAACGACTGTCCCGCACAGACAGTCCGACGACGAGCGCGCAGACCGGGCGTTTCGCGCGCCGGAACCTACTTGACCAGCTAAAATGGAGCACCGATTCGGTCAGACAGGCAGGCCGAGGCAGGAAACGCCCAAATCTGCGCGAGTCGCCGCGCACATTCGGACAATCAGCCCATGTGGGGGTACTCCCAAACACCGGGCGCGTCGAAAGCCTCCTTGATGGTCCGCGGCGACACCCACCGGTGCAGATTCAAGATCGAACCGGCCTTGTCGTTGGTCCCGCTCCCCCGCGCCCCGCCGAACGGTTGCTGCCCCACCACCGCCCCGGTCGGCTTGTCGTTGATGTAGAAGTTGCCGGCGGTGAACCGCAGCGCCCGCTGCGCCCACGCCACCACCTCCCGGTCGGTCGCGAAGATCGACCCGGTGAGCGCGTACGGCGCGGCGCCGTCGGCCTGCTCCACCACCGCCCGGAAGTCCTCGTCCGGATAGACGTGCACGGCCAGGATCGGACCGAAGTACTCGGTGGTGAACACCTCGTGCGTCGGGTCGGTGCACTCCACCAGGGTGGGCGCGACGAACCAGCCCTCGGTGTCGTCGGCCGTGCCACCGGCCAGCACGGTGCACGACGCACTGTTCTTGATCCGGTCCAGGGCGGCGGCGAGGCGGGCGAACGACCGGTCGTCGATCACCGCGCCACCGAAGACGGAGAGGTCGGTGACGTCGCCATACCGGATCGAGGCGACGGCGGCGGCGAGCCGGTCCCGCAGCCCGGCCTCCCAGAGCCCGCGGGGGACGTAGGCGCGGGACGCGGCCGAGCACTTCTGGCCCTGGTACTCGTACGCGCCGCGGACCAGCGCGGCGAACAGCGCGTCCGGATCCGCGCTCGGGTGCGCGACCACGAAGTCCTTGCCCCCGGTCTCGCCGACCAGCCGCGGGTACGACCGGTACCGCTCGATGTTCTCCCCCACCGTGCGCCACAACTTGCGGAACGTCGCGGTGGAGCCGGTGAAGTGGATGCCGGCCAGATCCGGATCGGTCAGCGCCACCTCGGACAGCGCGAGGCCGTCACCGGTCACCATGTTGATCACACCGGGCGGCAGGCCGGCCGCCTCGAACAGCCGCATGGTGAAGTGCGCGGCGAACTGCTGGGTCGGTGACGGCTTCCAGATCACCGTGTTGCCCATCAGGGCCGGGGCGGAGGGCAGGTTGCCGGCGATCGCGGTGAAGTTGAACGGCGTGATCGCGTAGACGAAGCCTTCCAGGGGCCGGTGGTCGAAGCGGTTCCAGACACCGGGCGCCGACTCCGGCTGCTCGGTCAGCAGCCGCTCGCCGAAGTGCACGTTGAACCGCAGGAAGTCGATCAGCTCGCAGGCCGCGTCGATCTCCGCCTGGTAGCAGGACTTGGACTGGCCGAGCACGGTGGCCGCGTTCAGGGTGTCGCGCCAACCGGCCGAGAGCAGCTCGGCGGCGCGCAGGAAGATCGCCGCCCGCTCGCTGAACGGCAGCTCGCGCCAGCCCGGCGCGGCCCGCTTGGCCGCCTCCACAGCGGCCGCCGCGTCGGCCCGCGACGCGTTACCCGTCACCCCGAGCACCTGGTGCCGCCGGTGCGGCTGCACCACCTCGATCGCCGGGCCGTCGGCCATCCGCTGCCGGCCGCCGATCGTCATGGTCAGTTCCGGTCGCGCTTCCCGCAGCTCGGCGATCCGGGCGGCCAGCGCGGCGCGTTCCGGACTGTCCGGGGCATAGGTGCGGACCGGCTCGTTCCGGGGGGTGGGCACGGTGAACTGCGCATCCATTCCTGCTCCTCGACCTGGTGAGTGTGGTGGGAGGCCCGCGCCGGGGTCGCCGGGCGCTGTTCGTCCATCCTCGCACCGGCGGGGGCGGCCGGTCGGGTCCCCGAAGGTTCGCCGGTTACCCTGACCCCCATGACCGACCCCGAGCGCCAGTCCGCACCGGAGACCCGCGAGGTCTCGCGGCTCACCGCGATCCTGCTGGCGGTTGCCGCGCTGGTGTGGACGGCCGGGATGCTGCTGTCCGCCCGCATCAAGATCACCGGTTGGGCGGACGCCGAGATGGAGGTCACCTCGACGGCGTACGCGCTGCCCGGCACCGTCGCGGCGGCCATCGTGGCCGGTGCTGCCGTCGCCCTGCTGGTGCTCACCCTGGTCGGCGCCCGCCGGCAGCTCGGCGCCACCGCCCGGTTCGCCGTCGGCACCGGCAGCGGCCTGCTCGCCGGGGTGCTCTGCGCGCTGCCGATCGTCACCATCAACACGGACGGCACGATCTACGCCGCGGTCGGCGGGACCCTGGCCGCGGCCGCCACCATCGGCGGCGCGCTGGCCGGTTTCCGGATCCCGCCGGTGATCGCCGCGGCCGGCTGGGCGACGCTGGGCGTCTTCGTGATCGGCTCGGTGCTCAACACGAAGCAGATCCAGAACCCGCTGCTCGACCTGTTCGGCAACGATTCCACCGAGGCCGCGGCCAATGCCAATCAATACTTTTCGTACGCCCAGTCGGCGCTCAGCGGCCTGGCCGCCGGCCTGATCGCGTTCGCCGTCCTGCGGCGCGCCCGCCGCCGGGCCGGTGCCGACCTGCGCTGGCCGTTCTACCTGATCGCGGGTGCCGGGGCGGGTCTGCTGTCGGTGATCGCCGAGGTGCTCACCAGGACCGCCGGGGCGCAGGTGCTCGACCTGGCCGGCAAGGTCAGTGACCTGGAGCGGTCGGTGCAGCAGATCCTCGGCGCCAACCGGCTCAACAGCGCGTTGATCGTGCTCTTCCTCGGGGCGTTCACCGCGATGATCGCGGTCGGCCGGACCCTCTCGCCCGCGCCCGACGAGGACGAGGACGAGGAAGTCCCGGCCGCCTCCTAGATCAGCTCGTCCAGCTCGGAGACCGCGTACCACTCCAGTTCGTGGTCCTCGGCGCCGTCGACGGTGAACTGCGCGTCCGGGTCACCCGCGAGCGCCTCCTCGACCACCTCGGCGGCCGCCGCCACCGCCTCCATCGCCTCGGCGCCGTCCACGTGGATGCTCGCCACCTGGGCGATCCGCACCGGCTCGGGCAGCCGCACGGTGCTCGAGCCGAGCTCGACGTCCTCCCGGACCAGCGTGTCCGCCGGCACGTCGGCGGAGACCACCACCCGGCGGCGGGGCGCCGAGCTGTCGTGCCGGAGCAACTGCAGGGCGCCCTGCGCGGCCCGGGTGAAGGCGACGTACTCCAGCTCCTCCTCGTCGCCCTCGGCGTACCACTCGCGCAGCGCGGGGGTCACCGCGTGCGCCTCCATCGCCGCGTCGCCGAGCCGGCCGTCCGCCCGCAGGGCCGCCAGCATCGGCAGGGTGGCCGGCATGTAGACCCGGACCAGCTCGGTGATCGGCACGTTCTCCTCCAGCTTCGCCATCCCGGTCAGTACACCGCCGCAGCGGGCCGGGCGAGGCTCATTCCACCAGGCGTCTCCGGATCGTGGACACTCGGGAGTCACGGCTCGGCTCCCGAGGCAAACGATGGCAAACTCAGGCTGCCGGAACGATCGAGGGTGGGAGGGCACGTGGAGGCCCGGTTCCTGTTGCTGTCCGACGTGGCGGCCGAACTGAACGTCACGGACTCGCAGGTCTATCACATGGTGCGCAGCGGCGAGTTGCCGGCGATCAAGATCGGTGGCCGCGGCCAGTGGCGGGTGGAGCGCGCCAAGCTGGAGGAATACATCCAGGGGAAGTACCTGGAGACCGCCGCCTGGGTGCGCGAGAACCCGCTGACCGAGCGCGAGTCCGACTGAACGGATCGCGCCTTTCGCCGCTTTTTCCGGATGCCCGCCAGCGTGTTGACCGGTCCACTCGCGCGAGAGAAGACTGAGGCTGTCGAAAGCAAACGAAGCCAAACGCAAGGATTGGCGGTGGAGATGCGATCGGTGGCCCGGGTTGCGCCCGCCGGGTCGCGGCCGGCGATTCGGCTGCGCCCGCTTCTTCGGTACGACCCTCCGTTCGACGATGAGGTGACGCCCCCGGCGTGGTCGTCGGCGCAGCAGCTGGCTCTGGAGTGGCCACGCCCCGTGCGGCGGGCGCCGGCCGGCCCACCGCCGAGCACACCGGTCCGGGTGGGCGGCGGGCCGGGTGACCCGGCCTCTTTGCCTGGGGCACCCGGCCGGCCGGACGACCCGGCGGCATCGCCTCAGGCGGCTCCGGCTCAGGCAGCTTCGGCTCAGGCGGCATCACCCCGGGCGGCATCGGCTCAAGCGGCATCGGCTCAAGCGGCATCGGCTCAGGCGGCATCGGCTCAAGCGGCTTGGGCTCAGGAGGCTGTGGCCGCGGCGGCGCCCGTGGTGGCCGGGCCGTCCGGGGACGCGCGGCTGGCGGTGAAGCGGTTCGTGCACCTGTGCCTCGAGGTGCTGAATGGCTACCGCCCGGCGACCCACCTGCGCCGACTGACGCTGCCGGCGCAGGCCGCCGATGTGGTGGCGCAGGGCCTCTCCGGTGCCCGCCGGGTGGCCCAGCTGCGGCGCGCCCGCCGGCCCGGCGACCGGCGACCGGCACGGCCGTCCCCGGTCGCGGTGCTCAGGGTGAACCTCTGCGAGCCACGGCGCGGCGCGGTCGAGGCCGCTGTCGCCCTGATCACCGGCGAGCGAACGTGGGCCATGGCGTTACGCCTGGAGCTGCACGACGACAACTGGTATGCGACGGCCCTCCGCCTCATCTGAGGCGCGGGGAGAGACAGCAGGGCACACCCCGGGGCGTCCACTGAGCAGTGGAGGCGGTGGCCGTTCCGGGTTCCACCCAACCGGTGGCACCAACCCGACACCGGCTCGCGAGCCGACCCGGCCGCAGCCGGGTCGAAGCGCGGCCCGGTGGGCTGGCGCGCGAGCGGTAGCGGCGGGAAACGGCGCCGCCCGGCGCGGACCAGGTCGGTCCGGGCCGGGCGGCGTCGGGATGGTGCGTGGGGCGGGCCAGGTCAGGCGGCTCCGCCGGGAGCGCCGTGGCACCGCTTGTACTTCTTGCCCGAGCCGCAGTAGCACGGCGCGTTCCGGGACGGCCCGTTCGACTCGGCGGACGACGGGGCCGCGTGCCGGCCGGCGCTGGTGTGCGCCGGGCTGGCCGGGACCGGCGAGCCGCCGGGGCCGAAGACGGAGGGCTGCTCCGGCTGCTGCTGCTGGATCACCGGGCTGCCGCCGCCCGCCTCGCCGTCGATCGCCGGCGCGGTGTACTGCAGGTTCTGCGGGCGGTTGCCGCCACCGAGCCCCTTGGCCCGCACCTCGACGTGCTCGTGCGGCTCCTCGACGGGCGCGTCGTCCGGCACCTCGCCGACGGCGGGCAGCTCGTAGGCCTGGCTGGGGTCGACGGTGATGGTGGGCTGCTCCTCGACCTGGACCTCCAGGTTGAAGACGAAGCCGACGGCCTCCTCCTTGATGCCCTCCATCATCTGGTTGAACATGTCGAAGCCCTCGCGCTGGTACTCCACGACCGGGTCGCGCTGCGCGTAGGCCCGCAGGCTGATGCCCTCCTGCAGGTAGTCCATCTCGTAGAGGTGCTCACGCCACTTGCGGTCGATCACCGCGAGCAGCACCTGCCGCTCCAGCTCGCGCACCGCCTCGGCGCCCAGCTCGTCCTCGCGGGCCTGGTACGCCGCCTGCGCGTCCTGCTTGAGCTGCTCGATCAGGAACTCCTGGTCGATCGAGTTGCGCTCGCCACCGGACTGCTCGATCACGTCCTCGATGGTGAGGGTGACCGGGAAGAGCCGCTTCAGGTTGGTCCAGAGCTGCTCCAGGTCCCAGTCCTCGGCGTACCCGTCCGAGGTGGCCACCGTGACGACGTCGGTGATCACGTCGTCGATCATGCTGATGATCTGGTCGTGCATGTCCTCGCCGTCGAGCACCCGCTTGCGCTCGGCGTAGATGACCTGCCGCTGCTTGTTCATCACCTCGTCGTACTTCAGCACGTTCTTCCGGATCTCGGCGTTCTGCGCCTCGATCTGGGTCTGCGCGCTGCGGATCTGCCGGGTCACCATCTTGGACTCGATCGGAACGTCCTCGGGGATGTTGAAGCGCTCCATGACCGCCTCGACCGCGCCGGCCCGGAACCGCTTCATCAGGTCGTCCTGCAGCGACAGGTAGAACCGGGACTCGCCCGGGTCGCCCTGCCGGCCGGAGCGGCCGCGGAGCTGGTTGTCGATGCGCCGGGAGTCGTGCCGCTCGGTGCCCAGGACGTAGAGGCCGCCGGCCGCCTGGACCTCGGCCTGCTCGGTCTCGCAGGCCTCCTTCACCAGCGGGAGGACCTCCTCGAGGGCCTTCGCGTACTCCTCCGGGTTCTCCGCCGGGTCGAGCCCGCGCTGGGCCAGCTCCTGCGCGGCGAGGAAGTCGGGGTTGCCGCCGAGCAGGATGTCGGTACCACGGCCGGCCATGTTGGTGGCGACAGTGACAGCGCCCTTGCGCCCGGCCTGGGCGATGATCGTGGCCTCCTGCGCGTGGAACTTCGCGTTCAGCACGCTGTGCGGGATGCCGCGGCGGCGCAGCAGCTGGGAGAGGATCTCCGAGTTCTCCACCGAGACCGTGCCGACCAGGACCGGCTGGCCGGTCGCGTGCCGCTCGGCGATGTCCTCGATGACCGCGTTGAACTTGGCCTTCTCGGTCTTGTAGATGACGTCCGGGTGGTCGATCCGGATCATCGGGCGGTGCGTCGGGATGCTCACGACGCCGACCTTGTAGACGCTGTTGAACTCGCCGGCCTCGGTCTGCGCGGTACCGGTCATGCCGCCGAGCTTGTTGTAGAGGCGGAAGTAGTTCTGCAGGGTGACGGTCGCCAGGGTCTGGTTCTCCTGCTTGACCTCGACGCCCTCTTTCGCCTCGATGGCCTGGTGCATGCCCTCGTTGTAGCGGCGGCCGTGCAGGATGCGGCCGGTGAACTCGTCGACGATCAGGACCTCGCCCTCCGGGCTGACGATGTAGTCCTTGTCGCGCTTGTAGAGCTCCTTGGCCTTGATCGCGTTGTTCAGGTAACCGACCAGCGGCGTGTTGACCGACTCGTACAGGTTGTCGATGCCGATCCGGTCCTCGACCTTGGCCACACCGCGCTCGGTGATCGCCACGGTGCGCTTGGCCTCGTCGACCTCGTAGTCGCCGGCGCCGTCCTTGCCTTTCTCCAGCCGCTTGACGATGGCGGCGAACTCCCCGTACCACCGCTGGGAGTGCTCGGCCGGGCCGGAGATGATCAGCGGCGTCCGGGCCTCGTCGATCAGGATCGAGTCGACCTCGTCGACGATCGCGAAGTTGTGCCCGCGCTGCACCAGTTCGTCCTTCGACCACGCCATGTTGTCGCGCAGGTAGTCGAAGCCGAACTCGTTGTTCGTCCCGTACGTGATGTCGCACTGGTAGGCGGCGCGGTGCTCGGCGGCCGGCCGGTTCGGCAGGATCACGCCGACGGTGAGACCGAGGAAGACGTGCACCCGGCCGACCCACTCGGCGTCGCGCTGGGCGAGGTAGTCGTTGACCGTGATGATGTGCACGCCGTCGCCGCTCAACGCGTTGAGGTAGGCCGGGAACACGCCGGTCAGGGTCTTGCCCTCACCGGTTTTCATCTCCGGGATGTTGCCGAAGTGCAGGGCGGCGCCACCCATCAGCTGAACGTCGTACGCCCGCTGACCGAGCACGCGCTTGGCACCCTCACGGGCCACCGCGAACGCCTCTGGCAGCAGCGAGTCGAGCGACTCGCCCTCCTGGTACCGCTGCTTGAACTGCTCGGTGCAGTCACGCAACTCGTCGTCGGTGAGGTCGACGTAGTCATCCTCGATCGAGTTGACCGCGTCCGCGATCGACTTGAGCCGGCGCACCATGCGGCCTTCGCCGGCACGGAGGATCTTTTCCAATATCGACACGGGTCAGCGCTCCCCTAGACAGTCTGCCGAACCATCGTAGGCACCTTCTCCGGAAGCCTGTGACCCGAGCCTCCCGCCAAACTCACAAAAGGGACTAAACGGGGCAGGAAGTTCGCTGACAGCGCAGTCGCCGAGCCGTTGAAACGTGTTTCTCGGCCGGGCGCGTCCGCGCGAGGATGGCTCCGTGGATCAGGAGAGCGGCGAAAGCCCGGTGGATCAGGACAGCCGGCACGGCCGGCCGGAGCGGGACGACCGGCACAACCGGGCGGATCGGGGCAGCGGGGACCAGCGGGGTGAGCGCGACCCCGGGATACGCCTGCGCGCCGCCGGCCGCTCCGACGAGGCGGCGCTGGCCGCGGCCCGCGCCGATCGGCTGGGCCGCCGGTTCCTGTCCGCCGCCGCCACGAGCAACCGTTACTCGTACGCCATAGTCGCCGAAGGCGCCGGCGGCCCGGTCGGTGCGGTGGAGCTGGACCACCTGCTGCCCGACCTCGGCTCGGGGCAGGCCCGGTTCTGGGTCGGGCCGCAGGCCCGGCGGCGGGGCGTCGCGACCGCCGCGCTGCGCGAGGTGAGCGAGCTGGTCTTCGCCGGTGCGCCGGGCATGCCCCGGCTGCAGCGCCTCGAACTGCTGATCCACCAGGACAACCCGGTGGCCCAGCGGGTCGCGCTGGCCGCCGGTTACGTCCGCGAGGGTGAGCGGCGCGGCGCGCTGCCGAACCCGGCCGGTGGGCACGACGACGTGCTGGTCTACGGCCGGCTGGCCGGCGACTCCGGCGAGCCGGTGGAGCGGCTGCTGCCCGATCTGCCCGGCGGTGAGCTGTCCGACGGCGTGGTGACGCTACGCCCGCTCGGCGAGGACGACCGGGGCTTCTACGCCACCCTGCACAGCGAGCCGGACGTGGTGGCGACCAGCGTGCCGCCGGTGCCGCCGAGCCCGGAGGAGGTGCGCCGGCGGTGTTCGTGGGCGGCCGCGCACTGGCTGGCCGGGCACCGGGCCGACCTGGTCCTGGTGGACGCGGCGAGCGGTGCCGCGGCCGGCCAGATCTCGCTGTACTACCAGGAGCCGCGCACCGGGCAGGCCATGATCGGCTACAGCATGCTGCCCGCCTTCCGCGGGCGCGGCCTGGTCACCCGGGCCGCCAAGCTGCTGTCGCTGTGGGTGTTCGCGGAGACCGGGATCGCCCGGCTGATCGCGGGCACGCTACCGGACAACGTGGGGTCGCAACGGGTGCTGGAGAAAGCCGGGTTCCGGCGGGAGGCGTACCTGCGCTCCCGGCTGCCCGGTGTGGCCGGCACCCGTCACGACGACGTCCAGTTCGTGCTGTTCGCCGAAGACCTGCTGAGGCAGGCCTCCGGCGGGGAACTCACCCAGCCAGGCTGAGGATCCCGTAGTCGTAGCCTCGACGGCGGTACACGACGCTGGGCCGACCGCTCTCCTTGTCATGGAACAGATAGAAGTCGTGCCCGACGAGTTCCATCTGGAAGAGCGCGTCGTCGACGGTCATCGGCTCGCCGGAGTGCTCTTTCTCGCGAACGATCCGCCATGGCTGATTCTCGTCGTGCTCGGCCAGCTCCTCGGCCTCTGGCTCGGCGGTCAGCGTGGCGGCGCCACCCCTGGTCAGGTCGGTGGGAAGGTTCGCGGTGGCGGCGGCGACCGAGACCGGTGCGTGCCGTCCGCGGTGGACGCGGCGACGGTCTGCGGATCGGCGCAACCGGGCGTCCAGTTTGTTGATGGCGCAGTCCAGAGCTGCGTAGAAATCCTGTGCCTGAGCCTCGGCGCGGACCACCGGACCCTTCGTCATGACGGTGATCTCGACCCGCTGGCAGGTGTCCGACTGGCGCGGGTTGCGCTCGTGGAACAACTCCACATCGACCCGCATCAGCTTCTGATCGTACCGCTCAACCTTGCTCAGCTTTTCCGCGACATGCTCTCGATAGTGGTCGGGAACCTCTACGTTGCGGCCCTTGACGACAATGTCCACTCGTGACCTCCCCCAACGTGTTCTTCGTGGGGCGCCGGTAACCGGCGCATCGTGTTGCCTGAGAAGGACGCCGCTCGCCTGGAAGATGGGGCGACGCGGCAAACGTGAGTGAGAAGCCTCCTTTCCGGTGCGGAAAGAACGCGCCCGGTCCATCGAGGGATCTTGCGGGTGAGTTGATGAACCCTACCCTCGTCACCTAGACGCTAACCTGCCGATCCTCGCTCGTCACCCCTCGTTTGGGATAACCAACGGCTGACATTCGCCTCTATCGGCAATCGAAAGCGTGACTGAAGTCAAATCCTCGGACAGCTTCGGCGGAGTTGTGTCGCTGCCAGTACTGCGGCGCCGGTGACCTGCATGTCCGCCTCCTCTAGACGACGTACCGCGGCGGCCAGCGTGGCGCCGGTGGTGACGATGTCGTCCGCTACCACCAGCGTGCCTCGCATCGCGCCGCCGCGCCGCAGAACGCCGATTCGGGCGGGAATGATTCGCAGCGAATTGACAGCCGCCGTGGACCGCGCGGCAGCGTCCAGTGACGTGGAGTCAGGTTTGGGCAGGGCACGCAGTGGCTGGCCGGCCGCGGCGGTCCACCCGGCCGCCCGCAGCCGCGCGACGGCATACCCGGTCAGCCGGGACATGTGGTCGCCGTAGCGCTCCCGGCGGGCCGCACGGGTCGACGGGACCGGGATGATCAGCACCGGGCGCTCGCGCGGTGCGACGGCCGCGACCGCGCCGGCCAGCAGCGCGCCGAGCGGCCGGGCGAGCCGGTGCCGGCCCTTCTCCTTGTACGCCAGCAGCACCCCGCGCAGCGCCCCGGCATACGGCCCGACCGCCGCGCAGGGCGGAAATCCGGGCGGCCGGGGCCGCGGCGCCGACCAGAGCGGCTCCAGCCCCTCCAGCTCGGCCACGCAGGCCGGGCAGACCCCGTGCCGCAGCCGCTCCCGGTCC
The DNA here is from genome assembly GCF_030252345.1 of Actinoplanes oblitus. Classification (NCBI taxonomy): domain Bacteria; kingdom Bacillati; phylum Actinomycetota; class Actinomycetes; order Micromonosporales; family Micromonosporaceae; genus Actinoplanes; species Actinoplanes oblitus. The sequence continues at coordinate 1,000,374 of NZ_CP126980.1, read as the reverse complement.
GTGCCACAGCCCGCGCAGGCCCCCGGCAGGACCAGATCGGCGAGCTCGCCGAGCAACCCGGTCATTCCAGGTAGAACGGCGCCAGCGGCACGGTACCGGCGGCCTGGTTCGCCGGCGGCCCGGCCACCTTGTCGGCCTTGATCTGATCCGGCTGGGAGAGCGCCTCCCAGGCCTTGCCGTCGGAGGTGTAGCAGACCGACCGGACCGACGGCCGCCCGTCGAACGAGTTGGACTCCAGCGGGCTGGCGGGGTAGACGCTCAGCGAGTCCACCACCTTGCTGCCCAGGTCGGGCAGCCGGTCGCCCTCCAGCGCGCCGTCCACCGACACGTCCTCGATGGTGACCCGCTGGTTCTCCCGCACGCCGGCCACGGTCAGCCAGCCCTCGCTGTTGAAGTCGACGGCGCTGACCGTGGCCAGCGAGGCGGGCCGGAGCTGCTGCGGGGTGCCCAGTGACGGCGCGTCCCCGCCGGGGCTGAACGACGCGCGGTACAGCTTGCCGTCCACCACCAGGGCCACCCGGCGGCCGTCCGGCGCCACCGCGACCGAGGTGATCCGGCTGCCGGGGCCGGTCCACGGGATCTGCCGCGCGGCGCCCTTGCCCGCCGGGAAGGCGTACAGCCTGTCGCCCGCGATGATCAGACCGATCGCGGCGTCCGGGGAACCGTCGGCGGCGTCCCCGGCGGGCGCCCAGACCGGCTCGCCGAGCGTGCCGGACAGGCCGCTGATCGGCTGCAACGGGGCCTGGTCACCGGACGCGGCGCCGGCCACCCGCAGCGCCTGGCCCTTGCCGGCCTTGACCACCACCGCGGCGAAGGTGCGTGTCCCCACGGTGCTCATCGCGGCGGCCAGGACGTCCTTGTTCTCCTCGGTCTTGAGCACCGGCACCGGGTTGACCGACCAGGGTTGCCCGGAGACCCGGCGGATCTTGCCCCCGTAGACCACGAACCGCTCCGGCTCGTCGACCAGCTGGGCCGCCGGGTTGCTGGTCAGGTAGTCGTCGCCGCTGAAGGCCCGGACGTCCTGGTGCTCGATCTTCAGGTCCAGCTCGGCGCCGGCCGGCAGCAGCGGGCGCAGCGTCCACTGCAGTTGCCGGCGCAGCCGGTCCACCGACTGCTCCGCGTTGTCGGCGGTGCCCGCCTGGGTGCTCAGGGCGATCTGCAGCTTGTTGTCGTCGATGGTCGGCACGTTGCCCTTGAGCGCGGTGCCCTTGGGCAGGTTGGCGACCGACAACCAGGCGGACGGCCCGTTCAGCAGCCAGGTCAGCACGGTGGTCGGCCGCTGCTCGACGGGCAGTGCTTTCGGCAGGTAACGCACGTCCGGGACCAGGCCGGTGTACTCGGTGTTCCAGTAGTAGAGGGGGTGCTGCACGTACGAACCGCGCAGCGCCCGCACGTCGAGCGGCAGCACCGGCGGCGCCTCGGTGACGAACAGCCCGGACTTGCCGGCGAGCTGACCCACCTTGATCTCGTAGGTGTCCTGGCGGGTCTCCCGGGCCGGCTCCAGCCGCCCGAACTCGTCGAGCGTGCCGACCGGCTCGTACGTCACGTACACCACGTTGTCGCCCGGCGTGGTGAGCGGATCGCCGACCAGCCGGACCACCTGCAGGCCACCGCCGGCGGGTTTGAACCGGCCCGCCGCGGCCGGGGTCATGAAGCTTTTCAGCCGGTCGGCGGCGGTACCCAGGTCGCCGGCCGCCGCCCGCAGGTAGTTCGCCGCGAACTGCCGGGCCTCGTCGGAGTCCTCTCGGTCCACCTGGACGACGTCGCCGTCGCCGGCCGAGGTGGCGCCGGTGGACCGGCCGGGGCCCACCTCTTTCACCCCGGTGTTGTCGGGTATCCCGCAGGCACCGGCGGCGAACGCCACCAGCGCGGCGACGACCGGCAGCAGGGTCGGGGCGGACCGCCTGGCACGCATGTCAGCTCACCTCCGCTGTCCGGTCCCGGGGAATCAGCGGCAGCGGGGCGGCGACCAGCCGGTCACCGGCCCGGACCGGCAGGGTCAGCCGGAACTGGGCGCCCTCGCCGGGCGAGCCCCAGGCCTCCAGCCAGCCGCCGTGCAGCCGGGCGTCCTCCGCGCTGATCGACAGGCCCAGTCCGGTGCCGCCGGTCTGCCGGGCCCGGGACGGGTCGGCCCGCCAGAACCGGTTGAAGACCAGCCGCTCCTCGCCGGGCTTGAGACCGATGCCGTGGTCGCGCACGGTGATCGCCACCGCGGCGTCGTCGGTGGCCATGGTGATCTGCACCGGCCGCGCCTCGCCGTGCTCGACCGCGTTGCCCACCAGGTTGCGCAGCACCCGCTCGACCCGGCGCGGATCCACCTCGGCGATCACCGGCGAGTCCGGCAGGCGCAGCTCCAGCTCGACGCCGACCCGCTCGGCCAGCCCGGTGAGCCGCTCGGTCACCCGCTGCACGATCGGCACCAGGTCGGTGTGCTCGGCGTCCAGCGCGGCGAACCCGGCGTCGAACCGGCTGATCTCCAGCAGGTCGGTGAGCAGTCCCTCGAAGCGGTCCAGCTCGGCCTGCAGCAGCTCGGCGCTGCGGGCCACCGCCGGGTCGAAGTCCTCGCGCTCCGAGAAGATCAGGTCGGCGGCCATCCGGACCGTGGTGAGCGGGGTCCGCAGCTCGTGCGACACGTCGGAGGTGAACCGCCGCTGCAACCGGGACATCTCCTCCAGCCGGACGATCTGCCGCTGCAGGTTCGCCGCCATCTGGTTGAACGCGGCGGCGAGCATCGCCAGGTCGTCCTCGCCGTCCACCCTCATCCGCTGGTCGAGCAGGCCGGCCGAGAGCCGCTGCGCGGTGCGCGCGGCCACCCGGACCGGGGTGACCACCAGCCGGGTGACCAGGCCGGCCACCACGCCCAGCAGGATCACCAGGGCCAGGCCGGTGACCAGCACCATGGTGCGGATCTGGTTGGCCGCGGCGTTCTCGGTGGTCAGCGGGACCATGTAGTAGAGCTCGAGGTGGCCGAACTGGGCCGGCACCGGCGAGCCGAAGACCAGGTATTTCGTCAGGCGGCCGTCCACCTCGGCGGTCCGGATCTGCCAGGCGACCTTGGCGTCGTCGGCAACCGTGTGGATCAGCTCGGGGGTGATCAGCTCGGTGGTGTCGACAGTGGGGATGGTCTGCGGGCGCAGGGCGCTGAAGTGCTCGGCGCGCAGCGACACCAGCGTGCCGGTGTCCCCGGCCTGCTCACCGTCGTACAGCGCGTTGGCGGTGTCGCTGATGGTGGCGGGCAGGCCCGCGTCATAGGCCTGCGGGTGCACACTGAGCTGCTGGGCGGCCCAGTCGACCTTGCGCGTCACGGAGGCGGCGACCTCGTCCTGCGCGCGGTTGAGCAGGATGTCGGCGCTGCGGTCCGCGATGAACCAGCCGAAGGTGCCGACCAGCAGGCTGGACGCCACCAGGGTCAGGGTCACCACGCGGACCTGCAGCGAGCGCCGCCAGGAGCGGCGGACCGGCGTGGTGTATCTCTCCAGCCGGAGAGCGATCACACGCCAGTAGCGCCGCACCACTCGCAGGGCGCGGCGCACGGGTTGGGGTAGCCAGGCCGGAGCACGCATCTCGCGGCAAGGTTAGCCCCCGGTCCCGACTAGCCGGTGCCCGCCTTGTAGCCGACACCTCGGACCGTCAGGATGATCTCCGGTCGCTCCGGATCCGGCTCGATCTTGGCGCGCAGCCGCTGGACGTGCACGTTCACCAGCCGGGTGTCCGCCGCGTGCCGGTAACCCCAGACCTGCTCGAGCAGCACCTCCCGGGTGAACACCTGGCGCGGCTTGCGGGCCAGGGCCACCAGCAGGTCGAACTCCAGCGGGGTGAGCTTGACCTCCTCGCCGTCCCGGGACACGGTGTGCGCCGGCACGTCGATGTTGATCTGGTTGCCCGGCGGTCCGATGGTGAGCATCTCCGGCGCGGCGTCCTCGCCCCGGCGCAGCCGGGCCCGCATCCGGGCGACCAGCTCCTTGGGCTTGAACGGCTTGACCACGTAGTCGTCGGCACCGGACTCCAGGCCCAGGACCACGTCGACGGTGTCACTTTTCGCGGTGAGCATGACGATCGGAATGCCGGACTCGGCACGGATGGCGCGCGCCACGTCGATGCCACTCATTCCGGGGAGCATCAGATCCAGCAGGACGATGTCCGGGCGGTTCTCCCGGAAAGCGGCGAGCGCGCGTTCGCCGTCCGCCACGAACGAGGGCAGGAATCCCTCACTGCGCAGGACGATGCCGAGCATCTCGGCCAACGCGGGATCGTCGTCGACGACCAGTACCCGGGCTCTCATGCGGTCCAATATTGCACTGTCCTCCCGGCCCCCGCGCTACCTGGGGGCGATCTTGCCCGGCAGCCTACGCGAAAACGCACCTTTCTCAGAAGGCCGTGAGGACCCGGAAACCCTCGGTGAGGGCGTGAAAACGGGCGGTCCCGGTCCGGGACCGCCCGTGGCGCGCAATTCGATGAGCCCGAGGATTACGCGCCGGGCCGGTCGAACTCTCCTGCTCGGACTCCGGCGATGAAACCGGTCCAGTCCCGTGTGTCGAAGCTGAGCATCGGCCCGGTGGCGTCCTTGGAGTCGCGCACCAGAACCGATACCGGAGTGTTGGCGACCTCGACACAATGCCCAGCAGCGCCACTCCGGCTGCTCTTACGCCAAGTGATCGTGGCGTCCTGCATGGTTTCTCCTTCCCTGGAAATGCCTCTCCATTGGAACCCACCGCAGGCGCTCAGCGAGCCAAACGATCCCTCGACTCAGCGATGACCGTTCGGCTCTGTTCTTTCGACAAAGCGCGTTCCCGCAGGTCATCGAAGGCTTCCTGGTACACGTCGATCTCCTCCGGCTTCACCCGGAAGTGACCACCGGTCAGCCCTTCGGAGTGCACCACCGGGTTGCGCGTACCCTCACCGAACTCCAGGACCAGGAACGACTCGGTCAGCCCGGCGTGCGCCCCGGCCTCGAACGGCAGGATCAGCACCTCGACGCCGGGCTGCTCGGTGGCCTCGAGCAGCCGCTGCAGCTGCCGGACCAGCACCTCCCGGCCGCCCACCTCGCGCATCAGCACGCCCTGGTCGAGGACCACGTTGAGGCGGGCCTCGGAATCCTTGCGGAAGAACCGCTCGGGGCGGCCCATCCGCACGTCCAGACGGCGCTGGATGACCTCCGCGTCGTCGATGTCGGCGCCGGTCTCGATCACCGCGCGGGCGTACTCGTCGGTCTGCAACAGGCCCGGCATGACCTGGGCCTCCCACTGCGAGATCAGGACGGCGTCGGCCTCGAGCGCCAGGTACTCGTCGTAGGGATCCGGCATCGACGAGCGGTACGGCGTCCACCAGGCCCGGGCCCGGCCGCGGCGGGCCAGGTCACGCAGGCGGCCGCGGTCCTCCACCAGCACCCCGTAGAGGGTGAGCAGGCGGTCCAGGTCCGCCTCGGTGATCCCGGTGTGCGCCGTCTCGATCCGGCTCAGCTTCGACTCCGACCAGCCCAGCGCGGTCGCCACATCCACCGCCCGGCGCTCGCCACGGAGCCGGCGCAATTCGCCGCCGAGTTCCCGGCGCGCTGTCGATGTCGGCCTCGCCACGGAGCCACCATATCGGCGCATCAATGGCCGATTGCAAGTTGCATGGCCGATCAGCAGGGAAAGGGCGCGACTTGTCCGTTCCCGCTCGGCGGACCCGCAGCGCCCGTTTCCGGCGATGACGGCCGTCGTTGCGTGGTGACGGCAGTCACCTCGCGCCAATCGACGCGCTGGTAGCGGGCTTGTCAGGTGACCGCACGACGGCCCGATGACCGAATCTCATCGGCTCGTTACGGGCCGCCTCGCCCATCGATCTCGGCAGCGCCTAGTCATCCGTACAGGTGAACCGGGAGGTCGGGCGTTTCGGCGCGGGGCCGGGGGCGGCTTTTCGGGGATTGTCCGTGCTTGCGGGGGTCCCCGCGGGCCCGCGACGCATCGAGCGCCGCCCGGCGGCCCGGGACCGCGACTCCGCCACAAAGACATCAGAGGCTTTTGGTACGTCATTGGCGCGCCGGCCGACGAAGCCCCGAGGAGCCACTTTCCGGGCAACCAGAAGCGCCCAACGAGGGGCATTTCGGCCCGCCCCCAGGGCGCCACACAGCGGCATTTCGCACCCATCCGGGGATGCGCCCCATACGGCGGCATTTCCGGCTTACCCAGAAGCGCCGCACGATAGTATTTCCCACCCCGTCCGGGAATCCGCCATTTCCGGCCCGGCTCGAAAGCACCTGGCCCCCGCCCAGGGAGCCGCACCGGCCCGGCACGGAACCGTCGCCGTCCCGGATGGCGCGAGACGCGCGCCTGCGCGGGTGAACTGAAACGCCCAAGCGCACTGCTGATGACCGAAAACGCACGCAGGACGCCGCGGATGGGCGGCCGAGTCCACGGCTGCCGAGCCAGCAGGAACCGGCGCCGCGGTCCGCGATACCGAGTCCGAGCGCGCCTCAGCAAAACGCCTATCCGGCCCAAACGTCGGCTATCCGGCCGGGAAGGGACACGGCACGCGCATGCGCCTCCCCCTCGCCAGACGGATACACCCGGCAAGGGCCGTGAAGAAATGGCGACGATCCCGGCGACAGGGAACGGCAACGGGCGACCCACGAGGAGACCCACGAGGCGGAGACCCGAAGGCACATCCGGCGCGGATAGCCGGGACAGCCGAGGCGGACAGCCCGGAGACTGCTGGAGCGGATAGCGAACGGGGCGACGAGTCGAAACTCGCCGCCCCGTTCATCCCCCCGGTTTGGTACCGCGCGCGTCCGTGGGACCCCCCGATCACCAATGACGCTGCGTGTTTATAGATTCACACTCCGCACATGCTATGTCAAGCTATTTGCAGAAATTTCGGGCGTGGCTCGTCCGAAAACGGCCAGGACTTGCTCTCGGCAACCAGATCCGGGGACAAGCCTCGGTGGACGGCCGCAGCAGACCAGCGCCGCAGCGAGGAGCTGAACAAGGCGCGAGGCCGCTCCCCGACGGGCGCGGCCAAAGCAGCGGAGGCACAGGTCCCGCGGGACACCCGTGCCTCCGCGAAGCGAACGAACTCAGTCCGGAACGGCAGCCACGAAGACGACACCCAAGCCTGCGGCGGTCAGCGGACCCGCGGCGTCCGGTGCGTACGCCGCCGTACCGGGCTGGAGCGTCACCGGAACCCCGTGCTCCTCCCCCACGTGCACGTCCCCGGCCACCCCCAGGACGATCCGCGGCCCCCGGCCCGGCAGCCGCACCGGCGGCCGGTCGCCGGTCAGCTCGATCCGGAACATCTCGAAGTCCGGCACCGGTACCCGCCAGGACGTCACCCCCGGCGCCACCTCGGCACCGTGCAGCAACGGATCGTCGAGCGTCTCGAAGCGGAGCACCTTGAGCAGTTCCGCCACGTCCACCCGCTTCGGCGTCAGCCCGCCGCGCAGCACGTTGTCGCTGGCCGCCATCAGCTCGACGCCCATCCCGCCCAGGTACGCGTGCAGGTTCCCGGCCGGCATCCAGATCGCCTCGCCGGGCGCCAGGTGCACCAGATTGAGCAGCAGCGCGACCAGCACCCCGGGATCGCCGGGATAGTGCCCGGCCAGGTCGGTCGCCAGCCGGTACGACTCGGCGTGCCGATGATCGGCCGGTTGCGCCGAGGCCGCCGCGACCACGGCGTCGATCAGCGCCCCACGGTCCTCGGCCGGCCAGCTGAGCAGCAGCCGGACCGCCTCGGACAGCTCCCCGGCCCGCAGCACGCCGACCACCGGCTCCAGCCGCGGCACGTCCAGTCCGGCCAGCACCTCCGCGGCCACCTCAGCCGGCCGGAACCCGCAGAGCGCGTCGAACGGGGTGAGCGCGACGAGCATCTCCGGCTTGTGGTTGGCGTCGGTGTAGTTCTTCGGCAGCGCCGGATCCGCCTCCTGCCGGGCGAACGCCTCGGTGGCGTACTTCAGATCCGGGTGGGCCTGCAACGACAGTGGGGCGCCGGCCGCCAGCACCTTCATCAGGTACGGCAGCCGCGCCCCGAAGCGCTCCGCGACGCCCGCGCCGAGCTGCCCGGCCGGATCACCGGCGATCAGGTCGAGCAGGGTGACCGGCCCGTCCGGGCCCGGCACTGTGGACGGGTCGCCCGGATGCGCGCCGAGCCACAGTTCCGCCTCGGGCCCCTCGGTCGGGGTCGGGCGGCCCTGCAGCTCGGCGATCGCGGTCCGGGAGCCCCAGGCGTACGGCCGGATCACTCCGGTCAACGGGTACACGGTCATACCCGGCAAATTAGCAGTTGTCAGGCAGTGGCGGGTGGTGCCGAGGTCACGCCGCTGTCCGACGTTTCCCGGACCCGGTAGATGTCCGGCTCGATGTAGATCACCCGGGCGATCGGGACCGCCTCGCGGATCCGCACCTCGGTCTCGTCGATGTGCCGGGCCACCTCGTCGGCGCGCTCGGTCCGCGGCACCGCGATCTTCATGGCGACGAGCAGCTCCTCGGGGCCGAGGTGCAGCGTCTTCATGTGGATGATCCGCTCGATGCCGTTGCCGGAGAGCACCGCTTTCTCGATCCGGGTGACCGTCTCCGGGTTGGCGCCCTCGCCGATCAGCAGGCTCTTGGTCTCCACCGCCAGGATGGCGGCGATCGCCACCAGCAGGATGCCGATCGCCGCGGTGCCGATGCCGTCCCAGACCCCGTCGCCGGTGATCAGGGTGAGCCCCACGCCGAACAGGGCGAGGACCAGGCCAACCAGGGCGCCGGCGTCCTCCAGCAGCACCACCGGGAGCTCCGGCGCCTTCGCCCGGCGGACGTAGTCCACCCAGGAGGTCTTGCCGCGGGTCCGGTTCGACTCGGTGATCGCGGTGTAGAACGAATAGCTCTCCAGCGCGATCGCCACCACCAGCACGGCGACCGGAACCCATTTCCAGCTCTCGATGGGCTCCGGGTGCCGGATCTTGTGGTACGCCTCGTAGAGCGCGAACAGCCCACCCACGCTGAACAGCACGATGGAGACGATGAACGCGTAGATGTAGCGCTCCCGCCCGTACCCGAAGGGGTGTTCCGGGGTGGCCTTCTTCTGCGACTGCTTGCCGCCGACCAGCAGCAGCAGCTGGTTGCCGGAGTCGGCCACCGAGTGAATCGCCTCGGCCAGCATCGACGACGACCCGGTCAGGAACCAGGCGCCGAACTTGGTGACCGCGATTCCCAGGTTGGCGCTGAGCGCCGCGATGATCGCCTTGGTACCGCCCTCAGCGCTCACGAAAGTCCCTCAGGCATCGGGTTGGACAGCTCCTTCATCTCGCTGATCGCCGGGACCGCCATCGGGTCCAGGCCATGGGCCAGGGCCAGGTACAACGACGCGAAGTCGGGCACCGCGACCAGAGATGCGAGCCGCTCCAACGTCGAACCGCCTTCGGCGGTGAGCACGTCGCAGCGTACGCCACGGCGATCGGCGAGTGTCTGGATGGCGTCGGCCCGGCGCTCCTCGACGGCGACCGGCTCGTCGGCGTCGTCCTCCGGGTTGAGACCGCCGTCCCGCAGCACCACCAGGCGCAGCCGGGTCACCGCCTCGTCCTCGTCGTCCGGGTCGGCGAAGATGTCCCGGGAGCCCTCGGCGAGACCGCCGAAAACGCCGTCGAGCAGGCCCACCCGGCCGCGACCGGCCTCGCCGAGCGCGCCGGCCATCACCGGGTACCGCGCGTTCGCCGCCAGGGTGTCGGCGAATCGGCGGGCCGCGACGGTGGCCAGCGGCGAGGAGCCCCAGACGATCGGCACCGAGCCGGCCAGGCCGAGGGCGAGCGCCTTGGCCGGGTTGACGAACGAGTCGGCGCCCGGACGGCAGCGCTCGGCGTCGGCGTCCAGCCGGGTGGCGGTCTCCGCGATGTCCGCCTCGGTCACCTTGACCAGGCCCAGCGCGCGACCGGCCAGCAGCACCGGGATGGCCAGGCCCCACAGGGTGGCCCGGGCCGGCGCGCGGCGCGGCACGCCGATGAACGGGGCGCGGGCCCGCTCGGCCACCGCCTCCAGCTCGGAGTCCGGGTTGCCGATGGCGACCAGCCGGGCGCCGCGCCGGGCCGCCGCCTCGGCCGCCGCGAGGGCCTCCGGGCTGCGGCCGGAGGCGGACACCGCGATCACCACGTCGGCCGCGCCGACCCAGCCGGGGATGCCGGCGCTGCGGTGCCCGATGATCGGGACCGGGCAGCGCGGGCCGGCGACGGTGGACAGGATGTTGCCGGTGAGACCGGCGGTGCCGATGCCGGCCACCACGACGGCGCGCGGCCGGCCCTCGTCGGCGAGCATGCTCAGGTCGACCTCGGCGGCCAGCGCCGCGGTCTCGCGGACCTGGGCGCCGGCCGAGGCGGTGGCCCGGAGCATGCCGCCCGGGTCGTTGCCGAGCATCGACTTCTCGTCGTTCAGCAGTGACTCGTCGGCGACGCGGTGACCGTTGACGCCGGCCGAGCCCTCGAGTGGGTTGACCATCAGTTCTCCTCCCCAGCGGCCTGCTCCGGAGAGCGCGCCTCGTCGAGGAGGAGGATCGGGATGTCGTCCTTGATGTCGAAGATGCGGCCGCACTCGGTGCAGGTCAACGTCTGTCCGCCGGCGTCGTAGTCCAGTGGCGCGTGATGGGTGTCCGGGCAGGCCAGGATGTCCAGCAACTGCGGATCGAGCGCCACCGATCTACTCCTTCATGACGGCGGAAGCATGTCCCCGCGATCCTATCCGCGAACGATGGCGAGCACCCGGTCCCTGAGCGAGGCCATCCGGGCGGCGTCCGCCGCCTCGACGTTCAGGCGCAGCAGCGGCTCCGTGTTGGACGCCCGCAGGTTGAACCAGGACCCGTCCTCGAACGAGAAGGTCAGTCCGTCCAGATCGTCCACCTGGGCGTCCGGGAAGGCGGCGCGCACCTCGGCGCTCTTCGCGGCGGCGTCGGCCACCGTGGAGTTGATCTCACCGGACGCGGTGTACCGCTCGTACTCCGCGGCGAACTCGGAGAGCGGCCGGTCCTGCCCGCCGAGCGCGGCCAGCACGTGCATGGCGGCGAGCATGCCGGTGTCGGCGAACCAGAAGTCCCGGAAGTAGTAGTGCGCCGAGTGCTCGCCGCCGAAGACCGCGTTGGAATCGGCCATCTCGGCCTTGATGAACGAGTGGCCGACCCGGCTGCGGATCGGCTTGCCGCCGTTCTCCAGGATGATCTCCGGGACCGCGGCCGAGGTGATCAGGTTGTGAATGATCACACTGCCCGGGAACTTGGCCAGCTCGCGGGCGGCGACCAGCGCGGTGATCGCGGACGGCGAGACCGGGTCGCCGTTCTCGTCGATCACGAAGCAGCGGTCCGCGTCGCCGTCGAACGCCAGCCCGATGTCGGCGCCCTGCTGGCGGACCGCGTTCTGCAGGTCCACCAGGTTCTTCGGGTCCAGCGGGTTGGCCTCGTGGTTCGGGAACGAGCCGTCCAGCTCGAAGAAGAGCGGCACGATGGTCAGCGGCAGCGCGTCGAGGACCTGGTCGCCGAGCACGGCCGGCACGGTGTACCCGCCCATCCCGTTGCCGGCGTCCACGATCACCTTGAGCGGGCGGATGCCGCTGAGGTCGACCAGCCGGCGCAGGTGCGCGGCGTAGTCGCCGAGCAGGTCGCGCTGCTCGACCCGGGACGGGCCGTCGGCCTCGGCGTTCAGGTCGCGCAGCAGCTCCTGGGCCCGCTGCCGGACCACCACCAGGCCGCTGTCCTGCCCCACCGGGCGGGCGCCGGCCCGGCACAGCTTGATCCCGTTGTACTGCGCCGGGTTGTGGCTGGCGGTGAACATCGCGCCGGGCAGGTTGAGCGACCCGGAGGCGTAGTACAGCTGGTCGGTCGAGGCCAGCCCGATGTTGATCACGCCGGTGCCGGCCGCGTTGACGCCGCGGGCGAACGCGGCGGCCAGGCCGGGACCGGACTCCCGCATGTCGTGCGCGATCACGATCTGGTCGGGCTCGTCGCCGGACTCGCGCAGCATCTCGACGAACGCCGTGCCGATCGCGCGGGCCACCGGCTCGCTGAACTGATCAGGGACGATGCCCCGCACGTCGTACGCCTTGATGATCTGGGACAGATCCAGCACCCGCTGACTCCTCACCGAAAAGCCCTGTTTGGAGCGAGGGTAACGGAGCAGCACGCGCCGCATGGTTTCAACCGCGTGACCGGCACTCAACCGAGCAGATCACGGCAGACCCGATCGGCCGCCCGGGTGGTCTCCGGCAGCCGGTACCGCGGGGCCAGCCGCAGCGTGAGCGCGCACGCGGTGTCCAGGTCGATCCGGTGCCCGACCGAGACGAACACCGGCTTCACCCCGGTCTGGGTGCGCAGTACCGCACCCACCGGCTCGCCGCCGTCGACGAGCGCCGACCGGCTGCCTCGCGTCTCGCCGACCGGCGCCCACTCGCCGACCAACCGGGTCTTGCCCACCCCGAAGGACGGCAGGCCGGTGAGCACCCCCAGGTGCGCGGCGAGCCCGAACCGGCGCGGGTGGGCCAGCCCGTGCCCGTCACAGATCAGCACCTCCGGCCGCACGGTCAGCTTGCCGAGGGCGTCGAGCAGCGCCGGCACCTCCCGGAAGGCGAACAGGCCCGGCACGTACGGAAAAGCGGGTTTGCCTCTGACCACAGCGGTGTCGCGGACCGTGAGGTCCGCCGCGTCCAGCACCACCACCGCCGCGGCCAGCCGGTCGTCGTCGGCCGAGTAGGCGACGTCGAGGCCGGCCACCGTCGCCGGGGACGCGGGGCCCGGCTCGGCGACGACCTGGGCGCGCAGCAGGTCCTGCACGGCTCGGGCTTCTTCTTCGGTACGGGGCCACGGCTGCACGACTCGCGAGCATAGAGACCGTTGTCTCTGGTCGTGAGGCGCGTCACGATGGGTGGGTCTGGAGGTGCTGCCGGTGAATCCGTGGCTTGCCCTGGCCCCCGGTGACGACCCGGCGGAGCGGATCCGCCAGGTGGGCCGCGCCCACGAGCGTTTCGTCAACGGCGCCCCTCCGGAACGCCTGCGCGCCGTGGTGGCGGAGTCCTGGGCCCGGTCGGCGGCCTGGATCGGGGCGGACAGCACGGCGCCGATCGACCTCTGCGACGACGAGCTGGAGGCCTACCGCGCGGCGCACCCGTTGTCCCGGGTCATGCCGCTCTTCCGGGACCTGCTCGGCGGGCTGGCCGAGGACGGCGAGCACATCCTGGCGGTCTGCGACGCGCACGGGCGGCTGCTCTGGGTCGAGGGGAACGCCGGCACGCTGCGCGGGGCCGCCTCGATGAACTTCGTGCCGGGCGCCCGCTGGGACGAGGCGCACGCCGGCACCAACGCGCCGGGCACCGCGCTCGCCGTCGACCACGCGCTGCAGATCTTCGCGACCGAGCACTTCAGCCGGCCGGTGCAGCGCTGGACCTGCACCGCCGCGCCGATCCACGATCCGGGCACCGGGCGGCTGCTCGGCGCCGTCGACGTGACCGGCGGCGACTACCTGGCGAACCCGCACAGCCTGGCCCTGGTGCGGGCCACGGCGCTGGCGGCCGAGGCGTACCTGAGGGAACCGCCCCGCGATCGTCCGGCGGTGACCGCGCTGGGCCGCGACGAAGCGCTCCTCGTCGCCGGGAACATCCGGACGCGTCTCAGCCGGCGGCACTCCGAGCTGCTGATCCTGCTGACCACCCACCCCGAGGGCCGGACCGGTGATCAACTCGGCCTCGACCTCTACGGCGACGACCTCAGTCCGGTGACGATCCGCGCGGAGATGTCCCGGCTGCGGCGCATTCTCGGCGCGGAGTTGCTGGACTCGCGGCCCTACCGGCTGCGTCAAGGGATGACGACCGACATCGCCGTGACAGCCGAACTGCTCGATCGCGGGCTGGTCGGTGAGGCCCTGGCGCACTACCCCGGCCCACTGCTGCCCGGCTCCGATGCCCCGGGCATCGTCCGGCTCCGCCGGCTGCTGGACGACCGCCTCCGGGCGGCGATCCTCGGCAGCGGCGACCGCCGGATCCTGCAGAGTTGGCTGAGCACCCCGCACGGCACCGACGACCTGGAGCTCTGGGAGGCCTACGCCGCGCTCGCCCCGCACGACCCGGTCGCCACCCGGCGCGTCGCCGAACTGGCCCGCGAGTACGCGTGCAACGTTCCCGCAACCTTCGGCTGACTAGCGTCCGCCTCGATGAGGGAGGCGAGACCGTGACCACATACACCCCGCCCGGCTCCGAGGGCTCGATCGTCAGCTACCAGTCCCGCTACGACCACTACATCGGCGGCGAGTACGTACCGCCCGCCAAGGGCCAGTACTTCGAGAACCCCACTCCGGTCACCGGCCAGGCGTTCACCGAGGTCGCCCGGGGCACCGCCGACGACGTGGAGAAGGCTCTCGACGCGGCGCACGGCGCTGCCGGCGCGTGGGGCCGCACCTCGACCGCCGAGCGAGCGGCCGTCCTCAACAAGATCGCCGACCGGATCGAGCAGAACCTGGAGAAGCTCGCGGTCGCCGAGTCCTGGGAGAACGGCAAGCCGGTCCGCGAGACGCTGGCCGCCGACCTGCCCCTGGCGGTCGACCACTTCCGGTACTTCGCCGGCGCCATCCGGGCCCAGGAGGGCACCGCCGGCGAGATCGACGAGGACACCGTGGCGTACCACTTCCACGAGCCGCTCGGCGTGGTCGGCCAGATCATCCCGTGGAACTTCCCGATCCTGATGGCCACCTGGAAGCTCGCCCCGGCGCTCGCGGCCGGCAACGCCGTGGTGCTCAAGCCCGCCGAGCAGACCCCGGCCTCGATCCACTACCTGATGTCGCTGATCGGCGACCTACTGCCGCCCGGCGTGCTGAACATCGTCAACGGCTTCGGCGTGGAGGCCGGCAAGCCGCTGGCCAGCTCGAGCCGGGTGGCCAAGGTCTCCTTCACCGGCGAGACCACCACCGGCCGCCTGATCATGCAGTACGCCTCGGAGAACCTGATCCCGGTCACCCTGGAGCTCGGCGGCAAGAGCCCGAACATCTTCTTCGACGACGTGAGCAGCGCCGACGACGACTTCTTCGACAAGGCGCAAGAGGGCTTCGCGATGTTCGCGCTGAACCAGGGCGAGGTCTGCACCTGCCCGTCGCGGGCGCTGATCCAGCAGGGGCACTACGCGGACTTCCTGGCCGCCGCGGTGAAGCGGGTGGAGAACCTCAGGCAGGGCAACCCGCTGGACACCGACACCCAGGTCGGCGCACAGGCCTCCAACGACCAGTACGAGAAGATCATGTCGTACCTGGACATCGGCCGGCAGGAGGGCGCCAAGGCGCTGACCGGCGGCAGCAAGGCGGAGCTCGGTGGCGACCTGGCCGGCGGGTACTACGTGCAACCGACGATCTTCGAGGGCCGCAACAGCATGCGGATCTTCCAGGAGGAGATCTTCGGGCCGGTGGTGTCGGTGACCCCGTTCGCCGACTTCGACGACGCCATCAAGATCGCCAACGACACGCTCTACGGGCTCGGCGCCGGGGTGTGGACACGGGACGGCACCAGGGCGTACCGGGCCGGGCGGGCGATCAAGGCCGGCCGGGTCTGGACGAACTGCTACCACCTGTACCCGGCGCACGCCGCGTTCGGCGGTTACAAGCAGTCCGGGATCGGCCGGGAGAACCACAAGATGATGCTCGATCACTACCAGCAGACCAAGAACCTCCTGGTCAGCTATTCCCCCAAGGCCATGGGCTTCTTCTAGGACGTGCGGTCATGGCGAATCGCGTCGACGTGACTCCGGCAGCCGCCGCGATGATGCGGCAGCTGCGGGAGCAACACGGCCCACTGATGTTCCACCAGTCCGGCGGCTGCTGCGACGGCAGCTCGCCGATGTGTTACCCGGCGGGCGAGTTCCGCACCGGCGGCTCGGACGTGCTCCTGGAGTCTCTGGCGATCGAGGGGGTGCCGGAGCCCATCGCGTTCTGGATGTCGGCCGCGCAGTTCGAGCTCTGGAAACACACGCATCTCACGGTGGACGTGGTCCCCGGGCGCGGCGCCGGCTTCTCGCTGGAGGCTCCCGAGGGTGTCCGCTTCCTGATCCGCTCCCGCCTGCTGACCGAGCAGGAGCAGGCCGAACTGACCCGCTGAACCCGTTTCGCGTACGCCGTGAGCGGTCCCGCCGAGATCATCCGTGGCGGGACCGCTCGCGGCGTACCCCGATCGGGTTCACCTCTCCGGGGCCGGATCGCCGCGCAGCCGGCTGAAGAGCACCCCGTCGCGCCACTCCCCGGCCCGGAACTCCGCCGCCCGGATCGTCCCCTCCCGCTGGAAACCGGCCTTGACCAGGGCCTTCTGCTCGGCGACGTTCTCCGGATGGGTGCCGGCCTGGATCCGCTGGATCGGCCAGTGCTGGAATAGGTAGTCGCAGAGCAGCGCCTGCGCCCGCCAGCCGATCCCCCGGCCGCGGAACTCCGGCAGCAGCGCGATCCCGATCTCCTGGAACGGCCCGCGCCCGGCGAAGGTCATCTCACGGTGGGCCACCGCACCGGTGGCGACCCCGTCGACGTCCACGATCAGGTTGCTCAGTTCGGGGGCGAGACAGCCGTTCTCGGCGAACCGGCGGTCCACCTCGCCGGGGTCGCGGAAACCGTTCCAGTCCAGGCCGACCAGGCCGGGCTCGACGAGGAACCGGCGCAGCAGACTGAGATCTTCTTCACCGACCGGGCGCAGGGTGACCGCCACGGACGGGTGTTCCTCGCGCGGGTGAGGGGCGATGTCACGGATCGCTTCCGGATCGATACTCATGGGAACAGTCTGGTCGATCGGCGGGCCCGCCCCGGACGACAAAAGCGGCTATTGCCATCAATTCCGTCCATTTACGGGCGTGCGCGTGGACTGGACGCGGTGCGCGAGGATACGACAGCGAACGCTGATGAGTTCCCAAAAGAGTGCGAAAGATGCGTTCGGGACTTGGCGACCGGTCGGGTCACGAGGCATCCTCGTCAGTCCGCCGATGATCTGGGGAGGTAATCGATGCGGCTGTCCCATACCCGAAAGGCTCTGCTGATCAGCATGTCGCTGATCATGCTGGGGCTGGTGGGCCAGGCGGCTGCCGCCGAGTCGTCCCACAGCGAGGCGGCCCCGCCCGCGGTGGCCACGCCGGCGATCGCCACGCCGGCCACCAGCGATCCGGCCACCGGCACTCCGGCCGCCAAGCCGACGACCAAGCCGGCGCCCACGCCCACCAAGACCAAGCCGCGCACCGAGAGCACCGCGATCCCGAAACACCCGAAAGGCCGCACCGGCCCGGGCGGCAGCCGGCTCACCACCGGGACCAAGGACGTCGCGCTCACCTTCGACGACGGCCCAGACCCGGCCAACACCCCGGCTCTGCTCAAGATCCTCGCCAAGGAGAAGGTGAAAGCCACCTTCTGCCTGGTCGGGGAGAACGTGAAGCGGCACCCCGACCTGGTCCGCAAGATCGCGGCCGGCGGTCACGCCCTGTGCAACCACACCTGGAACCACGACCTGCGACTGGGCAAGAAGAAGCCCGCCCAGATCCGCGCCGACATGGAGCGCACCAACGCCGCCATCCGCGCCGCCGTCCCGAACGCGAAGATCAGCTACTTCCGCGCCCCGGGCGGCAACTTCACTTCGCAGATCGTGAAAACCGCGAAGCAACTTGGCATGTCCTCGATCTACTGGAAGGTCGATCCCCGCGACTGGGAGCACGGCAAGACCGAGTCCGACGGCGCACACACCAGCCGCGTCATCAGCTCGGTGAAACGGCACACCCACCCGGGCGCGATCGTCCTCTCCCACGACTACGCCCAGCCGGACACCATCCGCGCCTACCGGGTCCTGATCCCCTACCTGCGCAAACGCTTTCACCTGATCGCCCTGCCCTGACGTCCGGGATCGCCCGCGTCGGGTCCGCCGAGGCTTCCGGTCGCCGTCCGGCTTCCGGGAGCCTCGTTTTTTCCCGGTACGGCCTCGGGCTGCCACCACCGCAGCAGCCGCGTCCCGTGGCCAGCCCGCGACGTGATCCCGCTCGGGACCGACCGGGCGACTCACGGGTGTGTCCCGGAGCGCGGTCACAGCGTGTCCGTGGCTCGGTTCCGCCCGCGGCTTCTCCCGCCGCGGGCGAGTCCCACTCGTCCCGCCCTGCTCCAGGCGCGGTTCCGGGCGCCTCTGTTCGAGGCGCGGTTCCGGGCGCCTCTGTTCCAGGCGGCGGGTCCGGGCGCCTCTGCTCCAGGCGGCGGGTCAGTGGGAGGGCGGGATGACGCGGAGGTGGCCGCGACGGCCGGTCTGCGGGGTGTGGTCCTCGTCGGGGCGTGGGGGCGCCGGACGGGCCGCCTCCCGCACCGCCTCGGCCAGGGCGACCAGATCGTCGGTGGTGGGGGGTGGGGGTGCGAAGTCGCCGTCGTGCCGGACCAGGTCCCAGCCTCGCGGGGCGGTGAGGCTGCGGGCGTGCGGCTCGCACAGGTCGTACGTGTGCGGCTCGGCGAACGCCGCGAGCGGGCCGACGACAGCCGTCGAATCGCTGTAGACGTAGGTCAGGGTGGCGACCGCCTGTCGGGGACAGCCGTTCCGGGAGCAGCGCCGTGGTGACCTCACGGCGGCAACCTATCGCCCCGCCGGGCCTTCAGGGGAGCGTTACCCCGCGACACGCCGACCCGCGATGCATCACGATTCGGCCATGGTCGGCAGACACGCCGCCCCGATGGGACGAATTAACGGGTGAGACACACGGCGAGGAACGGCCTGACCACTGATGTCGCCCGGGTGGGGATACGCTCAGCAGGTGACCACCAGCCCTGAACGCCGCCGTACCGACCCGAAGGCGGCGCGTACCACCGGCCCGGGGCATCCGGCGCGGCGTGATCGGCACGGCCGCGGCCTGCGCGGCCGGTTGGTGCCGGCGACCGTGCCACTGGCCCGCACCAAGGCGGAGATCTTCGACGACCTGGTGCTGGACACCGTCGAGAGCCTGGAGCGGCGTTATGCCAAGGAGCTGGCCGGCGTCGAGTTCGCCGTCGAGGACGTGCCACCCGAGCTGAACGTGTACGACTCGGACGTGCTCGAGGACGGCGAGGTGCCCCTGGCCCGGCTGCTGCCCGGCCGTCCGGGGCGGCACGAGCTGCCACCACGGATCGTGCTGTACCGCCGCCCGCTGGAGTTCCGGGCGATGGACCGCGAGGACCTCGCCGACCTGGTCCACGACGTCATCATCGAGCAGGTCGCCAACCTGCTCGGCGTCGACCCCGACGAGCTGGCCTGACGCCGGTCAGCCTCGCGGTCCACCGTCGGGTGTGGCCCGCCGCGTCGCCCGGCTCGTGCCGCGCCCCCGCGCGGATCACCGCAGGTCCCCCGACGCCGCCTGATCGCCGCGGCCGCCGCGCGGCTCGCCGTGCCCCCTCGCACGCCTTACCGCAGGTCTCCCGACGCCGCTCGATCGCCGCGCCCCCGCGCGGATTCACCACAGGTTTCCGTCACCGCCTGATCGCCGCGCCCCCACGCTGCCTCTGACGCCGCCTGATCCCGCGCCCCCGCGCGGCCTTTGACGCGCCGCCTGATCGTCGTGGTCGCCGCGTCTTTCTGACGTCGTCTGACCGCCCCCGTCGCCGCGTCCACCGCGTCTGACCGCCCCCGTCGCCGCGTCCACCGCGTCTGACCGCCCCCGTCGCCGCGTCCACCGCGTCTGACCGCCCCGTCGCCGCGTCCACCGCGTCGCCGTCCGCTCGCTGTGCCGCGCGCGGGACGCTCGCCGCGCCTGTCGCGGTGTCGTCAGGCGACGCGGCGCTTCAGCTTGCGACGTTCACGTTCGGACAGTCCACCCCAGATGCCGAACCGTTCATCGTGACCGAGTGCGTACTCCAGACATTCGGCCTTGACCTCACAGCGCCCGCAGATGCGCTTGGCCTCGCGCGTCGATCCGCCCTTCTCCGGGAAGAAGGCTTCCGGATCGGTCTGCGAACACAGCGCCCGCTCTTGCCACTCGGGCGCGTCCCCGAGCAGGTCTACCCCTTCAACCTGCGCTTCCATCGGCGTGCCTCCAAATTCTGCGCCGGCAGCGATGCCGACGCTGACCCCCCACGCACGCGGCGTGTTTCTGTGGGTTCGCCGCAAAAGTTGCACATCGACCCCACAACCCCACCAAAATTACACGCGTGTAAGACGTGCGTCGTCAAGCCGAACCTGATAAATGGGCCCGTTCCCCCGAGGCGCCAGGGCGCGCCGAAGTCCCGTTCCTGCCCTATCTCCCGGAGCCACCGGAAGGTAACGCGAGGGCCGGCCTCGACGTCCAATTTAACCCGATTTGTTACCTCCCGTGAAGGGGGGTCCCGCGACGGTGCCATCCCACCGCCGAGCCAGCCGTCGCCCGGTCCGCCCCCGCACCCCCGGCCAGGCCCGCACACCCGCGGCTGACCAGCCCTCATGCCGTCTCGATCCTGCCCCCACTCATCCTGACGGGCCCTGACATGTCCCGCTCGGACCAGTGCCCGCCGTCCATGCCCACCGATCCGAACCCGTTCCGCCACGAGGGACAGTCCCGCCCAGATAAGACCGTCTACACGCACCACGCAACCCTGACCGGCGCCGCGGGTATCCCCATCCGGCACCCCATCGAAACCCGCCACCATCGTGTCGTTCCCCACGCACCCGCCTCACCCACGGCGCCCGGCGTCGCAGGGCAGACCCGCGAACGGACTGGAAGGCGAGCCAACTTCAGGCCGCAAGCGGGCTCAGGCCGAGAGCCGGCTCAGGGCCGGGCGGCGAACGGGCTCAGGCGACGGGAGCTTCCCGGCGTACCGGAAAGGGGTCTTCTCGGCGTACCGGAAAGGGGTGATGCCCACCTCGCGCCCGTGCCGGGCCCGCGCGGCGCCGGAAGCGACGCGGCCCGACGCGGGAAGCCGGAAGCGACGCGGCCCGACATGCGAAGCCGGAGCGAAGCGGCCCGACGCGCGAAGCCGGAACGACACGGCCCGACGCGCGAAGCCGGAACGACACGGCCCGACGCGCGAAGCCGGAACGACACGGCCCGACGCGCGAAGCCGCGCTCAGCCCGGCGCCCGGCCCGCTGGGGTGCGGGCCGGGCCGGAGCGACCGCGGAAGTGCCCGCGGCGAGACCCGGAGCGTGCGGGCCGAAAGGGTCAGCGGCGGGTGTAGACCGTGGTGCGTTCGACCGCGGGGCGGCCCGCGGCGGCGGCCAGCTCCTTCAGCTCGGAGACCGTGCGGGCGGAGCCGTGTTCCGAGCCGGCCATCCGGGAGATCGTCTCCTCCATCAGGGTGCCGCCGAGGTCGTTGCAGCCGCCGTTGAGCATGACCCGGGTGCCCTCGTCGCCGAGTTTCACCCAGGAGCACTGGATGTTGTCGATGCGACCGTGCAGCAGGACCCGGGCCATGGCGTGGACGACCCGGTTCTCCCGCCAGGTGGGGCCGGGCCGGGCGATGCCGGCCAGATAGATCGGGGCGTTGGTGTGGATGAACGGCAACGCGACGAACTCGGTGAAGCCGCCGGTCACGTCCTGGATGCCGGCCAGCACCCGGAAGTGGCCGAGCCACTGGCGCGGGTGGTCGACGTGCCCGTACATCATCGTCGAGCTGGAGCGGATGCCGACCTGGTGTGCCGTGGTGACCACGTCGACCCAGGTGGCGGTCGGGAGTTTGCCCTTGGTCAGCACCCAGCGCACGTCGTCGTCGAGGATCTCGGCGGCGGTGCCCGGGATGGTGCCCAGGCCGGCCTCGCGCAGCTCGGTGAGCCACTCCCGGATCGACACCCCCGCCTTGGACGCCGCGGTGACGATCTCCATCGGCGAGTACGCGTGGACGTGCATCCCCGGCACCCGCTGCTTCACCGCGCGGACCAGATCGGCGTACGCGGTAACCGGCATCTTCGGGTCGATGCCGCCCTGCATGCACACCTCGGAGGCGCCGTCCCGCCACGCCTCCTCGGCCCGGTCGGCGACCTGCTCGACGGAGAGCCGATAGGCGTCGGCGTCCTTCTCCCGCTGGGCGAAGGCGCAGAACCGGCACCCCACGTAGCAGACGTTGGAGAAGTTGATATTGCGGTTCACCACGTAGGTGATGTCCTCGCCGTTGACCTCCCGGCGCAGGTCGTCGGCGATCCGGGTGAGCTCGTCGAGCGCGCTGCCGTCCGCGTTGAACAGCGCCATCGCCTTCTCCTCGTGCTCCGGCAGCAGCAGCGCGGCCGGATCGGCCGAGGCGAGCTTGAGCCCGGCCAGCACGTCGGTCGGCACGGTCCGCGGCGCGCTCTTGACGTGCGCGGCGACCTCGTCCCAGTCGCCGTAGACGAAGTCGAAGTCGGATCGGCGGTCGCCGGTGCGGCCCTCGCTGTCGACCGCCGCGTGCAGGTCGGTCCGCCCGGTGCCGAACACCTCCTCCGGCTCCTGCCACGGCAGGCCGACCGGCGTGACGTCCTCCCGGGCCAGGCCGTCGGCCGGGTCGGCGAGCGCTGCCACGTGCGCGGCCAGCCGCGGGTCGAGCCACCCCTCGCCGCCCCGCCGCACATACTCCGGGTAGATCGTGAGGCGCTCGCGCAGCGTGAACCCGGACGCTGCGGACCGCTCCCGCAGCACGTCGATCTGCGGCCACGGGCGCTCCGGGTTGACGTGGTCCGGAGTCACCGGGGACACCCCGCCCCAGTCGTCGATGCCGGCCCGCAGCAGCAGTGCGAACTCGTCGTCGATCAGGTTGGGCGGGGCCTGGACGCGGGCCCGGGGACCCATGATGATCCGGCCGACGGCCACCGTGGCGGCCAGCTCGCGCAACTCGGCGTCGGGCATCCCGCGCATCGCCGTGTCCGGCTTGGCGCGGAAGTTCTGAATGATGATCTCCTGCACGTGCCCGAACTCGCGAGCGGTGCGGCGCATCGCGAACAGCGCGTCGATCCGCTCGGCAGGGGTCTCGCCGATGCCGATCAGGATGCCGGTGGTGAACGGCACGCCCACCCGGCCGGCGTCGTCGAGGACCCGGAGCCGGACCGCGGGCTCCTTGTCGGGCGAGCCGTAGTGCGGGCCGCCGGGCTCGGACCAGAGCCGGGTGGCGGTGGTCTCCAGCATCATCCCCATGCTCGGCGCGACCGGCTTGAGCCGCTGCAGCTCGGCCCAGCTCAGCACCCCGGGGTTGAGGTGCGGCAGCAGCCCGGTCTCCTCCAGCACCGCGATGGCGCAGGCCCGCACGTAGTCCAGGGTGGAGTCGTAACCCCGCTCGTCGAGCCACTGCCGGGCGGCCGGCCAGCGCTCCTCGGGCCGGTCGCCGAGGGTGAAGAGCGCCTCCTTGCAGCCCTGCGCGGCACCCTGCCGGGCGATCTGGAGGACCTCGTCACGCTCCAGGAACGCGGCCGGCAGCCGGTGCGGCACGGTGGCGAAGGTGCAGTAGTGACACCGATCCCGGCAGAGCCGGGTGAGCGGGATGAAAACCTTCCGCGAATACGTCACCACGCCGGGCCGGCCGGCCTCGCGCAGGCCGGCGTCCCGGATCCCACCGGCGATGGTGAGCAACTCGTCGAATTGGTCGCCGGTGGCCGCGAGCAGCGCGGTCGCCTCGTCTGCGTCGATCGCTTTACCGTCGGCGGCGCGCCGCAGCGCACGTCGGATGCTCGCCTCGGTCGGGATCTGGTTGACCTCTGCCACGAAGAGCAGACTAGGCCGGAATCGGGCCGGGTGCCGCCGCCGTCCACAGGCCCGTCGAGTGTCGTGTGACACGCGGCACGGACCTGTGGACGGGAATACTCACTGCCGGGGCGGGTCGGCGTCGGCCGGGCCGAAGCCGGGACGGTCGTCCGGGAGCTTGGTGGTGCGGTCGATGGCGGCCGGATCCACGGCCGGCGCGGCCGGGGCCGGCGGGGCGGACGCCGGGGGCGCGGAGGCAGGCCAGGCGGACGCCGGGGGCGCGGAAGCGGGCGGTGCCGACGCCGGGGGCGCGGAAGCCGGTGTCGCCGTCCCGACCGGCGGGGTGGTGACCGGCGGCTGGTTCCAGGACGGCGGCGGGGCCGGCTGGCCGTAGGTGCCGGGCGGGAACACCGGCGCGGGAGCGGGCGCCGCCGGTGCCGGAGCGGCCGCCGGCGCGGCGGTGGGCTGCCCGTACGTCGCCGGCGGCGGGGTCGGCTGCCCGTAGGTGGCCGGCGGTGTCCCGGGCTGACCCGGGAACGGCGGCTGCGGCGCGCCGTACGCCGGCGGCTGCCCGTACGGCGTCCCGTACTGCGGCCGCCCGTACACCCCGGGCGGCGTAGCCGGTTTCGGCACCGTGTACATGCCCCGCCAGATCTGGAACATGGCGTACGCCACCAGGCCGTAGACCGCCAGCCAGGCGACCTCGGCGAGCAGCGACAGGAACGCCCCACCGGGGTCGAACGTGGCCTGCTTGATCACGGCGAACAGCAGGCCGAAGATCACGCCGAAGAAGCCCATCACCGCGTACTCGACGACGGCGGCCAGCGTGATCAGCCGGGCTTTCGGATGGACCGGCTCGAGGACATGGGCCAGCAGGACGGCGGCCAGCGGCATGAACAGCGTCGCCAGGTTGACGAAGCCGCCGAAACTGCCGACGAAGCCGTCCTTGAAGAGGCTGATGACGGCCGTGAAAAGGAACACGGCCGGGGCGCCGACCAGGACGTACGCGGCGAGGTCGCGCAGCGGCGTCAGGTACTGGCCGATCGGTTTGCCCTCAGCCGGCGTGGGCTGCGGTGTGGTCACGGTTTCTCCCGGACGTACGGTGATCGAGGTGCGCCCAGCGTAAACCGCGACCCGGCAACCGGCCCGGCGGCGCCGGTGGGAGAGGATGGGCGAATGCGAATCGTGGTCCTCACCGGGGGCATCGGCGGCGCCCGGTTCCTCGTCGGCGTGCGCGCGCACGCCCGTGCCATCGGCGCCGACGTCACCGCCGTGGTCAACGTCGGCGACGACGTCCGGATGCACGGGCTGCAGATCTGCCCCGATCTGGACAGCGTGATGTACACGCTGGGCGGAGCGGCCGACCCGGAGCGCGGCTGGGGCCGCGTCGGGGAGAGCTGGGTCGTCAAGGAGGAACTGGCGAGATACGGCGTCGAGCCGTCCTGGTTCGGCCTGGGCGACAAGGACACCGCCACCCACCTGGTGCGCACCACCATGCTGCAGGCCGGTTTCCCGCTCTCCCAGGTCACCGCCGCGCTGTGCGAGCGCTGGCAGCCCGGGATCACCCTGCTGCCGGCCACCGACGACCGGCTCGAGACGCACGTCGTCGTCGATGTGGAAGGCGAGCGCAAGGCGATCCACTTCCAGGAGTGGTGGGTGCGCTACCGCGGTGAGGTGCCGACGCACCGGTTCGTCTTCCGCGGCGCGGAGAGCGCCAAGCCGGCGACCGGGGTGCTCGACGCGATCGGGCAGGCCGACGTGGTGCTGATCGCCCCCAGCAACCCGGTGGTCAGCATCGCCCCGATCCTCGCCGTGCCGGAGATCCGCGACGCCGTGGCGAACGGCCCGGCCCCGGTCGTCGGCGTCTCCCCCATCATCGGCGGTTCACCCGTCCGGGGGATGGCCGACAAGTGCCTGGCCACGCTGGAGGTGGAGGTGAGCGCCGGCGCGGTCGGGCGGATGTACGGCCCGCGCGCCGAGGGCGGCCTGCTCGACGGCTGGCTGGTCGACACGTCGGACGCCGGCGTCGAGGTGCCCGGGGTGCGCACCCGCGCGGTGCCGCTGTGGATGCGGGACGAGACGCTCACCACCCGGATGGTCGCCGACGCGCTGGAGCTGGCCCGATGAGGCTGGAGGTGCTGCCGGTCGAGGGCATCGGCGACGTCACCGCCGGCGACGACCTGGCCGAGCTGATCACGTCGGCCGCGCCCTGGCTGGCCGACGGCGACGTGCTGGTGGTGACCAGCAAGATCGTGTCGAAGGCGGAGGGCCGGCTGGTCGAGGTGCCGGCCGACGGACCGGAGCGCGACGACGCCCGGCTCCGGGTGCTGGAGTCGGAGACCGCCCGGGTGGTGGCCCGCCGCGGGCCGACCACCATCGTGCAGACCCACCACGGTTTCGTGATGGCCGCCGCCGGCATCGACGCGTCGAACGTGGACAAGACCCATCTGGTGCTGCTGCCGGTCGGCCCGGACGCCTCCGCCCAGGCGCTGCGCGCCGCCTTCGCCGCGCGCGGGCTGGACGTCGCGGTGATCATCTCCGACACGATGGGCCGGGCCTGGCGCAACGGGCTCACCGACGTGGCGCTCGGCGCGGCCGGGATCGAGGCACTGCTCGACCACCGCGGTCAGGTCGATCCCTACGGCAACGAGCTGAGCCTGACCCAGATGGCCGTGGTCGACGAGCTGTCGGCCGCCGCCGAGCTGGTCAAGGGCAAGTGCGACAGGGTCCCGGTGGCGGTGGTGCGCGGTTATCCGTACCGGCCGGACACCACCGGCGCCGGGGCGTCGGTGCTGATCCGGGACTCGGAGAGCGACATGTTCCGGCTGGGCACCGCGGAAGCGCGTACCCAAGGCCTGCTCGATGCCGCCCACCTGCCTGATGTCGCGTCGCCGGCCGGTCCGGAAGCGGCCCCGCGCGCCGCGGCGCTGGCCGCCGAGCTCGGCACGCCCGGCACCGGGATCGCCGAGGAGGGCGGCGCGGTACGCCTCACCCCGGCCGGGCCCGGGCCCGCGGACCTGGTCCGGCTGGGTACGGACGCCGCACGGATCCGGGCGGCACTCGCCGCCGAGGGCCTGAGCAGCGGCATCACCATCGACGACGCGGGCCTGACCCTGACTTTCGGAGCATCCTGATGAACCTCTACGAGGACGCGGTTCGCGTGCTGACCAGCTGGACCGCCACGTCGGAGACGGCCGAGACGAACCGCAAGCGGACCCTGGGCCTGCTCGCCGACGGCCCGGACGCGATGACCCGCGCGCACCGGGCCGGTCACGTCACGGCCAGCGCGCTGGTCGTCGACGACGCCGGCCGGGTGCTGCTCTGCCTGCACGGCCGGCTCGGCATGTGGATGCAGCTCGGCGGGCACTGCGAGCCGGGCGACGAGACCCTGGCGGCCGCGGCGCTGCGCGAGGCGACCGAGGAGTCCGGCATCGACGGGCTGGTCCTCGACCCGGAGCCGCTCGACATCGACATCCACGAGGTGCGCTGCGGGGCCGCCGACGGGGCGCCGGCCGAGCCGTCGGTGCACTACGACGTGCGCTTCCTGCTGCGCGCACCGGCCGGCGCGGTGGAGCGGATCAGCGACGAGTCGGCCGACCTGGCCTGGTTCGCGCCGGACGCGCTGCCCAGCCCGCTGGCGGCCGGCGTGGTCCAGCAGATCGGCCCGGCCCGGTCGCGGCTCGGCTGATTCTCCCCCGTTCGTGCCGCATCGGTTAACCGGTTCAGTGCAGGCCGTGCCGTCCTGACAGGATGGTCCTAGTTAACCGATCGAGGGACCTGGTGAGAATCCACATGCGCGACCTCCGTACCCGAGTTCTCCGGGCCGCCGCCCCGGCTCTGCTCCTGCTCGGCACGACGGCCGGCTGTTCCGGCGCGACCGGACCGGCCACCGGCCAGCCCACGGCGGCCGCGCCGGCCACCACGAAGGCGACTCCCGCCAAGGCGGCTCCGACCGGGACGGCTTCGACCAAGGCGGCCGCGACGACGGCCGCGACGACGGCGGTCACCGGCGGGAAGTGCCGCGACGCGGACCTGCGGACCACCATCACCCGCCAGACCGAGGGAACGGCGTCGCCCGCGTACGGGATGGTCACCCTGACCAACGGCGGCAAGCACAGCTGCACCGTCGACGGATGGATCTCGGTCGCCCCGGTCAACGCCGCCAACGAGGTGATCGAGGTGCCGACCCGGAAGGTCGAGATGCCGGGTCCCGCCGAGACGCTCACCGTCAAGCCGGGCACCTCGGTCTTCGTCGGCCTCAAGTGGGTGCCCTGCCCCACCGGCGACGACAACTGCGGCTGGGGGAACTCGCTGCGGTACAGCGTGCGGGGACCGGCCACCGGCGGGCCCTTCGCGACGCTGGAGGAGTTCGGCGACCCGGAGCGCAACGAGATCCGGATGAAGTCGCTGCAGATCGGCACCTACCAGCCGACAGTGCACACCATCGTCGGCTGGTAGGCGGCGGGGCTCAGATGTAGCCGTGCTGGCCGAGCTCCTTGAGCTGGTCGACCAGGCTCTTGACCTCCTGCGCACGGTCCCGCGGGCAGATCAGCACGGCGTCCGTGGTGTCCACGATGACCAGGTCGCGGACGCCCATCGCGGCCACCAGACGACCGGAACCGGGCACCACCACCAGGTTCTCCGCCTCGCGCAGCAGCACGGTGGGCCGCTCGGCGCCGGTGTCGTGGCCGACCACCACGTTGCCGGCCGGGTCGGCGGTGAGCACCTCACCGAGGGTGTGGAAGTCGCCGACGTCGTTCCAGCCGAAGTCGCCCGGGACGGTGCCGACCCGGCCGGCCCCGGCCGCGCCCTCCATCACCGCGTAGTCCACCGAGATGCGGGGCAGGGTCGGCCAGACCTCACCGAGCACCTCCTCCTGCTCGGCGGTGCCCCAGGCCGCGGCGATCCGGCGCACCCCGGCGGCCAGCTGCGGCTGCTGCCGGGCCAGCTCGGCGAGGAAGACGTCGGCCCGCCAGACGAACATGCCGGCGTTCCACAGGTAGTTGCCGGACTTCACGTAGCCCTCGGCCACCTCGTACGACGGCTTCTCCTTGAACTCCTCGACCTTCAGCGCCGGGCCGTCGCCGACAGCGCCACCGCACTGGAGATAGCCGTACCCGGTCTCCGGGCGGGTCGGGGTGATGCCCAGGGTCATCAGGAGCCCGGCCTTGGCGCCCGCCATCGCGCGGCGGATCACCCGGGCGAACTCCTCCTTGTCCGTGATCAGGTGGTCGGAGGCGAACGAGCCCATGATCGCCTCCGGGTCCCGGCGGGCGATCACCGCGGCGGCCAGCGCGATCGCGGCGCAGGAGTCGCGCGGCGACGGCTCGACCAGAACGTTCTCGTCGGGCATCGCGGTGAGTTGCCGGGAGACCGCCGCGGCATGCGCCACGCCGGTCACCACAAAGACCCGATCGGGTGAGGTCAACGTGTCCAACCGGTCCACCGTGGCCTGCAACAACGAGGCCTCGGTGCCGGTCAACGGGTGCAGAAACTTGGGATGACCGGCGCGGGACAGTGGCCACAGACGGGTTCCGGTACCGCCGGCCAGAACCACTCCGTACAGCACATCCTGTTCGTCGCTCATGCGCGTCGAGTTTAGTTGACGATCACACGACGACCCGGTTCCACGTGGCCACGTGTACCTCCGCGCTGGACGCCCAGGTGAACTCTTTCGCCCTGTCGAAGCCGGCCTTGGCCAACGCCTGCCGGCGCTGCTCGTCGTGCAGGAGATCGGCGAGGTCCACGGCGATCCGCTCCGGCGCCTCGGTGGTGTACGCCACCGCGTCGCCGCCCACCTCGGGAAGCGAGAGCCGGGGCGTGGTGAGCACCGGGGCACCGCAGGCCATCGCCTCCAGGATCGGCAGGCCGAAGCCCTCGCCGAAGGACGGGTAGCAGGCCACCAGCGCGCCGCCGAGGAAGCCCGGCAGGTCCGCGTAGCGCAGATAGCCGGGGCGCAGCAGGCGCAGGTGGGACGGCACCTCGGCGACCGCGCGGTCGATGTCGTCGTCGTGCCCCTGGCCACCGGCGATCACCAGCGCCGGCGGGTGCGGCCAGTCGGCCACCGCGCGGGCCCAGCCACGGATCAGGTTGGGCACGTTCTTCCGCGGCTCCTTGGCGCCGAGGAAGGCGACGTAGCCGGAGTCGCCGAGGCCGAGCCGGGCGCGGACCCGCGCCTTCTCCTCCTCGGTCGGCATGTGGAAGGCGGCCTGCTCGACACCGTGGTACGCCACGTCGATCTTGGTGGGGTCGGCGTCGAGCAGCCGGATCAGCTCGTCGCGGGTCGCCTTGCTGGGCACGATGACCCGGGCGGCGCGGCGCAGCGACGTCTTGATCGCGCTGCGGAAGAAGGTCCGCTTGGTGTTGTCGTAGTGCTCCGGCTCGGTGAAGAACGTCGCGTCGTGCACGGTCACCGTGACCGGGACGCTGGACCGCAGCGGGCAGGTGTAGAACGGCGAGTGCAGGACCTCCGCGCCGACCTGCTGGACCAGCAGCGGCAGGCCGGTCTGCTCCCAGGCGAGCCGGGCGGGCCGGTGCGCGATCGCGGCCGGGCCGGGCAACACCTCGGCATCCGGCAGCATCCGCCGGTAACGCTCCGCATCCGAACGCTGGGCGACCACGGCCAGGTCCACACGATCCGGGCCCAGCTGCCCGAGGGCGCCGAGCAATCCGTCGACATATCTGCCGACACCACCTCTGTCCGCGGGGACACTAGTGGCGTCGACCAGCACTCGCGGGGGGCGACCGGGGGTCACGAGGCATCTCCTTGGCGTCTCTGACGTACCGATGCTGCGATGGAACGTGGACACCATGGGTCTTCGGCATCCACCCCGAGCGTACGCCCGGAACGCTCCGGGAACGTGTCCGCGACGCCGGTGGTTGCCGGACGTTGCCGTAATCGATGCCGGAAAGACGCACCGACACGGTCACTGTGGGTGACCAGCCTAAGGTGAGAGGCGATGATGACCACGATCCCGCAGGCGCTCGCGAAGGCGGTCCGGCACGATCCGGCCGCACCGCTGCTCACCTGGTATGACGACGCCACCGGCGACCGCGCCGAGCTGTCCGGCGCGACACTCGACAACTGGGTGTCCAAGACGGCGAACCTGCTGGTCGACGGCGTCGGCCTGGGGCACGGCGACAGCGTCGCGCTGCTCCTGCCACCGCACTGGCAGACCGCCGCCATCCTGCTCGGCGTGTCGGCCGCCGGGCTCGCCGCCGACCTGGCCGACCTGGGTGGCGACCCGCAGCCGGTGGAGGCGCTGTTCACCACCCCGGACCGGGCCGGCCGCGCGGCCGCCTGGGCCACCACCGACCGGTACGCGACAGGCCTGCTCCCGCTCGCCATGCCGCTGCGCGAGCTGCCCGCCGGGTACGCCGACTTCGTCACCGAGGTGCGCAACCACGGTGACCACTTCCGCGGCGAGCAGGTCGGGCCGGCCGACCGGGCGTTCGCCGGCCCGATCGAGCTGAGCCATCAGGACGTGCTGGAGGCCGCCGAGGACCGGGCCGGCCAGCTCGGCTTCGGCGCCGGCGACCGGGTGCTGATCGACGTCGCGATCCACCCGGACCCGGTGGACTGGCTGCTCGCGCCGCTGGTGGCCGGGGCCTCCGCGGTGCTCTGCGCCAACCTGGACGAGACCAAGCTGGACGCCCGGGCCACCGCCGAGAAGGTCAGCCTGGTGCTGGGCGCCTAAGCACCGGACCGGGTGCGGGCCAGCTCGGCGAAAGCGGCCAGCGACTCCGGGTTGGCCAGCGCGCCCCGGGCGGCTGCCGCGTCCACGGGGGTGCCGGTGAGGATGCGTTTCACCGGCACCTCGAGCTTTTTCGCCGACAGCGTGCGGGGCACCGCGCGTACCGCATAGATCTTGTCCGGAACGTGCCGGGGCGACAGCGACCCGCGCAGCTCCCGGGCGATCCGCGCGCGCAGCGCGTCGTCGACCTCGACGCCCTCGGCCGGCACCACGAAGAGCAGCAGCTCACCGTTCGGGTCGCCGGCGGACTCCAGGTGCACCACCAGCGAGTCGACGATCTCCGGCAGGCTCTCCACCACTGAGTAGAACTCGGACGTGCCGAGCCGGACCCCGCCCCGGTTCAGGGTGGCGTCCGAGCGGCCGGTGATCACGCAGGAGCCGTCCTCGCCGATGGTGATCCAGTCGCCGTGCCGCCAGACGCCCGGGAAGACGTCGAAGTACGCCTCGCGGTAGCGCGAGCCGTCCGGATCGTTCCAGAAACCGACGGGCATGCTCGGCATCGGCGCGCTGATCACCAGCTCGCCCAGCTCGCCGATGACCGGCTTGCCGCTCGGGTCGAAGGCCTCCACCCGGGCGCCCAGGCTGCGGCCGGAGATCAGCCCGGCGCGGACCGGGAGCAGCGGCGCGCCGCCGACGAAGCCGGTGCACACGTCGGTGCCGCCGGAGAGCGAGAGCAGTTGCAGGTCGGTGCCGACCGCCTGGTAGACCCAGGCGAATCCCTCGACGGGCAGCGGCGCGCCGGTCGAGCCCAGCCCCTTCAAGCGCTTGCCCGGCGTGAGACCCGCCTTGCGGCAGGCCATCAGGAACGGCGCCGACGTACCGAAATAGGTGATCCCGGCGGTGTCGATCAGATCCCAGAGGGTGTCCAGCGAGGGCCAGCCCGGGTTGCCGTCGAAGAGCACTGTCGCCGCGCCGACGGCCGGCCCGCTGGCCAGGTAGTTCCACATCATCCAGCCGGTGGTGGTGAACCAGAAGAACCGGTCGGACGGGCCCAGGTCGTGGTGCAGCGCGAGGATCTTGAGGTGCTCCAGCAGGATGCCGCCGTGGCCGTGCACGATCGGTTTGGGCAGGCCCGTGGTGCCGGAGCTGTAGAGCACGTAGAGCGGGTGGTCGAAGGGCACCGGCTCGAAGGCGAGCTGGTCCGGCCCGGACAGCTCCGAGAAGTCGCCTCCGGTACCGAGGTATCCGATGGTGATCACGTGCTCCACCGACGGCAGCGCTTGCCGAATCGCCGCGACCTCGGCCTGGCGATCGACAGTTTTGTCGCCGTAGGTGTAGCCGTCGACAGCGACCAGCACCTTCGGCTCGATCTGGCTCCATCTGTCGATCACGCTGCGCGACCCGAACTCCGGCGCGCAGGACGAGAAGATCGCGCCGAGGCTGGCGGTGGCCAGCATCAGCACGTAGGTCTCCGGGATGTTCGGCGCGTAGGCGGCGACCCGGTCGCCCTTGCCGACCCCGCGGGCCTTCAGCCCGGCACGCACGCGCCGCACCTGCTCACGGAGCTGCCGCGCGGTGAGGGTGACCGGTTCGCGCGTTTGCGAGTACGCCAGGACGACCGGCTCGTCGTCGCCGATGCCGGGCATCCGCAGCACGTTCTCCGCATAGTTCAGCGTGGCGCCGGGGAACCACCGCGCGCCCGGCATCGAGGGGCTGCCCAGCACGGCGGTCGGCGGGTCGTGGGCGAGCACGCCGAAGTAGTCCCAGATGGAGCTCCAGAAACCGCCGAGGTCGGTGACCGACCACTCCCACAGCGCCGGATAGTCGGCGAAGGCCAGGCCGCGTTCCCGTTCCAGCCACGTCAGGTAGTCGCCGATCCGCGAGGTCTGCCGGGCGTCGGCCGGCGGCTCCCAGAGGACTGTGCCCATCGTCACCGTCATCCGCTCACCCTAACTTTTACTCAGCCCCGCGCGGACCGTTCACTGCTCGGCGCGGGCCCGCTGAATGGCGGCGCGGCGAGCGAGACGATGGTCACGGCGGATCAGCGCCTCCTTGAACCGGCGCTTGTCGTCCGGGTCGGTGAGCACCACCGGCGGGACCGAACGCGGTTTGCCGGCCACATCGACGGCCACGAACACCAGGTAGGCGGTGGCCACCGGGATCGGGGTGCCGCCGACCTCGTCCCAGCGCTCGGCGGCCAGCTTCACGCCGACCTCCATGGAGCTGTTGCCGGTCCAGTTGACCTGCGCGTACGCGTGCACCAGGTCGCCCACCCGGACCGGCTCGATGAAGACGATCTCGTCGATCGCGGCGGTGACGGCGGTGCCCCCGCTGTGCCGCGCCGCGGCGGCGCCGGCCACGTCGTCGACGAACTTCATCAATACCCCACCGTGCACGGTGCCGTAGAGATTGACGTCCACCGCGGTCATGATCTTACTGAGCGTGACCCGGCTGTCGGCGATCGGTCGACCTTGGTGCTGTTCGTCCATCCCGGCACCATACGGCGCACTTAGCGGTCGTTGCCGGGCCGAGGTAGCGTGCCGGATCATGCGTCACCTCCGGTCGATCCTGTACGCACTCGTGCTCGCCCCGGCCACCTGGGTTCTGGCCGGCGTCGGCTTCACCCACGACCTGGTCAGCCGCGGGCGGGACATGTTCACGGCCGAATCGGTGAGCGGCCTGCTGCTGCTGGTCATGGCCGGGATCCTCTTCGCGATCATGGCGTTCTCGCCGATCTCGCCGGCCGGGCCGACCCTCGCCGGTGCGGCGTACCTGGGCGTGACGTACTGGGCGTGGAACGCGCCGGAGTCCTACGCCGGCGCCTGGCCGCCGGACGTGGTCAAGGCCGATTTCGACCTGAGCCGGCCGGGCTACGGCTTGGCCGCGCTGCTCGCCGTGCCGCTGCTGTGCACCGCGCTGAGCGCTCGCCGGTGGGCCCGCTACGAGCCGCCGGTGCTGCCGATCATCGGCGAGATCGGCCGCTTCCGCGGATCGGCGAAGGTCGCCGGGGACACCGTGGCCGCCATCGAGACGACCGTCCTGCGGACCGCTCAGCCGG
The DNA here is from genome assembly GCF_030252345.1 of Actinoplanes oblitus. Classification (NCBI taxonomy): domain Bacteria; kingdom Bacillati; phylum Actinomycetota; class Actinomycetes; order Micromonosporales; family Micromonosporaceae; genus Actinoplanes; species Actinoplanes oblitus. The sequence goes on along the minus strand of NZ_CP126980.1, from coordinate 966,077 downwards.
CACCGTCGCGCCACCCGTCCGGAGACGACAGAACCCAGATTTTGCGTACGCCGGTAGCGGACCCCACCGTGGCGATCCCGTCCGCGGCCACTCCGGCCCCGGCGAAGCCGTCGGTGCCGGTCACCGCTGCCGCCCAGGTGAAGCCGCCGGCGCCGGTCGCCATCCCCACCCCGGCGAAGCCGGCCGTGCCGGTCACCGCCGCCGCTCAGGTGAAGCCGCCGGCGCCGGTCGCCACTGCCGCCCCGGCCAAGCCCGTTGCCGCTGCCACCTCGGCGAAGGCCGCCGCGCCGTCGAATATCGCCGCAGAGGCCCCAAAAACTAATAAATCCGATATTACCGCCAATCCAACTATTGCGCCGGAAGCCGGAAAAATCCCCGCCAAGCCGTCCGCGGCCCTCCCGGCCGACGACGACAAGACCATCGCGATGCCTCTCGCGGCGACCACCCCGGCCGACGACAAGACCATCGCGATCGCCGCCCCGGCCGACAACGACAAGACGACCGTCCTGCCGGCGCAGCCCGCCGCCGGGGCCACCGACAAGCCGGAGCAGGCCGGCGACGAGGAGACCGCGGTCCTGTCCGCGGCCCTGGTCACCCCGCCCGCCAAGCAACCCGAGGTGGCCAAACTCCCGGCCGGCACCGAAGGCTGAGTCAGACCGCGATCGCCGGCAGCGGCGGCGGGCCGCCCGTCGTCCGCCCGGCGAACCCGCGCCACGCCTCGGCCATCGCCCGGACGCCCGCGCTCAGCGCCGCCGGCTCCGCCACGAACGGGATCCGCAACCGGTCCAGACTCCCACCGGACGGGTCGAGCGACCCGCCGGGCAGCACCGCGACCCCCTGCCGCAGCGCCGCCTGCGCATAGGACGCCGCGTCCGCGCCGGGCAGCCGCACCCAGAGGGTCTGCCCGCCCCCGGCCGGCTCGAACTCCCAGTCCGGCAGCTCCCGCCGCAGCTCGGCACAGAGGTGGTTGTGCCGTGCCCGGAGCAGCCCGGCCCGCTCGGCCACCAGCGCGTCCAGACCCGCGACCAGCTCCACCGCGGCGAGCTGGTCCAGCACCCCGCTGCCCAGGTCGAGCACCGCCTTGAGCCGGGCCAGCCGCCCGATCAGCGTCGGTTGCGCCCGCACCCAGCCGATCCGCAGCCCACCCCAGACCAGCTTGCTGAGTGAGCCCACGGTGATCAGCTCATCCGCCTCCGGCGCGAGCGCCGCCACCGGCGCGGACGCGCGGCGGGAAGGAGCCGCGCCGACAGCGGAACCCCCAGGGAGAGCCGGCGGGCCAGAAAACGGCACGGAGACGGCGGACTCGGCGGCGCGGGGCGCGAACGTCAGCTCCGCGAGCACGTCGTCCACCACCAGCGGCACCCGGGCGGCCGCCGCGGCGCCCACGATCCGCTCCAGCGAGCCCGCGGACAGGCTCTGCCCGGTCGGGTTGTGGCACCGGGCGATCAGATATGCCATCGCCGGTTTACGGGACAGCGCTTCGGCGTACCGGAAATCGTCTGTCGCAACCGGCAGCAATGCCGCCGCCGACTCGCGGAAGATCTCCAAAGCCCCGGGATAGGTCGGCGCCTGCAGCACCACCTCGGTCCCGGGCGCGATCAGCGCCCGGGCCAGCAGCGCCAGCCCTTGCTGGCCGCCCGTGGTGATCAGGATCTGCTCGGCGGTCGTCGGCACCCCGAGCAGCGTGTACCGCGCGGCCAGCGCGGCCCGCAACCGCGGATGCCCCGCCGGGTGATAGCCGAGATCCGGCCCACCCAGCCCGGCCAGCGCCGACCGGTAGGCGGCCAGCACGGCCGGTGGCGCCCCGGTCGGCCCGGCGCAGGCGAACTGCGCCACGTGGTCCGGCGGGTCCAGCAGATGCAGGAAGACCGGGTTCACCGTCGGCTCGGTGGCGCTCAGCGGCCCGGGCGCGGACCCGGCCACCCAGGTGCCGCTCCCCTGCCGCCGCACCAGCCGGCCCTCCTGACGCAGCAGGTCGTAGGCGGCCACCACGGTGGTCCGACCGGCGGAGAGGCCGGCGGCCAGCGCCCGGTCGGTCGGCAGCCCGGTGCCCGGCGGCAGCTCGCCGTCGTCGATCAGCGCCCGGAGCCGCCCGGCGAGCAGCAGGTAGAGCGGGCCGCGCCCGGCCGACCAGCGACCGAGTCGCGCGGCGAGGACGGCGGGCGAGATTGGACTCATCAGCGAACCAATATACCGGTATTGGCCCTGTACCCGGCCGGTCACCGTGCGCAGCATCAGAGGCATGCATCCCGACACCCGCATGGTCCACGTCATCGCACCGATCCCGGAGCACAGCACGCCTCTCGCGGTGCCGATCTATCAGACCTCGTCGTTCGCCTTCGCCGATCCGGAGCTGATGGCCGACGGCATGCACCGGCCGGACGGCGCCTACGTCTACTCCCGCTTCGCCAACCCGACCGTCCGTGCCCTGGAGACCGCCGTCGCCGACCTGGAGGGCGGGGCCGCCGCGATCGCCGCCTCCTCCGGCATGGGCGCGATCACCATGCTGCTGCACAGCCTGCTCGGCACCGGCGACCACGTGATCGCCCAGCACGGCGTCTACGGCGGCACCCACGCGCTGCTGCACGACCTGGTGGCCCGGCGCGGGGTGACCGTCACCCGGGTCGACGGCCGGGATCCGGAGGAGGTGCGGGCCGCCCTCACCCCGCGCACCAAGGTCCTCTACCTGGAGACCATCGCCAACCCCACCGGCCACGTCAGCGACCTGCCGGCCCTCGCCCCGGTGGCACGCGCCGCCGGAGTGCTGACCGTTGTCGACAACACGTTCGCCACCCCGGTCTTCTGCCGGCCGATCGAGCACGGCGCCGACGTCGTGGTGCACTCGGCCACCAAGTTCCTGAACGGCCACTCCGACGTCACCGGTGGCCTGCTCGTCTTCGCCGATCCGGAGCTGCACCAGCGCACCTGGGAGTACGCGGCCGAGTTCGGGGCGACCGCCGACCCGTTCGCGGCGTGGCTGACCATCCGCGGCCTGCAGACCCTGGCCTTGCGGATGGAACGGCACGCGGCCAACGTGACCCGGGTCGCCACCTGGCTCGCCGATCACCCCGCGGTCAGTTCGGTGAGCTGGACCGGCCCGGCGCCGGCCAAGCACGTCACCGGCTACCCGGGCGCGTTCTGCTTCGACCTGGCCGGTGGCTACGACGCCGGCGTACGCCTGCTGAGCCGGGTCCGGCTGATCCGGGCCGCCCCGTCGCTCGGCGGCACGCAGACGCTGATGCTGCACCCGGCCAGCACCTCGCACCGCCAGCTCACCCCGGAGGAGCTGCGCGCGGCGCGGATCACCCCGGGAACCGTCCGGATCGCCGTCGGCATCGAGCACCCGGACGATCTGATCACCGATCTCGAGCAGGCCCTCGACGTCGCGAGCCGTTAATACAGGTGTCGATCGGTAAATGGCTATTAACCGATGAGATCTTTTTTCGCAGGTCCAACGTGGATAGGGTGATCATCGCCTTTGGACTACGGGGGGTAACCAGAGTGCGACATACAGGGCCCCCTCCCCCTCGTTGGAAGGACCACTCCCTTGACTGAGACGCCGTTGTGGCTGCAGGGCCGCGATGCCGTAATTGAGGCCGCCGACCCGTCCGAGTTCCGGCACGGCACGCCCGACTACCACCTGTCGGCAGTCGTCATGCCCGGCCAGCGCACCACGCAGCACGCGCCCGGCTCGCTCGAAGCGATCGTCGAGTCGATCGTCCAGGTCTTCGAGATGGAGGTGTCGCACAAGAAGGACCCGAAGACCTGGGTCTCGATGGTGTCCGAGCACTTCCGCACCAACGTCAACGGCGGCGGCTGGGCGTCCGCGCAGGACATCGCCGACCAGGGCAGCTACAACGTGCTGGTCGGTGACAGCGTCTTCTACAAGCCGGAGTCGTTCGACGGCCAGCACGACGTCTTCCACGGCGCCTTCCCGAACGGCTTCTACTGGGAGGTGCTCGAGGTCCTCAGCCCGCCGCCGGTGGTCACCTTCAAGTGGCGGCACTGGGGCTCCTTCGACGGCGAGTACCACGGCTTCCAGCCGAACGGCAAGACGATCGAGATGTTCGGCATGAGCGTCGCCAAGGTCAACGACGACCTGAAGCTCCTCGAGGTCGAGCACTACTACGACCCGAACGCGTTCCTCGGCAAGCTGACCGGCGGCTGCCCGGTCGCGCACTGACCGATCTTCGTCCGGGTGCCGCTCCTTTCTTTCGGGGGCGGCACCTCGTTATGTGCACGCGCGTCCGCAAAGCCCCTAAGACGTTCTCTGCGACGTCCGGTTGATCAAGCGCCGCCAGCAGATCAAGGCGCAGGCTGCCGGTCCGTGGTGCTGCGCGGGTTCGCGTGATCACAGCGCCCCGACCCGGTTTCTGGCTTGCACGGCGCGGCCCGTCGTCCACCCGGACCCGCACCGGCCGAACCCCGGGCTGGCGCTCACGGCCCTATCGCGGGCCCGGACACCACCACCACGACCAGCCGACAACCTCGGGCTGGCACCCACAGCCCCATCGCGGGCCCGGACACCAACACCACAACCAGCCGACAACCTCGGGCTGGCACCCACAGCCCCATCGCGGGCCCGGACACCACCACCACGACCAGCCGGACGGTGCGGAGCGGGAGCTGGACATTGGTGGGTGGGCACGCACCCGAGGGCTGTGCGGGTTACTCAGCGCGGCGGGCGAAGGTGGCGGCTTCGCCGGCGAGGGCGCACAGGCCTGACGACAGCGGCAAGGATCGCGGCCACGACGCCCCGGCTATCGCTGGATTTCTGGGCCGACCCCGGTGTCCGACGCCGGCTATCGCTGGATTCCTGGGCCGACCCGATGTCCGAGGCCGCCGGCTATCGCTGGGTTTCTGGACCGACCCGATGTCCGACGCTGCCGAAGGCGAGCTTGTGGCACGCCTCCGGCAGGCCGGCGGCCGACCGCCCCTACTCGGTCAGCCGTAGGTAGTCCAGGTTGAACCCACCGGTTTCACAGTAAACCGTGAGCGCCTGATCACCATCAGCCAGCGAGACCGGCACCTCGACCGTTTGGTAGGACCCCCATCCCCCGGTGTCCGGAACCGAGACGAGGGACAGCACGGTCCCGGCCGCGTCCCGGATCGAGATCGCGCCGGTGGCCGCCGCCCCGGAACCGTTGGCCACCCGCAACTGCAGGCGGTGGCTCCCGCCCGGGACGTCGAACCGGTAGGACAACCAGTTGCCGGGCGCGGTCCAGCCGACGTTCTTACCACCGCTGGCGGCACCGTTGCTCTCGACGAAGTTGGCACCGCCCTCGGTCCAGCCGTGCTGCGCGGTGTAGGCCTCGGCCTCGACGATCGCGCCGACCGGGGCGCCGTGCGGCCGGGTGCTGACGTGCACTGTCGTCTCGGCGTGCGCCCGGCCGTCGGTCACCGCGACGGTGAACTCCTGCTCGCCGGCCACGGCCGGGCTCAGGGTGACCACGCCGGTGTCCGCGTCGACGCTCGCGCCGGCCGGCAGGTCGGTGGCGTAGAACGCCAGCCGGCCGTGACCGGAGCCGGTCGCGTGCAGCGGGATCCGCACCGTCGCGTACTGCTCCGCGACGACGTCCGGGACGCCGGCCAGGCGCGGGGCGCGGTGGTGTCGCGAGTCCGGGTGGCGGCTGGTCCAGCGATAGCTCGCGTACGCCCCGGCCGGCACCGTGCCGACGAACGACCGGTCCCCGATGATCACCCGGACGCTGGTGGCCGTGGCGTTCGCGTTGCCGAGCACCGCCACGTAGTCGTCGCCGTCCCGGAACACCGCGCTGCTCACCCCGTGGTCGGCCGCGCTGGACTCGACCCGGACGTGCCGCGGAGTGAGGTACTTGGCGAACTGGCCGAGCTGGTAGAGCTCGTCCCGTACGGAAAAAGTACCGGTGTTGGTGTCGACCTTGACGAGTCGATCGGGCCACTTGCTGGTCCGCGCGACCTCGTCCCAATCCACGTCGTTGTCCCGCGCGCCGGTCCAGTGCAGCGTGCCGCCGTCCTGGTCGGTGGTCTGCGCCCAGAGCACGTAACTGCTCGCGTCGAGCCGGAAGTAGGACAGCACGGTGGCCGGCGACAGGTCGCTGGTCTCGGTCATGTGCACCGGTTTGCCGGTCTGCCGGTAGGCGTCCCGCATCACCGTGGGGTCACCCCAGTACGGGTGGAAGGCGATCGCGTCGGCGGCCGCCGCGGCCTTCCGGTCGTCCAGGATCCGGTGGTAGTTCTTGGTGGCGGTGCTGTTCGGGTCGCGCCAGTCCCAGAAGTTGAAGTCGTGCACGTAGAGGTCGGTGCGCAGGCCGGCCCGGCGGAACTCCCGCTTGATCGCCACGGCGAGTCTCTGCTGCTGCTCGACACTGATGTCCATGGCCGGGTAGACCACGTCCATGCCGGGCTCGTTGAGCAGGGTGATCGCGTCGATCCGGATACCGTGCCGGGCGTACGCCTGAAGGTATTTGACGTAGTACCGCGCGAACACGTCGACGCAGTCGTCGCGCAGCTTGCCGGCCTGGTAGTAATCGGTAGTGCTGCCCGGCTTGAGGGCGACCTCGCCGAGGAACCTGTTGTTGGTCTTCATCCAGGCCGGCGCGCTCCACGCGGAGGCGAAGAAGGTGGCCCGCGGGTTGTGTTTCTGGATCAGCTTGACGGTGTCGACGATGTGCAGGTCGACGTCGCGCTGGATGGAGAAGTGCCGCAGTCCCCGGTCCGAGGTCTCGCCGGCCGGCAACTCGTCGTAGGACCAGAACGGCAGGTGCTCGATCAGGTCCGGGCTGCCGATGGTGAGCCGGAACCGGTCCAGCCCGGCCCCGCTCTCCGGATCGACCAGCAGCTTGACGGCGCGCTCCCGCTCGGCCGGGGTGAGTTTCCACAGGTTGGCGACGCTGGTCTCGTCGATCGAGAAGCCGATGCCGGCGTAGTGCTGCTCGGTGCGGCTGGGGTCGATCACCACGGTGGCCGCCGCCGGCTTGGCCGAACCGTCGAGACGAGCCGGCGACAGTGCCTGCCACCGCGCGGTTCCGGCGGAATAGGTGCCGGTGACCGTCGGCGCCTCACCATGGGCTGGCGCGGCGACGGTCGTGGCGGCCAACGCCGCCACGGCCAACGTCTTGAGCAGCATCAGTTGAACACCCACTTCTGGTTGGCGCCGGTGGTGCACGTCCACACCTGTAGACGGGTCCCGTCCGCCGACAGGTTGTCCTTCACGTCCAGGCATTTGCCGGAGTACTGGTTGACCAGGTGCTGGGACGCGCTGTCGTAGGCCCACTTCTGCGACGTCCCGGTGTGGCAGTCCCAGAGGTGCGCGAGCGTCCCGTCGGCGGTGCTCGGCCCGGCGATGTCCAGGCACTTGCCGAGCGACCGCAGCGTCCCGTCCGAGGACCGGGTCCACTGCTGCGCGGCCGAGCCGTTGCAGGTGTAGAGCTGCACCGCGGTGCCGTTGGCGGTGTTCGCCCCGGCCACGTCGACGCACTTGCCGGCCAGCCCGGTGATCGTGCCGGCCGGACTCGCGACCACGGCACCGGACCAGGTGAAGGTCGCCGTGGTCCGGGCCGGCAGGGTGTAGGTGAACGACTGGCCGCCCCAGTTGACCCGCACCGACTGGCTGGACGTCCCGCCGTTGTGCGCGATCAGCGCCTTCGAGCCGTCCGGGTTGCGCCAGGCCACGTTCGGCACCGCGCTGGTGGCGTTGGTGTCGATCCGGACCGCGCCCGGCCGCACGAACTTGGTCAGGTGTCCCATCGTGTAGTACTCGATGGTGTAGTCGACCTGGCCGGCCCGGGAGCCGCCGTTCTGCACGGTGACGAGGCCGGTGCAGGTGCCGCAGCCGCCGTTGTGCGGGCCCATGTTCTGGTCCACGCCGAGGCTCCACTTGACCACCGAACTACCCCAGTTCCGGGTGTAGTCGATGATGTTGTTCATGTCCTCGTTCTGCTGATTGCCGATCCAGGTGCCGCCGGAGTGCTCGGTCTCGAACTGTTTGACCGACGGGTACGCGTTGTGCACCTCACTGCCGGTCGAGGCGCTCCCGGAATAGCCGTGCCAGGCGATCCCGCCGAACGCCGAGTCGTTGCGGACCCCCGCGTCGGACAGGATCCCCGAGCCGAAGCCGGCGTAGTCGCCGTAGTTCCAGTCGTGGACCAGCACCCTGGTGTTCAGCCCGGCCGCGTGCAGCGCCGGATACACGTGGTTCTTGGTGAACTCCACCAGGCCGGACGGGTTCCAGCTCATCCCGGGGTAGTTCATCGCGGCCGGGTTCGAGGCCTGGCAGCAGTTCGGCTCGTTCTGCACCGACAGGTAGTTCACCGGAACCCCGGCGGCCTGGTAACTCTGCAGATACTTGACCAGATACTGCGCGTACGTGGGGTAGTACTCCCACTTCAGCCAGCCCATCTGGTCCATCCGGCCGTTGTCCTTCATCCAGCCCGGCGCGCTCCACGGCACGCCCATCACCCGCAGCGCCGGGTTGAGCTGTCTGGCCTGCTGGGTGAGGAGCCGCACGTCGGTGTCGTACCCGTTGGCGCCGAAGTCGTTCAGGTCGCAGCAGGTGTCGTCCAGCGAGACGTTGCCGGGACGCGAGAGATCGGAAGCCCCGATCGGATTGCGTACGAAGGACAGCCCGATCCCGTTCGCCGGGCTGAACAGCTTGGTCATCACCGCGTCCCGGGTGGCCGCGCTGACCGGTCCCCCGCGCAGCAGGTACGCGGTGGTGTCGGTGATCGACGCGCCGCCGCCCTCGAAGGTCTGATAGGTGCTGCCCTCGTTGACGTCGATGGTCGTTCCGGCGCTGCCACCGGCCGGCCCGAACGCGATCGCCGCCTGCTGCTGCAGGCCGCGGGTGACCGTGCGACCGGCACTGTCCGAGGTGGTGGTGAGGTAGACGTTGACGGTTTCCCCGGCGGCGTACGCGGCCGGGGCGTAGAGCACGCTTCCGGCCAGCACCGCGGTGACGAGCAGCGTCTTGCGCATGGTGCTCTCCCTCCTGAGTAACAGGAAGGAAACCTTCGCCACATACGCCAGTCAATGCGCTGGAGGTTCCGGATGCGGCGTTTCGGTTCCGGAACCGTGAAACACGTCAGACGGTCTTCACCGGGCCGGTCGAGTCCCGCACCACCAGCTCGGTGGCCAGCTCCAGGTGCAGCGCGTCGAGCCGGTGCCCGCCGAGCATCCGCAGCAGCAGGTGCACCGCCATCCGGCCCATCTCGCCGAGCGGCTGCCGGACCGTGGTCAGCATCGGATCGCAGGCCGAGCCCAGGTCGATGTCGTCGAACCCGGCCACCGACAGGTCGTGCGGGACCCGCAGCCCGCGCTCGGCGGCCGCGCGCAGCGCCCCGATCGCCATCTTGTCGTTGAACGCCAGCAACGCGGTCGGCCGGTCCGGCAGGTCGAGCAACTCGGCGGCGGCCCGGTGACCCAGCCCGGTGGTCGGCTCGGCGACGAACCGGAACAGCCCCGGGTCGGGCAGCACGCCCGCGTCGGCCAGCGGCGCGAGATAGCCGTGGAACCGGTTGTCACTGGCCAGCCAGTCCCGCGGGCCGCCGACGATGCCGATCCGCCGGTGCCCCAGCTCGATCAGGTGCGCGGTCAGCGCGCGGGCACCGGCGAAGTGCGCGGCGGACACCGCCGCCACGTCCCGCGGCGGCGAGATCCGCGGGTCCACCAGGACGAACGGGAAGCCGCGGTCGCGCAGCCGGACGAGCTCGGCGCCCGGCTCCGGGGGCAGGATCAGCACCGCGCCGGCGACGTCCCGCCGCGCCGGCAGGGTGGGCAGCACCCTCGCCTGCTGGGCCACCGTGCCGGCGTTCAGGATCACGTGCAGGCCGTGCGGCTCCAGTGCCTCGGCGACCGCGGAGACGATCAGCCCGAAGTAGTCGGTCAGCACGTACGGGCAGCGGACGAAGACGCCGGCCGCCTGGGTCCGGGTGCCGCGCCGGCGCGGGGCGCGCTCGCCCAGGTCGCCCATCGCGCGCAGCACCCGGTCGCGGGTGCCGGGGGCGACGTTGGCCCGATCGTTCAGCACCCGGGAGACGGTGGCGATGGAGAGACCGGTGACGGCCGCGAGGTCGCGCACGGTGACTTTTGTTTCATCGCCCTGTTTCACGAGCGAAGCATAGACCTGCCTCGCTACCTGCGATACCACGGTACGACCGGCGTAGCCCTCGAGTACTAGGGGTTGATTCCCGCCACGGGCTGACGCCGGGCACCCCACCGTCTTCCTACCTTTCGTCGCACAACGGACATCGACGCAGGGGGAAGTCGTGAGTCGCATCTGGATCGTCGCCGTGGCGCTGCTGATCGCCCCGGCATTCTGGCTGTTCGGGCCCACCCAGGCGGTCGCGACGCGGCTTCCCGGGGTGGCCGAGTGGCAGGCCAACGGGCTGCCGGACCCGACGGCCGCGCCGGCCGCCATCGCGGCGTTCTTCGCCAGGCTCGCTCCGGCCGAGGCGACGGAACTCGCCCGGAGATATCCGGACGTGGTGGGCAACCTGGACGGCGCTCCCACAGCGCTGCGGTACGCCGCGAACCACTCCTCCCCGGACCGGCGGATCCTCGCGCTGGACCGGCGCGGCGACGGCCGGATCGTCGAGGTGCTCGGCGACCTGGCGACCGCCTCCCGGGTGGTCATCCTGATCCCCGGCGTCGACACCACGCTGGCGAACTTCGACACCGGCCTCGGTGGCGTCGAGCGCCGCGCCCCCGCCTGGCAGGCCCGGCAGCTCCACCACGAGTTGCCCGGGGACACCGCCGTCATCGCCTGGCTGGGATACGACCCGCCGGAGGGCATCCGCCGCGCCGCACTCCGCGAGGACCGGGCCGCGGCCGGCGCGCTGGCCCTGCGACGCTTCGTCGACGGCCTCGTCGCCCAGCGACCGGACCAGCGGATCGTGCTGGTCGGCCACAGCTACGGGTCCATCGTGGCCGGTCGCGCCGCCGCGTACCTGCCGGCGCAGGTCACCGACATCGCGGTGCTCGGCAGCCCGGGGATGGGCGTCGCCGACCGCGCCGCGCTGGGCGGGACCGCCCGGATCTGGGCCGGCAGCGCCCCCGACGACTGGACCCGCAAGCTGCCCGGGATCCGGGTGTTCGGCCTCGGCCACGGGCGGCTGCCGATCGACCCGGCCTTCGGCGCGCTGCCGCTGCCGGCCGACGACGTGACCGGCCACGACGGCTACTTCGCGACGGGCACCTCCACCCTGCGGGCGATCGCTCAGCTCGCGACCAGCCGCAGCGGCGAGATCCCGCGCAGCGCCTCCGCGCTCGCCTCGTCGGCCGGCAGCTGGACCAGCAGCTTGAGCCCGTCGTCGCCGGGCAGTTCCATCGTCTCGTAGGCCAGCCGCACCGGCCCGGCCTCCGGATGCGTCAGCCGCAGCACCCCGTGCGGCCGGGGCACCCCGGGCACCCGCGCGGCCCGCTCGGTGAACTCCGCACCGGCAAGCAGGGTCAGCTCATCGGTGAATTCCGGCCGCGGCGGGCCGCTCTTCAGCGCCGCCACCTGCTCGTCCGCGACGTGCGCCCAGTCCGGGTACGCGTCCCGGGCGCGCGGGTCGGTGAACACGTACCGCACCAGATTGGGCCGGTCGCCGTCGAACAGCCCGATCGGCCCGGCCAGCCGGCGGAACCCGGCGGTGTGCGCCAGCACGTCACCGACCTGGTTGACCAGCGCCGCGGCGGCCGGTTCCAGCTGGTCGAGCACGGCGCGCAGGCCGGGCCGGACGTCCCGCACCGGCGGCCGCTCGGCAGCGCCGCAGCGGAACCCGCTCGCCACCTTGGTGAGCCGGTAGAGATGGGCCCGCTCGGCGCTGGTCAGCCGCAGCGGCCCGGCCAGCGCCGCGAGGACCTGTGCCGAGGGGTGCCGGTCCCGGCCCTGTTCCAGGCGGATCAGGTACTCCACGCTCACCCCGGCCAGCATCGCGACCTCGGACCGGCGCAGTCCGGGCGTGCGCCGCCGCTGCCCGGGCGGCAGCCCGACCTCGGCCGGCGTCACCTCGGAACGGCGGTTGCGCAGGAACGTGCCCAGCTCGTTGTCGCTCACCGATCGACGGTAACCCGGCGGCGTCCGCTCAGGGTGTCCCCGCCACTACCACCCTGAGCGCGGTCTCCCTACGGTCCGCGGATCGATCGAGAGTCGAGGCATGAAACCGAGAGTTGTGGTGGTGGGTGGCGGTTACGGCGGCATCGCGGCGGCGGGTGCCCTGGACGACGTCGCCGACGTGACCCTGATCGAGCCGCGCGAGACGTTCTTCCACAATGTCGCCGCGCTGCGCGCCGCCGTCGACTCGGCCTGGGCCGACAAGATCTTTCTTCCGTACGACGACCTGCTCTCCCGCGGCCGGGTGGTCCGGGACCGGGCGACCCTGGTGACGCCCGGTCACGTGGAACTGGCCGCCGGCACCCGGCTGGACGCCGACTACCTGGTCCTGGCCACCGGCTCGAGCAGCCCGTTCCCGTCCCGGATCGACGTGACCGGCCGGGACGCGGCCCGGGCCCGGCTGCACGACGTGCGTGACGTGCTGGACCGGGCCTCGCACGTGCTGCTGCTCGGCGCCGGCCCGATCGGCCTGGAGTTCGCCGGCGAGATCGCGGCGGCCTGGCCGGAGAAGCGGGTGACCGTCGTGGAGCGCGGCCCGGCACTGGTCGCCGGCCGGTTCCCCGACGGGTTCCGGGTCGAGCTGGCCCGGCAGCTGGACGCGCTCGGCATCCGGGTGCTGCTCGGCACCACCCTGACCGCGACGCCCGACCCGGATCCCGGCACGGTACGCCCGTTCACGGTGGCCACCGGCACCGGCGAGATCATCGCGGCCGACCTGTGGTTCCCGGCCTACGGCACCGGGGTCCGCAGCGACTACCTCGGCGCCGAGCTGGCCGCGGCCCGCCGGTCGAACGGCCGCCTGGCGGTCACCGAACACCTGCGCGTCCCCGGCCACGACCGGGTCTTCGCCATCGGCGACCTGGCCGACACCCCGGAGCTCAAGATGGCCCGGGCCGCCGGCCAGCACGGCGCCGTGGTCGCCGCCAACATCCGCGCCCTGATCGAAGGCGGTCCACTGACCAGCTACGAGCCCATGCCGGACGGGATCGTGCTGCCCCTCGGCCCGTCCGGCGGCGTCACCTACGACGTGGGCGCGGGCCTGCTCGGCGCCGAGGTGACCGCCCAGATCAAGGCGAACTTCCACCTGGAGCACGTCCTGGAGACCCTGCGCGCCGCCGCCACGGTCTGACCCGGCTGGCCGCCACGGTGGTGTCGCACGCCCGGAGACCACCACCACGACCAGCCACAAAACCGGCTGGCCGCCACGGTGGTATCCCACCCCCAGAGACCACCACCACGACCAGCCACAAAACCGGCTGGCCGCCACGGTGGTATCCCACCCCCGGAGACCACCACCACGACCAGCCCGGCGAAGTGCGGGCGGGCGGACGGGTCAGGCGGCGCGGGGGCGGCGCTGGCGGGCGGCCTCGTAGAGGACGACCGAGCCGGCCGCGGCCGCGTTCAGCGAGCTGGCCGCGCCCGCCATCGGGATGCGCAGGATGTGGTCGCAGGCGGCCCGCCACGCGCCGCTCAAACCCCGGGTCTCGTTGCCGATCGCGATCACTTTCGGACCGGTGAGATCGTGGTCGGCGAGGTCCACGTCGCCGCCCTCGTCGCTGCCGAGGATCTCCACCGGGAGCCCGCCGCGGCGCAGCGCGACCACCTCGTCGACCACCTCCCGGTGGCTGGACACCTGCACCACGGGCAGGGCGAACAGCGAACCGGTGCTGGCCCGGACGGCCTTCGGGTCGTACGGGTCAGCGGCGTGCCCGGTGATCACCAGGCCGGAGGCGCCGAACGCGTCGGCGGACCGGACCAGCGCGCCGACGTTGGCCGGGGTGGTCGGCCGGTCGAAGACCAGGGTGAGCATGTCCGGCCCGGTGGGGATCCGGGACAGCTCGTCGGCCGGCATCCCGACCACGGCGAGCAGCTCCGGGGACTCGTCGTCCTTGCCGCCCAGCTCGCGCATCAGGTCCTCGGCCAGCGCGAACCGGGCCACCCCGGAGGTCCGGTCGAGGACGTCGCGGCTCCACTGGGAGGGCCGCCGGGTGTCGTCGAACAGGACGGCGTGGATCGGCCAGCCGTGCTCCACGGCGAGCGTGATCGGCCGGACGCCCTGCACCAGGAACTCGCCGGCCCGGTGCCGCTTGGTGCGGTTGGTGAGCAGCGCCTGCCACTGCTGGAAGGTCGCGTTCCGGGTGCTGATGCGCAGTGTCCTGGACATTCCCACTATCCAAGCAGTCCGGGACCGGTCGTCGCGCCCCGGGTGACCCCGGCCGCGCGGTGGTCGCTGTTCCGGGACGAGTACCCGGTCACCCCGGGCTGCCGGTGGACCTGGACGGGGTCGAGGAGGCGATCCATCCCTGGCGGGACGGGGTGATGGCGGACGTCAGGTGCCGGATCGGGTCGGGGGAACGCTGGGGCGCCGGGACTGCTGCCTCCGGCCCCGCGGCTCGGCAGCCGGCGATGACCAGCGCCGCGATCCACCCCACTCGGTGATCAAAAAGGGCCGAAACGCCCCTGCCGGACGCCGTGACGATGACGTATCGTCCGAACCTCCGATCCACGGACACCCCGAAAGGACCACCTGGTGCTCCGCACTCTCCGGCCCGCTCTGCTGCTGGCCACCGCGTCGGTGACGGCCGGCCTGCTGACCGCCCCGGCCGCCGCCTTCGCGGCCGACACCACCACGCAGCTGACCGCCTCCCAGATGTCCGCGGCGCTCAAGACCGTGGCCGGCTCCACCGGCGCCTCGGCCGCCAAGGGCTGGGCCGGTTCGTTCCGGATGACCAGCGAGCGGCAGGGCTCGGGCAGCGGCACGTTCGTCACCGACCCGGCCGGCGGCCGCGCGTACACCCGGATCGACGTGCCCTACCAGCACGAGACCCAGTACGCGGTCGCCCGGAAGGGCGTCTACACGTCGCTGAGCACGGCCCGGGAGAAGGCCGCCGTCAAGATGATGCGCCGGCCCTCGGTGAAGTACGTGTTCGCCGCCCGGCCGTCGCTGAACATCACGTCGTGGACCAGGGACAACAGCGCCGACCCGTCGACCGTGCTGACCGACGACACCGAGTACGCCGGCACCAAGGTCACCCACACCGACAACTCGGCCACCTACCGGTTCGACGACGACGACGAGGGCGCCTACACCTACGAGGTGTCCGCGGCCGGGGTGCTGACCAGCGCGAAGATCAGCTACTCGAGCTACATGACCGTCGCCTTCACCTGGCGTTACGGCGCCCAGCACGTCACCCTGCCGACCACCGCGCAGACGATCGGCAGCGCCACCCTGGACAAGGGTCTGGCATACCTCGACCTCGGCACCGACGTGCGGAAGCTCGCCAAGAAGAGCGCCGCCGACGTGCGCGTCGCGGCGAACAAGCACACCGTGCGCGTCTCGGTGCTGCGCAAGGTGGTCAAGCGGGACGTCACCAGGTTCAACCAGGATGCCAAGGTCAAGGTCGTGGCGGTCACCACCGTCACCGGCGGTGTCCGGATCAGCGCCCGCAACCCGTGGACCGGCGTCAAGGTCGCCTACACGATCAAGGCGTCCGGCAAGAAGGTCGTCGTCACCAAGAAATAACCCGGACCCGATTTACGGTACGCGAGAGGCCGGCGCCCGTGGTGGCGCCGGCCTCTCGTCGTCACCGCCACAGCGGCACCCGCTCCCGGCACCGGGACTCAGCCCGGCGGTGCCTCGCGGCCGTGACCCGGAGCGGACATCGCGTCGAGCCACGGGACTTCGCCCAGCCGTACCGGATGGGGGTTTCGGGCGAGGTCAGGAGGCGGCCTCGGCGGGGCGGCGCAGGGCGCGGCGGATCGGTTCGACGCGGGCGCGCAGGCCGGCCAGGCCACCCGGGACGAAGTAGACGGCCAGGATGAACAGCGTGCCGAGGACGAAGAGCGGCTGCCCGAGCGGGCCGGGCAGCCGACCGCCGAGGTGGGCCAGGCGCTGGTCCAGGAACGCGTAGAGGATGCCGCCGGCGACGGCGCCCCAGCGGGTGCCGGCGCCGCCGAGAACCGCCATCACGATCAGCGCGAGGGTGAACTCGGAGGACGCCACGTGCGGTGACGCACCGCCGGCCACCAGGACGTAGACGGCGCCGCCGAGCGCGGCCAGGGCGCCGGAGACGACGAAGGCGAGCAGCTTCAACCGGTACGGCGACAGCCCGACCACAGCGATCCGCCGCTCGTCGTCGCGCAGGCCGATCAGGGTCCGGCCCAGCGGCGCCCGGTCGACGGCGTGCACCACCAGCACGGTGACCACCAGGAACGCCAGCGCGAACCAGTACAGGTTCACCGTGTTGACCACCCCGACCAGGCCGCCGGGCAGCCCCGCCGTGGCCAGCGGCAGGCCCTCCTCGCCGCCGGTGAGCCCGCCCGGGTCCCGGTTCACCAGGATGTGGCCGACCTGCGCGAAGGCGAGCGTGACCATCGAGAACGCGATCCCGGAGGTCTTCAGCGCCACCGAGCCGAGCAGCGCGGCCAGCGTCGCGACGGCCGGCACCGTCACCGCGATGGCGGTCCACAGTGGCCAGCCGTAGTGGCTGACCAGGATGTCGACCCCGTACGCGCCGCCGGCGATGTGCAGCGCGTGCCCGAAGGAGAGCAGGCCGGCCCGGCCGAACAGCAGGTCGTAGCCGAGGGCCAGGCCACCGAAGACCAGGCAGACGGCGAGCAGCTGCAGTGTGCCGGGCGAGTTGAGCGGGCCGTCGAACAGGCCCGGCACGGACAGCGCCGACCACGGCAGCACGATCGCCGCCAGCAACAACACGAGGGGCACTGACCTTTTCACGCGGTCGCCGCCTTTCCGGCGATCCCGGCCGGGCGCAGCAGCAGCACGATGGCGAGCAGGGCCACCACGCTGACGTCGCCGGCACCTGACGCGCCGTAGTAGTTCACGAACTGCTGGAGGAGGCCGACCACCACCGCGGCGACGGCCGAACCGGTGACCGAGCCGAGCCCGCCGATCACCACCACGATGAACGCGAAGATCAGCAGCGAGCCGCCCTGACCCGGCGAGATCGAGGTGAAGTACATCCCGCCGAGGATCCCGGCCAGCCCGGCCAGCGCGCCGCCGATCGCGAAGACCAGCGTGAACGCGTTGCGGACGTCGATGCCGAGCGCCTTGACCATCGTCCGGTTCTCCACGCCGGCCCGGATCACCAGGCCGTACCGGGTGAAGCGGAGGAAGGCGAGCAGGCCGGCCAGCACCAGGACGGCGGCGCCGATCAGCAGGAACCGGTCGTCCGGCACCTGGGCGCCGAGCACCGTGGTGACGTTCCCGGTGAACGCGAAGGCCGGGAACACCCGGGCGTCGGCGCCCCAGATCGACTGGAGCAGCGCCACCCCGGCCAGCGACAACCCGACGGTGACCAGCACCTGCTCGGTGTGCCGGGCGTAGAGCGGGCGGATCATCGCCAGCTCGACCAGCGCGCCGGTGGCCGCCGCCGCGACGACGCCGGCCACCACGGCCAGGGGCAGGCCCAGGTGCGGGGCGGACCACCAGGTGACGTACGCGCCGACCGAGAGGAACAGGCCGTGCGCGAAGTTGAGCACCCCGGCCAGGCCGAAAACCAGGGACAGGCCGGAGGCGATCAGGAAGTAGAGCGCCGCCAGGCCGAGCCCGGTCAGGGCCAGCAGAACCACAGTGGACAAGTCAGTGCCTCCCGACGCCGAGCAGGGATCGCGTCGCGTCGCCGTCCGCGAGCAGGTCGGTGGCCGGGCCACGCCAGGCGACCCGCCCGGTCTCGATCACCACGGCGTCGGTGGCGAGCTTGCGGACCACCGCGAGGTTCTGTTCGACGAGCAGCACCGGCACCCGCTCGGCGACCCGGCCGAGCACGGTCGCCACCGAGGTGACCACCGCCGGCGCGAGACCCTTGGTGGGCTCGTCGACGAGCAGCAGCCGGTTCGGGTTGAGCAGCACCCGGGCGATCGCCACCATCTGCTGCTGACCGCCGGAGAGGGTGCCGGCCCGCTGCTGGGCGCGCTGTTCCAGCTCCGGGAAGAGCTCGTGGACCAGTGCGTAGTCGGGGTCCGGGACCCGTTCGGCCAGGCGCAGGTTCTCGGCAACGGTCAGGCCGGCGAAGACGCAGCGGTCCTCGGGCACGTAGGCCAGGCCGTCGCGGACCAGCCGGTGGGTGGGCCGGCCCTGGATCGACCGGCCGCCGAACGCCACCGAGCCCTCGGCCGGCACCTCGCCGAGGATCGCGCGCAACGTGGTGGTCTTGCCCACGCCGTTGCGGCCGAGCAGGGCGGTGACCCCGGCCGGGGCGACGTCGAAGGTGACGCCGCGCAGGATGTGCGAGCCGCCCAGGCGTACCGAGAGCCCGGTGACCCGCAGGATCGGCGCGCTCACCATCCCTCCCCCAGATAGGCCCGCTGCACGAACGCGTCGGCCATCACGGCGTCCGGGCTGTCGCAGGCGAGCAGCGCGCCGTGGTGCAGCACGGCGACCCGGTCGGCGAGGTCGAGCACCACGTCCATGTGGTGCTCGACCATCAGCACGCTGCGACCGGTGCCGGCGGTGAGTCCGCGGATCACCTCGACCAGGGTCGGCACCTCCTCGGTGCTCACCCCAGCCATCGGCTCGTCCAGCAGCACCACCCGCGGTTCGCCGGCCAGCAGCAGCGCGATCTCCAGCTTGCGTTTCTCGCCGTGCGCCAGCGATCCGGCGTCCCGCCCGGCGCGGTGCTCCAGGTGCACCTCGGCGAGGATCTCGGCGGCACGGGCGGTGACCTCCCGGTCCGCGCGGCGGCTCCAGGCGCGCATCGCGCCGCCGCGCCGCGCCTGCACGGCGAGCGCGACGTTCTCGGCGACGGTCAGCGAACCGAAGACCGCCGAGGTCTGAAAGGTACGACCCAGGCCGCGCCGGGCCCGACGGTACGGCGCGAGCGCTGTCACGTCGTCCCCGGCGAGCCGGATCCGGCCGGCGCTGGGCCGGCGCAGCCCGCTGATCAGGTTGAACAGCGACGTCTTACCGGCGCCGTTCGGTCCGATCAGCGCGACGAACTCGTCCGGCGCCAGCTCCAGCGTCACGTCGTCGACGATCGGCACCGCGCCGATCCGCCACGACACCCCCTCGACGGCGAGGGCCGTCATCCGTCTCAGCCCTTCATCGCGGCGACCGGCGGTGCGGCGGCCTCGGCGTCGACGGTGCCGGTCAGCGTCGCGGTGGCCGCGTCGCCGGTGCCGGTCAGCTTGGCCTGGAACATCGGCTGGAGCAGCGCGTGGTCCTCGGCCCGGACGGTGAGTTCGCCCTTGACCGAGTCGAAGCGGTAGCCCTCCAGCGCGCCGACCATCTTGTCCACGTCGTCCGGGCCGGCGGTCAGCGCGTGCACGATCATCTGCGCGGCGGCGAAGCCGTCCGGGTGGAACAGGTCGGTCCTGCCGCCCGGTACCGCGCCCTTGAGCGCCTGGTAGGCCGGGTTGTCCACGGCGCCGTCGAAGTAGTGGGCGAGCAGGTTCAGTTTCGCGCCGCCGGCCCCGAAGCCGGCCCACGAGGCCCGGATGTCCAGGCCGGTGACCACCTTGGTGCCGGCCAGCACGCCCTGCTGGTCGAGCGCCTGCCACATGGCCCCGGCCGTGGTCCCGGCCCAGGCGACGAAGACCAGGTCCGGCTCGGCGGCCTTGATCTGGCTGGCGAACGGGGTGAAGTCGGTGGCGCCGGCCGGCACCGCGATGCTGGTCACCGTCGCGCCCGCGCCGCCGAGCACCTTGGTGACGGCGTCGACGTTCGACTTGCCGAACGCCGAGTCCGGGGCGAAGACGGTGACCTTCCTGCCCTCGCCGAGGAACGCCTTGGCGGTCAGCACGTCCTGGTACGACTGGCGACCGGAGCGGAAGGTGTACCTGTTGGCCCCGGTGATCCCGTCGGTCGCCGCCGGACCGGAGACGAAGAGCACCTTGTTCTCCGCGGCCAGCGGCGCGACCTGCAGCGCGACGCCGGAGCTGGTCGAGCCGGCGAGCACCCGATAGCCCTTGCCGATCAGGTCCTTCGCGGCGGAGACCGCCTTGACCGGGTCGCCGGCGTCGTCGGTCCAGGTCACGTTGATCGCCCGGTCACCGATCTTGCCGGTGCCGTTCGTCGCGTACGCCAGGCCGGCCTTGAACCCCTCGGCGTACTGCGCGCCGTAACTGGCGAGCGGGCCGGACTGGGAGTAGACCACCCCGACATCGATCGCGGCATCGTCCCCGGCGGATCCCCGCGGACTGCCGCAGCCGCTCGCGGTCACCACGACGGCTGTCAGCGCGGCGCCCAAGAGTGTGCGCCGGGTTGTCGTCAAGCCCCTCATCGGACGCCTTCCGTTAATAAGACTTTCGGTGTGGCCACACGGTAGGAGGCGGCGAGTGACGCAGGCCACCGTCGTCATGCACATCGATGGACTTGCCCTTGTGTGGGTCGCGCACATATTCGCCGCCGTCGCTGGTCCGTACGGTCACCGCCATGACGACGGCACGGGTGGTCGACCTCGACCTGACGGGACGTACCGCGCTGGTGACCGGCGCCGGCAGCGGCATCGGGCGCGCCTGCGCCGAACGACTGGCCGCGGCGGGCGCCGAGGTGCTGGCCGTGGACATCGACGAGCACGCGGCGAAGGAGGTGGCCACCGCCATCGGCGGCCGGGCGATCGCCGCCGACCTCGCCGACCTGGACGCCGTCGACGCGTTCCCGGCACACGTCGACGTACTGGTGAACAACGCCGGCCTGCAGGTCGTGGCGCCGCTGCCGGAGTTCCCCACGGACCGGTTCGCGCTGATCCAGCGGGTGATGGTGGAGGCGCCGTTCCGGCTGATCCGCCTGGTGCTGCCGCACATGTACGACAGCGGCTGGGGCCGGATCGTCAACATCTCCTCGGTGCACGGGGTGATCGCCTCGCCGTACAAGGCCGCCTACGTGACCGCCAAGCACGGCCTGGAGGGGCTCTCCAAGGTCACCGCGTTGGAGGGCGCCGAGCACGGGGTGACAGCGAACTGCGTGAACCCGGCGTTCGTGCGGACCCCGCTGGTCGACAAGCAGATCGCCGACCAGGCCGCGGTCAACGGGATCGCCGAGGCCGAGGTGGTCGAGAAGATCATGCTGAAGCGGGCCGCGATCAAGAAGCTGATCGAGCCGGAGCAGGTGGCCGAGATGGTCGCCTACCTGTGCAGTCCCCCGGCCTCGTTCATCACCGGCTCGTCGATCATCATCGACGGCGGCTGGACCGCGCACTGACCTGGGAGGTGGTGTTCCGTGGAGGAGATCGACGTAGCGGTGGCCGGTGGCACGCTGCGGGTGCTGAGCTGGCCGGCCGACGGACCGGTGGTGATCGCCGCGCACGGGATCACCGCGAACGCGCTCTCCTGGGCCGCCGTCGCCCGCGCCTGCGCGGGCAAGGTGCACCTGGTCGCGCCGGACCTGCGCGGCCGGGCGTTTTCCGCGGGTTTGCCGGGACCGTATGGGATGGACACACACGCCGACGACCTGATCGCTGTCGCCAGTCACTTCGGCGTCGGGAAGGCGCCGCTGGTCGGGCACTCGATGGGCGCGTTCGTGGTGGCGGCCACCGCGGCGCGGCACCCGGACCGGACCGGGCCGGTGCTGATGGTCGACGGCGGGATCGGCCTCGGGGTGCCCGCGGACGTCGACGTGGACGTGGCGCTGGAGGCGGTGATCGGCCCGGCCATGCGGCGGCTCGCCATGACCTTCGGGTCGGCCGCCGAGTACCTGGCCTACTTCCGGCAGAACCCGGCGCTCGGCCGCTACTGGGGTCCGGACCTGGAGGCGTACCTCCTGCGCGACTTCACCGGCAGCGGCTCGTCCTGCCGCATCGAGGCGATCCGCGGCGACGCCGCCGACATGCTGCGCCACCCGCGTCCGGCACCGTTCCCGCTGCTCTGGGCGCCGCGCGGGCTGATGGACGAGGAGACCGGCCTGTACCGCGCCGAGCAGCTCACCGGCGTCGACGCCGAACTCGTGCCGGACGTCAACCACTACACGATCCTGCTCGGTTCCGGCGCCGAGCACGTCGCCGGCCGCCTTCTCACCCTGATCTGAAAACCGCTTTCCGGTACGCCCGGAGCGGTTCCGTGCGTACCGGAAAGCGGTTTGCCGATCCGTCAGGTCAGGGCGAACCTCTGCGCCGCGCTGCCGTTGCAGTCCCAGATCCGCAACCGGGTCCCGTTGCCGGTGGCGCCGCTCGGCGCGTCCAGGCAGCGGCCGGACTGCGGGTTGCGCAGCGAGCCGTCGGCCTGCTGCTGCCAGACCTGGCCGCCGACGCCGTTGCAGTCCCAGAGTTCGACCTGGGTGCCGTTGGCCGTGCCGTTGCCGACGATGTCGAGGCAGCGGCCGAGCGTGCGCAGCGCCCCGTTCGAATGGTGGAACCAGTGCTGGTCGACGGCGTACGACTGACAGTCCCAGATCTGCACTGCCGTACCGTTCCCGCCGGTGTCGTCCCCGGCGACGTCGGTGCACTTGCCGCCGGGCGTGCCCACGACGCCGCCGGCGTTGACCGCGAACTTCTGCGCCGCCGCGCCGTTGCAGTCCCAGAGCCGCAGCCGGGAGCCGTTGCCGGTGTTGCCGTTCGGCGAGTCCAGGCAGCGGCCGGACTGCGGGTTGCGCAGCGAGCCGTCGGCCTGCTGGATCCACTTCTGGGCACCGCCGCCGTTGCAGTCCCACAGCTGGATCAGGGTGCCGTTGGCGGTCCCGTTGCCGGTCGCGTCGACGCAGCGGTTCAGCGTGCGCAGCGAGCCGTCGGCGAAGTGCGTCAGGTGCTGGTCCTCGGCGTACGTCTGGCAGTCCCAGAGCTGGACGGCGGCGCCGTTGGCCCCGGTGTCGTCGGCCGCCACGTCCACGCACTTGGCGCCGGGGCCGGTGACGGTGCCCTGCGGTCCGTTCGGGATGTGGGTCTGCCCGGCGTAACCGACGCCGACCACGTTGGCCTGCACGGCGTTCTCCGCCGCGTCGCTCGGGTAGCCGTAGACCATCGCGCCCTCGAACCAGGTGCCCCGGTTGCGGTTGGAGTTGTCGCCACCGATCGCCAGGATGATGCCGCCCTCCTGGTGCATCGGCTTGTAGCCCGGCTTGTCGGTGGGCAGCGAGCCGTTCCACCAGGTGGTCAAGCCGCCGGACTGCGCGTTGCCGCCCTTGAGCGCGTACGTCGTCTGGCCGTTGTTCTTCAGCACCGCGGTGACGAAGGCCGAGTTGTTGCCGGGATTCGGGTTCGAGCCGTTGGCGCCCTGGAACATGCCGTTCTCCAGGTCCGCCTCGATCCACGGGCCGGAACCCTGGCACGGCGCGAAGTAGCAGGTGGTGGCGATGCTGACGGCGTCCATGTGCCCGTTGCCGGTGTCGTACGGGGTGGACTCGGCGTTGCCGTAGTCGAAGCAGCAGTCGGAGCCGACGTGGGTGCCGCTGGCGACCATGTAGACGCCCTCGGGCTGGCCGTTGACGGCGACGCCGGACGCTACGCCGGTGTAGCGGTAGCCGACGCCCGGGGTGCCCCAGATGCCGTACACCTTGTGGCCGCCGGCCGTCACCGCGATCACGCCGGCGCCGGCACCGCGGTCGCCGCTGCCGGCCCCGCCGTCGGGCGCGACGGACAGGTCGTTGTGCCGGCTGGTCTGGTCCCAGATCTTGGTGATCCGGCAGGTGCTCCCGTCGCAGAAGGCGTCCTGGTCGCCGGCGTTGGCGTAGCCGCCGGCGGCCAGCGTGCCGACGTCGTGGGTGGCCCCGTCGGAGGCCCGGGTGACCTGATAGAGCCGGCCGCTGTAGGCGCCGAACAGGGCGCGGGTGGTGCTGTGCGCGGCCACGCAGGGCGTGCCCGCCGAGGCGTAGATGTCGCACGGCAGTGTTCCGGCGGCGTTCGCCGGACTCGGTGCGGCGATCAGCCCGACGACCAGGCTGATCGCCGCGACGATCAGAGAGCGTTTTCTGGACATGCTGAGGGTGCTCCCATCGGTGGCGGACGGAGCTGAGGACATCGACATACGTCGAGTCATTGATGTTTCGGAAGTTACGCCGCCCTGATCGAAACAGTCAATATGCGGCCGGTAATGTTCGATTTTGTTGGATCATAAGCCGGGCCGCGCTCTATACGATCTTGCCCGCATGTGATCGGAGCGGCGGGACGCCGGTGACCGCCGGCGCCGGTGATCCCGGCTGCCACCAGAACGGCGGGTGTGGCCGGGCGGCGCCACAGCCGCCGCCCTGACGGGCGCTCCCCGGCCGAGCTGCCGACCCGACCGGGGGAACATAACCCGTGCGCTTCGCTACGTCAGCATTTCCTCGATCGTGATCGACTTCGCCGATATCACCATTTCGTGAGCCTCTGACCACAGGACCAAGGTCAGGCGAACCAACCCCTCCGCCACTTCCTCAATGAAGGCGGAAGTCACCTCCGCATAGAACCACGGCCGCCCTCCTCCGTCCGTCTCGAAACGGAATTCGCGCAACGAGTCAGCCACGACCCGGAATCGACGGACATCGTCGTCACTGGTGGTCGAGATCACGAGATCCGCCCGCCCGGCCGCCACATCGAACCAGGTGGACTCAAGTTTGCCACCCCAAAGCCGGTCGACAAGAATGTCGCTGTTCATCGCCTGACCCCATTAACGATACCCATTATCGTCTGGAACGAGTCTCCGTCGATGTCGACATGTATCTGCTTGGGATCGTTCGAACGCTCCCCCGTCCGCGTGAACGACTCCTTACCTTCAACCGAGAGCCTCCAGTACGGAAACTCGCGTCCACCACTTCCGGCATGCATCACCCGGAGCACTAGATTCCGGGGCTTGTTGGGAATCGACATGGTGAAACCATCGCCCTTGGCGGGTTTGACCGGAACACCCAAGGCATCCCCTAACTGCCCGGCGAGGGACTCGGTAGTCTCCCTAGCGGTCTTCGGCCCGAGAGGCTTATCCGCCATCGCCGGTGCGGGAGTATCACCACAGTTGTGCACCAACACCGGCGTGTCACCGGCGAGCACGTAGTACGTGTGCAGATTGGCGACCGTGAGGTTGTGCATGTGGTGCGCGCCGGGGTAGGCGTACACGTTGGTGACCGTCGCCGCGTCGTGGCCGGCCTGGTCGCGCAGGTGGTGGCCGGTCGGTAGGTCGGCGGCGTTGGTCCATTTCTGGTCGGTCTCATCCCAGAAGGGGTGATGCGCGGTCGTGTTGATGACCGACGAGGTGCCGTCGGTGAGCTGGACCGTCAGGTCGGCGAAGTCCTCATCGACGTTGTCGTGCAGGACCTCGACCTGTTCGGCGGCGTTCTGGCCGGTCTGCGGGTCGGTCGCGAGGACCTCGTCGCCCACCTCGATGTCGCCGATGGGCTTGCTGTCGCCGTTCGCGAGCAGCACCGGCGTGACGGCGGTGAAGCTGTGCATGCACTTGCCGGGGCCTTTGACCCCGTCCACCACGGTCAGGACGTCCAGTGCCGCCAGCGCGCTGTGCCCCGTCGCGCCGGCCCAGTCGCCTTCCTTGATGTCGCCGGCGATGTTGCCAGCCTGGCTGACCAGGTCGGCGGCGGCCAGCGGGACGGCCAGCAGGCCTTCGACCGCACCGGTGTTGAAGGAGTTGATGGCATCGCCGACCCCGTGGATGTTGCCGTCCAAGGCGTCGGTCGTCATCTTGCCCGCGGCTCCGGCCGCCATCATGCATCCGACGGTTCCGGTACCCGCGGTGAGCGCCTCACAGCCGACGAACGTGGTGATGCCGACTGCCGCACCCGCCAGGGTGTTCTTGTTCTCGGCGACCCAGTCGATGCCGCGCTGCCACCAGGCCTTCTTCTTGGGCTTGGGCTGGTTGTGGCTTCCGCTGCCGCCGTTGCCGCCGCCACCGTCGCCCGAGGAACTACCGCCGCCGTTGTTGTCGCCACCGTTGTTGCCGCCGCCGTCGTTGCCGTCACCGGCGCCGCCGCTGGTCGGGTCCTTGGTGTAGTCGTTGCTCTCCCGCTTGGCGGCACCGGCCGTTCCGTAGAACAGGTCGTCGCCGCGCATGCCGGTGGGGTCGGCCTGGGTGATCGGGTTGTTGCCGCAGTACGAGTACGCGTTCCACTGCTGTGGATCGGTCAGGTCCTGCACCGGGTCGACCGAGATGAATCGGCCCAGTGATGGGTCGTATTCGCGGGCGCCGAGGTGGGTCAGTCCGGTGGCGTCGATGTCGCCGCCGACGAAGCCCTTGCCGTTGACCCACGCGGGGTTGGTGCCGCGCGGCGCGCCGTAGGGCGTCTGCCGGCGGATGCTGACCTGTTGGGTGTACGCGTTGACAGCCGTCGACTGGGTGCCCTGGTGGTCGCTGAACAGCCAGGTCAGGCTCTGCGCCGCGACCGTGCGGGAGGCGACCACCGTGCCGCCGAAGCTGTAGTAGCGGGTCGCGTCGTTGGCGGTGGTGCTGGCCCCGTTGCGGCGGATCTCCTGGCCGGGCAGGAACAGTGTGGTGCCGGTGCTGTCGCGCCGGATCAGCCGGGTCCCGTCGGCGTCGAAGAGGTTCGTGGCGACCTTGGTGCCCTCGACCGTCTTGACCGCGTGGCCCTCGGCGTCCCAGGTGATGGTCTGGGTGCCGGTGTCACCGGGCCGGCTGGTCATGTTCCCGGCCGCGTCGTAGCCGTAGCCGACGGTGACGCTGCTCTGGTCCGGGCTGGTCGTGGTCATGCCGGTGACCGCGTGCGGGCGGATGACGTCCTTGCCCGCGGTGGGCACCGTGTAGCCGCGCGTGGTGTCACCGGCGGCGCTGTGCGAGACCTCCTTGGTGCGGTTGCCCAGCGCGTCGAGGGTCCAGTCGATCCAGTACGGCGCGGGTCCGCCCAGGTTGTCCAGCGACGGCGCCGTCGTCTTGCAGTCGACGCCGGCCTTCGGCGTCCACGCCGAGGTGAGCCGGATCAGCGAGTCGTAGACGAAGCACTGGATGTCGGTCTGGCCCACCTGCGGGGCGTCGGTGACCTGCTGGATGTTGCCGGACGCGTCGTAGCTGTAGGTACGGTCGGCCACCGTGCCGGTGGCGGTCTCCGGCTTGACCCGCACCTGGTGCACCCGGCGGGTGTCCAGCTCGTAGGCGAGGGTCTGCTGCGCGTACACCCCACCGGTGATCTTGAGCATGGTGGAGGTCGGCTCGCCGTACGCGCTGTAGTCCTGCCCGGCCACGTACGTGCCGACGGTCGACCACAGCGAGGTCAGGGTGGTCGGCAGGCCCGTCGTCTTGTCGTACGCGGTCTCGACGCCCTCGCTGGGCAGCGTGGACGCGGCCGGATAGGTCAGGCTGGTCGGCGCGCCGGTGTAGGGCGAGTAGGAGTGGCTGTACACATACGTTCCGCCCAGCCCGGTCTCCGCCGCCGGGATGATCCACTGCTCGCCGCTGACCTGGTTGCGCTGGGTGAAGTTGGTGGCGCGCCAGGTGTACGGCTGGCGGGTGCCGTCCGCCGCCGTCTCGTACCGGGTCTTCTCGGTGACCTGGCCCTTCAGCGTCAGGCCGTTGGCGAGCTTGTCGTACTTGAGCTCGACCCGCTTGTTCGCGTCGGCGACGCTGCCGTCGTAGACGCCGGTCTGGCGGCCCAGCGAGTCGTAGCTGTAGGCCAGCACCTGGTTGCGGGCGTCGGTGGTGGTGAGCAGGTCACCGAGGTCGTTGTAGGTCGAGGTGGTCTTGCCCTTGTCCGGGTCGACGGTCTCGATCTGGCGGCCGAGCAGGTCGTACTTGTAGGTCCAGGTGTCGCCGGCCGCGTCGGCCGCCGAGGTCATCCGGTTCTTCGCGTCGTAGCCGTACTTGACCGTGTCGTGCCCACCGGCGACACCCGCCGCGGTGTTGTACTGCCACAGCTCGACGGTGCGGCCCTGCACGTCGCTGACCGTGGTCTTGGGCGTGCTGCCGGCCGGCGGCACCACCGTGACCCGGTCGCCCTCGTAACTGGTGGTGGTCCGCCACTTGTCGACGATGTTGGTGACGCCGTCACCGGAACGGAACACGCTGGCGGTGGCCCGGCCGGCCCGGTCGTACTCGGTGAGCGTCTGGGTGGGCACCGACCACTCCGGCTCCCACCACAGCGTGCCGGACGGGCTGCCCGGCTCGGCGTGCGCGCCGAACGCCAGGTACGCCTGACCGTACTGGTCGTACAGGGTGTCGGCGACCACCCGGCCGCCGCCCACCGCGATCCGCTGGGTCTGGCGCGAGCGCAGGAACCCGTCGTAGATGGTGTACGAGTCGTTGGTGCCGCCCGCCGCGTTCAGCGTCGTCGACTTCACCCACGGGTAGCTGCTGCGGTTCGCGTCGAAGTGGTAGGTGTACGCCGCGACCGGCTGGGACGGGTGGTCCGCCTTGGTCCAGCCGGCGTCCCAGGTCTTCGTGGTGCGCCCGAGCGGGTCGTACGCGACGTCGGTGATCCGCTTGTTGACATCCGAGATCTGCACCACCGACGACCACGCCGGGTTCAGCTTGGTGGTGGTGACCCAGCCCATGCCGCTGGTCTCGGTCTTCTGGGTGAGCAGCCCGGCGGCCGGGGTGTACGTGCTGGTGACGGTCAGCCCGCGGGCGTCGGTCTCGGTCGCCTGCCGGCCGAACTTGTCGAACGTCGCCTGACCGCTGGTCAGCCACACCGTGCCACCGGCCGGCGTCCAGTCCTTCATCAGATCGGTACGGGTCAGGTCGCCCAGCACCGGCGCGGTGCTCGCGCTGGTGGCGCCGTCGTAGAAGGTCACCGCGTCGTCGACCATCTGGTCCTGGCTGGTCGGCTTGACCCCGCAGGCCAGCGCCGTGGTGGTCACCCGGCTCGGCAGCGACAGCAGGTTGCTCGCGGTGTTCCGGTTGTACGTCGTGGTGGTGCACTTCTCGTCACCGGACCTGGCGTCGTCACCGTTGTCCTGCACCGCGACCGGCATGCCGTAGGAGTCGAACGTCGTCGAGGTGCTGTTGACCCGCCAGCCGCGCGAGCCGTTCACACCCAGCGCCGTACCGGTGTACACCTTCGCGGTGTTCACGTAACGGGCGGTGGCCGTGTCCCCGTTGATCGTCCGCGACGCGGTCGGCGCCGACAGCCACGGCACGTTCACCGTCTTGGAGACCGGCTTGTCCTCGGTACCGTTGTAGACGACCTGCTCACGGACCATGCCGGCGAACTGGTCCTCGTCGTACACCGTCTCCGAGCCCAGCGACGCCGGCACTGTCACGCTGCGGGTGCCGCCGGAGGGCGCGAGCTTGTCACCGTGCATGCCCCGGAAATAGGTGGTCCGGGTCAGCGTCTGGTTCGTGTCACCGACCCGCGTCGACACCGTCTTGTAGCCACGGAACTGGTCCCACGTCTTGTACTTCGGCTTGCTCAGCCCGTCGTCGTCGGCGTAGTGCCAGGCCGGGTCACCCTCGTACGTGTAATAGGTGTTCTTCGCCGGCGCCTGATGCCCGTCGGCCAGCTGCACGTCCATCTCGGTGATCTGGGTGACCACGTACTTGTGCCACCACTCGGTGATGTCCGCGCCCGAGGTGCTGTACGGGTCCGGGCCGATCACCGGGTAGCACAGCTTGGTGTTGTTCTGCGGCGAGGACGGCAGGTTGCCCGCCGAGCACTCCGGCTGCGAGTAACTGACCTGCAGGATCGCGCCGGTCTCGGTGTGCACGGCCGCCATCCGCAGCCAGTTGTTGGTGGTGTTCGTCTTGGTCAGCACCCGGTTCGGCTTGGCGACCGGGTCGAAGGTCACCGCCGGCATCGCCGCGGTGCCACCGACCAGGCCGGTGTGCGTCACCGACTTGAGCCACAGGCCACCCTTCTGCCCGTCACCCGGCGACGGAAAACTGTGCTCCAGCGTCCACGAGTCGACGTCCTGCCAGCCCGCGCCGCCCGCCTTCGACGTGTCGTACACCCGAGTACTGATCTTCGTCAGCCGCTTGGTGGTCCAGAACGTCGGCGAGTACTCGTCACACGTCGCCGCGTCGGCCTTGCACTCCTGATCCCACGGCGTGTCCGGCCAGTGGCCGCCGTCATGCGTCGAGCAGTCGGCCAGACACCTGTCACCGACCTCGAAGTTCACCTGCGCCAGCGCCGCCACCGACCGGTCACCGGCACCCCGATCCCAGGTGCCGTAATCGATCCGGCTCAGATAACCGCCCCGGATGTACGACACCGTCTTGGACGCCGACCCCTCCTGCGCGTACTTGTTCGACTCGGTGCCGTACCAGTACGAGATCGTGTTGCCGTGCGTGTCGATCGCGTAGTCGAGGTTCCACCGCCACGCCTGCTTGCAGTCCGAGTCGGCGAACGCGCTCTTGTGACACGGCTCGCCCTCGTGGTTGCCGTAGACCGGCGCGGTCCACGCCGAATTCGTGGCATCGCTCTGCCCGGCCAGCTTGTTCAGCCCGAAGAAGTACTGGATACCGTCGTTGGTGGTGACCTTCCAGTACTCACCGTTGTCGTCGCCGTTATCCGCACCGGTCAGCAACTCGACCTTCGAACCGTTCTCCGACCGGCCGTGCCAGCCCTTACCCGCCTCGTAGATCAGCTCGGTGCTGCTGCCACCCAGCGACAACGTCGCGTTGTTCGACCGCCAGCACTGCTCGAACGAATGCGCCGGATTGTTCGGCGACCCCGACTTGTCGTCATCACACGACACGTAACGCCGCTCCACCGAACCCGGCGAGAACTCGAAACCCTCACCGATCCACGACGGCTGGTTGTTCGTGGCCGACGACCGGCCGTCCACACTTGACGACGAATACGACAACGACAGACCCGGCTGCGGGCCGTTGTTCCCATTCGGCGCGCGCATCGGGTACGACCAAGTGAAGTCACCGGTAGCACCACCGGCCGACCAGGTCGACGACGACGACAGCGGCGTGGCACCGAAATCCCCCGAGTCACCCGACGGCGCCGCCGCCAGCGCGACCATCGCCGTCCTCGCCGCCGCCACCGGCACCTCACCGGTCACCGTCGTGCTGCTCACATCGTTGCCCGACGGCAGCAGGGTCGGCGAACAACCCGCCCTGTCAGGTGTGCTCAGCGCACAATCCGGCAGCCGCCACCACCGCAGCCGCGACGACCAGTTCCCGCCATAGGCGTACCGGAACTTGTCGTAGTTCATCGCCACCCTGGCCGTGCCCGCGGCCTGCGCCGACACCTTGACCACCACGCCCCGCCGCCAGCGCGCCGGCACCGCACCGCGATCGACCACCGCCGCGGTCATCCCCGAGGCCACGGCCGCGCTGCGGGCCAGACCCGCCTTCGGCGTCACGCGTACGGCCGACCCCGCCGCCGGCCACACCGGAGCCGGCAGGTCCACCTGCTTACCCGGATGCTCCGCCCAGCCACGGCCGGCCACCTCACCGCCGTCGTGATCGAGCTTCTCGGCCTGCGCCTTCAACGGCGCGGGCCTCTCCGCGGCCAGCGCGGGAACCGACATCATCGACGCCGTCACCGCCGCGGCCGCCACCACCGCCAACGACCACCGCGACCGCGACGCCCGAGCCAGACGCCCGATCACGAACCCGCCGCGCGGAAACCGACCATCCAAGATGGACCCGAAATGGGCATACCGCGCCCGCCGTTCGTGGCCGACCATCATGCACTCCCCCGCGCAGCCGCGATCAATCGCTGCGATGCTAGATCCACTCGATCGGGAAGTAAATGCATGAGTGCGAATCAGTAAATAAAGAGACCCGCCGGTGCCGATCACACTGGGTGATCGGCACCGGCGGGTCCGGCTTACCGTCAGACGGTCGGATCCGCCAGCGCGACGATGCTCGCCTTGGAGAGGGCGCCCTGGTAGATATGGACGTCGTCGATGTCGCCGGCGAACCAGTCGCTGTCGACGTCGTTCCACTTGGTCTTACCCACCGTGAGCGGGCCTGTCGCGTTCCACGGCGCGGCCGGGGCCGCCTGAGTGGCCACCGCCTCCCCGTTGACGTACAGCGTCGCGGTAGCGGTCGCCGCGTCGTAGACACCGGCCAGATGCGTCCAGGTGTTCAGCGGCGCGGTGCCCGGCGCCAGCACCGAGACCTGACCGGGATTGACCGCGTCCGAGTTCGGCATGGCGAACTCCCAACACTTGCAGTTGCCGCCCCACTGCAGCTGGAACCCGGTCGAGTGGGCCCCGTCCTGGCTGATCGCCGTGGAGAAGTGGGCGTTGCTGGTCACCCGCACCCAGGCCGCCACGGTGAACGACTGATCGGTGCGCACCAACGGCTTGCCCGCCGTCACCACCGCGTCGGTGCCGTTGAAGTTGTACGCGCCCGGGTCGCTCGCCCGGTAGCCCGGCGTCGTGTGGGTGACGCCGCCCAGCACCGTGCCGGCAGCCTGCCGCGGGGAGCCGTCCACCGTGACAGTGCCGGTCGTCTCGTCCAACGCCCAGTAC
The DNA here is from genome assembly GCF_030252345.1 of Actinoplanes oblitus. Lineage (NCBI taxonomy): Bacteria > Bacillati > Actinomycetota > Actinomycetes > Micromonosporales > Micromonosporaceae > Actinoplanes > Actinoplanes oblitus. Next base: position 933,755 of record NZ_CP126980.1, on the reverse strand, counting down.
GCGACCTCGGTCGGCGCCGCCAGCTCACCGATCTCGCCCGCGGTGACCGGGCGGTCCCACATGGCCACGTCGGCCAGGTCGCCCTGGAACCAGGTGGTGCCACTGCGGCCGATCCAGGTCGCCCCGTTCGGGTCGTAGAACGAGTTGACGTTCGAGACGGTGGACTGCGCCACGCCGTTGATGTACAGCGTCAGCGTCTTCAAGTGGTCGTTGAACACCGCCGCCACATGGGTCCACTTGCCGAGCACCGGCGCTTTCGTCGACTTCGCCGTCGACCACGTCACGCTTCCGGAGGTCGCGGACGGCATCTGCGCGATCCACCGGTCACTGGACGCCTGGTACTGCAGATACAGCGAGCTGTACCCGCTGGCGTCCTGGGTGACGATGGTGCGGTCGGCACCCTTGGCGGTCAGCCGCGCCCACGCCGACACCGTGAAGCTGTCGCTGGTGTTCAGGTGGTACGGCGAGGTCGCGTAGCTGCTCGACCCGTTGAACGTGGCGGCCTGCGTACCGGGCAGCCGGCCGGCTCCCCAGCTCACGTTCGTCAGCGTCGCCGGGTTCGCCGCCGACGGGCTGGTGTCCGCGGCGGTGGTGCCCGACCCGTCGCCGAGGCTCCACGCCGCGGCCGGCGGCGTGTGCTCGCCCTCTTCGGCGGCGAGCGCCTGCACGCCGCCGCTGGTCAGCGCACCCTGGAAGATCTCCAGGTCGTCGATGCCGCCGTACCACTGGTCGCACATCGCGCCGGTGGTCGGGTCCCCGGACCACCAGGCGCCGCCGACCGTCATCGACCCGGCAGCGTTCCACAGCACGCCGGGCGCGGTGCCCTCCAGGTTGCCGTTCACGTAGAGCCGCAGCTGGTTGGAGCTGGCCGCGTTGTAGACGAAGACGAGGTTGAACCAGTCGTTGGTGTCGTCCTCGGTGAGCACCCGCGGAGCGATCAGGTGGTTGTAGACCTCGTTCTCGGTCTGGTCGGCGCTGACCGTCATGACCTCGAACCGCATGCCGGTCACGCCGTCCACCGTCGACTTGCGCGTCTGCAGGTAGAACGGCGCCTGGTAGGTGCCCCGCTGGGAGATCGCCGTCATGGTGTTCTCCAGCTTGGCCGGCTGCACCCACACCGAGACGCTGAACGACTGGTCGGTGCGCAGCACCGGGGTGTCCTTCCAGTTCTCCGTGGTGCCGGCCGGGGCCGTGTTGCGCTGGACCACGCCATACTCACGGGTGGCCTGGTGGTAGTGCGGGTCGGACGGGTCGTCGATCCAGTGCTGGTCGTCCAGGCTCAGGCCGGTGCTCTGGTTACCGGGACCGACGTACGAGCCGGGGGTGAGGTTGATCCGCTGGTTCCAGCCGCTGCCCGCGTCCGGCGCGTCGCAGAGCCCGGTCTCGTTGGCCGCCTCGTAACAGGGGTTGGCGCTCTCGAAGTCCCACTTGCCGACCCGGGTCGGCGCCACGATCCCCGGCTCGTCGAAGCCACCGGAGTCCGGCTCCGAGGCCATCTTGCCGCTGAAGTCGTTCGCGACCAGGGCCCGGTTGAAGACCTGCACGTCGGCCACGCTGCCGTAGAGCGCGTCGACGTACTGGGTGGTGGAGTACTTGCGGTTACCGATGCGCAGCGGGCCGGTCGACTGCCACGCCGTCGCCGGTGCGGCGGCCTCGGCTCGCATCACGCCGTCCACCCAGACGCTCACCTTCTTGGTCGCCGCGTCGTAGACGCCTGCCACATGCGTCCACCGGTTCAGCACCGCGGTGTTGGTGGAGCACGCCAAGTTGAAGGCGGTGGTCGCCGAGGTGTCCGTCGGCCGCAGGCCGAAGCACCACGACTTGTCCGCGGCGCCGTCCCCGTTCGTGTCGTCCGGCCGGAACTGCAGCTGGAAGTTCGCCGTGCCGGTGCCGTCCTCGGAGATGAAGGTCTGGTAGTTGGTCACGTTCTCCAGCCGGACCCAGGCGCCCACCGAGAAACTCGACGTGGTGTCCAGGAACTTCGGCGTGGTGACCACCCCGGAGCCGTTGAAGGCGAGGTTCTGCGCGCCGATCACCCGGCCCTTGTCGGCCCAGGTGGTACCGCTCAGGGTGAGCTGGTTGTCGCCGGCCAGGCTGGGCTGCTGGTCGATGACGGCGCTGGTCGCGTCGACCGGGCCGCCGATCTCCAGCGGCCAGCGGGCCACCGACGGGGACGGGCGCAGCGCGGTGAAGTCGGCGGAGCCGTACCCCTTGGATCCGGCGGTGTTGACGGCCTGGACGTACAGGATGTTGGTGCCGTACTTCGGGATGCTCAGCGTGACCGTCGCCGAGGTGACGCCGTTAGCGGTGGTCGGCACCACCGACGAGGTGGCCGCCTCGGTCCAGCCGTAGTTGAAGCCCTTCACATTCGTCGAGGTGGAGGACAGGGTGAACTTGACCGGCTTGCCGGGCAGCAGGTCGGCGTCCGGCGTGACCCGGGTGATCGAGACGTTCGGCACCGAGGTGTCGACCCAGAAGAAGCAGTACTCCGAGACCGGGCTCTTGACGTTGTAGGGCGCCTGATCTGTCGAGTAGACCCGGAAGGCGTACCGGAGTCCGTTGGTCAGCGCCGACGTCTTGGCGCTCTGGGTCTGTTTGCCACCACCCGTCGAGGTCTGCGCCGGAGCGGTGATCGCGGTGAACGCCTGGCCCACCGGCGCCTTGTAGAGCTCCCAGGTGGCCTTCAGCGTCTGCGTCGTGCCGTCCGCGTCCGGCAGGACCGCCGCGAAGTACGGCGTGGTGGTGCCGATGGTCAGCGTCGAGTTGCACGCGGTGCCGCTGACCTGGAGGCTGGTCGGCTGACCCGGCTTCGCGTCCACGTCGGCGATCAGCTTCGCCTTGGACGGGAAGAACTTCTTCCAGCGGGTCTGGTCGCTCTCCGAGGTCTTGTCCGAGTCACGGGCGCTGAACCCGACGGTGACCGACGCCGAGCCCTTGCCCGCCGCGGTGTTGAGCCAGTTGCTCACCGCCGTGGTCCCGCTGTCGTTGCCGAAGTTGACAGTCATGTCCGGCTGCGGCGAGTCGCTGCAGCCGCTGCCCTCGTTCGCGTTCGAGCTGGCCGCCCAGAGGTACGTGCCGAGCGCGGTGCTCCACGGCGTACGCGGCGTGGTGATCGACCCGCCCGTCCACATCGTGGTCGGCGTCTTGGTGCACGACCAGGTGTGGTCGACAACCATTTGAACGTACGCGGTGCGCACGAACTTGCCCTTGATGGCGGTGGTGGGGAACTCGAAGAACGACCGGTAGATCTTGCCGCTGTCCGGGTCCGACCCGACCCGGGCGACCGAGGTGTCGGTGTTGTTGCTGTTGTTGTTGGTGGCGTACGCCCACCGGGTCTTGCCGGTGCTCCACAGCGGGTCGAGGTAGACCGGGAACTTCGTGGTCAGCCCGATCAGCTTGGTGTCCGGGTGCAGGATCAGGTGACGCCGGTCCTTGATCTCGGTCGCCATGTCCGCGGTGCGGGCCGCGTCACCCGGCCCGGCGTGGCTCGAGCGCGTGTTGCTGCGGGTGTCCGCCGCCGGTGCCGCCGACCGTGCGGACGGAGCCGCTGCCGCCGACGGAGACGCGACCGGGGCCGGGGCGGTCGTCGTGGAGTCCCACATCTGCGGCTCGGGCGCGGTGGCCAGCACCTCGGAGCCGGCCGCGGCGCGCAGCGTGCCGTCCGGCAGCCGGGTGACGGTGGCGTCGCCGCCCAGGTCGAACCGCAGGTCGCGGATCGCCGGGTCGGCCGCGGCGGTGGCGTTCTTGACCACCACGACGTGGCTGAAGCCGGTGGCGGTGGCGTGCACCACCAGGTCCACCCCCGGACGTACCTCGGCGTAGGTGGCCGCGTCACCGGAGACGCTCGGTGCCGGCAGGGCACCCAGCGGCCAGGTGAGGGTGAACTTCTTGCCGTTCTGGACCAGCGTGACCAGCGGCCCGGGGCCCCCGGTGGAGAACCGCACGTCGGAGGTCGAGGTGGCCGGCGCGAGCGATCCGTCCGAGCCCTTGGCCAGGTTCAGGTCGATGTCGGACCAGCTGCCGTCGGCGTTCTTGACCCGCTGCGGGACCGCCGTGGCCTCGTAGACGAGGCGCCCGGTCGGCTCCGCGAAGATCTGGCTGGACTCGGTCCGGGCGGACATGACCTCGACCCGCTTGCCGTACTTCTTCGCCGCCTGAACCGCCGAGGCCTCGGAGGGCGCGGACGCCGGAGCGGCAGCCGGTCCCTTCGGAGCGGCCTGGGCGGCGGCCGGCGCGGACAGCACCAGAGCCGAGGTGCTCACGGCCGCGGCGCAGGCCACGACGCGTATCCGCTTTCTGGATATGGGATGTATAGCCAATGTGGACTCCCCGAGTAGCTGTGGCATGCCGTGACCCGATCGGACCCGCAGCGGAGTCGATCAAGAAACGAACGACAGCACTCTATTTGGAAGGTCGCCTTCCGGCTGCCCCGGCTTCCCCCTGACTTGGGGATTGTCGGCAGTCCACGTGGCTAGGCGGTCCCCGCCGCGAGCCGATCGGCCGCCTGCGGGGCGATCTCCTCGGCCAGGCCGACGGCGGCCTGCCGGGTCTTCCCCACGGTGAGCAGACGGGTGAGCATGTCGCCCCGGGCCAGCAGCACGGTGCAGACGTGGGCCGAGCCGTCGCGCAGCGCACAGAACATCAGCTGCCGGTCCACCCGTGGCAGCCGCGGAAGGGGCATCCGGCGGATGTCGCGGTACGCGTAGAGGTAGTCGTATCCGGTGCAGGTGAGAGCGGCGTCCACCTGGGCCACGGCATCGGCCGCCGGGATCGCGCCGAACGCCCCGGCGAACTGCTCGGCGCTCCGCGTCTTGTCGTGCCAGGTCCGCTGCTGACCGTACGCGCTGCTGACAGCACCCATGGCGGTGCTGTTCCGGCAGACGTGCGAGGCGACGTCCTCGGTGTACGGCGAGTACAACGTCCACGGCCCGAGACCGGCGACGCCGGCCGGATCCAGCAGCGAGCGCTTCACCCGGTCCGCGGCGTCCTTGGCGATCGCCGAGGCCGGCTGCTGGCCGGGGACCGGTCCGGTGCCCGGTGACGAGCCCAGGGGGCAGCCCGCACTGCGGCGGATCTCGTCGGCTGTCACGGGTTCGTCGTCGCCGCGCACCGCGTATCGCGCCGTCTGCGGATCCGTGCCGGCCGGCTGGGCCGGCACCGCGCCGGTGTCGAACTTCTCGATCAGGGACTTCGTCTCGCCGTTCAGGCCGACGAAGAAGGCGCGCACCGACAGACGCGCCGGCGGCGTGGGCAGCGCCGGATTGCTGCCGGCCCGCACGACGACCTCCGCGAACGGGTCGTCCACGCCCAGGGTCAGGAACTCCCCCGGTCCGGTGACCGATCGCGGTCCCGCCGCGCGCCACCACGTCTGTTCGTCGCCGGCCTGCAGGTCGGCCACCTTCTCGCCGGGGCATTGCGGGACGAATACGTGGTACGTCTCGCCGATCTTCGCGATGCCGAGCCGGTAGTGCCGCACCGGCTCGGTCGGCGCCGCGATACAACCGGCGAGCAGAGCGAGGACGGCGAGCACCGTCACCACACCAGGTACTCGCCGCGGGGTCGATCCGATGTGTGCCACTGCTCGCCTTCCATGCCTTGCCGTCATCCGTACTCGGTGCCGCGCGGGCGGCGCCGGCATCTCGGCCGGCGCCGCCCGCGCGGGTATTCCACTACATCGATCCGGTGCAGTTGTAGCCGCCACCGCCGTTGGTACCCGTGTACGTCTGGTTGCCCTCGACGCTGTGCTTCTCCGCCTCGACCTCGTACCGGTTGCAGGAGTTCGGGCCCTTGTCCCGGGTGAACTCCTCCTTCAGGTACATGTAGCCGAACCTGAGGCCGTACTTCTCCCACTGGTGATCACGGTGCCATTTCTCGTGCACCCAGAGCTGCGGGTCGTCCCAGTCGGTCTCGGTGGTGCCCACGAACGTGCCGCCGTAGGTGGTGCCGCCGTTCATGCCGAAGATGCCGCCCGGAGCGTCGTCGTACGAGGGCACGCCGAGGTGATCCTGCGCCCACTTGTTGTTCTGGACCAGCTTGCGGACTCCGGAGAACAAGGAGTTCTCCTTGCAGACGGTCATCCCGTGCTTCCGATCGCAGGATCCGCCCATCGCGATGACCACACCGGCGATACCCAGCCCGAACATCTTCGACTCCAGGCTGTTGATCTTGGTGTTCGCCCACGTGAGGGCGTCCTGCGCCGGCTTGAAGACGTTCTGGTCCACCCAGTTCTGCGCACCGTCCCAGGCGTCCTGGAGCCGCTGCTGGACGCCGTTCACCTCGCCGGAGACGTAATCGCCCACCGGGCCGCAGATACCCATGAAGCAGTTGACGCTCTGTTTCATCATGTTGGCGAACTTGTTGACCACGAAGCCGGCTATCCCGCCGCCGGATCCGCCGCCACCCTTGCCACCCGAGCCGGAGCCGGAACCCGAGCCGGAACCCGAGCCGGACCCGGAGCCGGAGCCCGACCCACCGGTGGAACCGGCAGCAGCCCCGAGGGCCGCACCGACCCCGATGATGATCGCCCCGATGATGGCCCACGGGTTGTCCCACAGACCGGTCGGGTCGGCCGAGGTGGTCGGGTTGTTGTGGGCGTACGCGTACCCGTTCCACTGCTGCGGATCGTTGAGGTCCTGCACCGGGTCGACCGAGATGAACCGGCCGAGGGCCGGGTCGTACTCGCGGGCGCCGATGTGGACCAGGCCGGTGGGATCGTTGTCGCCGCCGACGAAGCCCTTGGCGTTCGGCCAGGCCGGGTTGGTGCCCCGCGCCTCGCCGTACGGCGTCTGCCGGCGGATGTCGACCTTCTGGGTGTACGCGTTGACGGCCACCTGCTGGGTGCCCTGGTGGTCGTCGAAGAGCCAGGTCAGGCTCTGCGCCACGTTGGTACGTGAGGCGACGGTCTTGCCGTTGAAGGTGTAGTACCGCGTGCCGCTGATCCCGGCGGCGCTCTTGCGTACCTCGTTGTTCGGCAGGAACAGGGTGGTGCCGCCGGCGTCGCGGCGCAGCAGCCGGGTGCCGTCGGCGTCGTACAGGCTGGTGGTGGTCTGCCCGTTCTCGGCAGTGGTCGCCAGCTTGCCCTCGGCGTCCCAGGTCAGCGCCTGAGCACCGCGGGCCTTCATGTTGCCGGTGTTGTCGTAGTCGTAGTTGATCGTGCTGGTGCCGGCCGGCCCGGTCGTCTTCATCGCGGTCACCGCGTGCGGGCGTACCGCGTCGGTGCCGGACGGCGGGATCGTGTAGTCCCGCACGGTGTCACCCACGCTGGAGTGCGACACCTCCCGGGTGCGGTTGCCGAGGCTGTCGAACGACCACTCCAGCCAGTACGGCGCCGCCCCGCCCAGGTCGGCAACCGACGGCGTGCTGCCGCAGGTCACGCCGGCCTTCGGCGTCCACGCCGAGGTCAGCCGGCGCAGCGCGTCGTACCCGAAGCACTGCGTGTCGGCCGGCCCGACCTGCGGCGCGTCGGCGATCGAGGTCAGGTTCCCGGCCGGGTCCCAGGTGTAGCCGCGCTCGGCGACGGTACCGGTGGCGGTCTCCGGCTTGACCTTGATCTGCTGCGTCCGCCGGGTGTCCAGCTCGTAGGCGATCGCCTGCTGGGTGTACACCCCACCGGCGATCTTCATGGTGGTCACCGTCGGCTCGCCGTACGCGCTGTACGCCTGACCGGCCACGTAGCTGCCCACCGCCGACCACGCCGAGGTCAGCGAGGTGGCCAGGCCGGACGTCTTGTCGTACGCGGTGGTCACCTGCTCGTCGACGATCCCACCGGCCGACGGGTAGCTGACGCTGGTCTCCGAGCCGTCGAACGGCGAGTAGGAGTGCCCGTAGATGTACGTGCCGGCCAGCCCGGTCTCCGCCGCCGGGATCACCCACTGCTCCCCGGAGACCTTGTAGTCGCCGGTGAAGCCGCGGGCCTGCCACTTGTACGCGTTGCCGTTGTCGTACCGGATCTTCTCGGTCAGCTGGCCCTTGACCGTGACGCCGGTGTACAGCTTGTCGTACTTCCACTCGGCCCGCTTGTTCGCGTCGGCCACCGCGTCGTCGTAGAGGGCGGTCTTGCGACCCAGGATGTCGTACGCGTACGCGAGCGTCTCGTCCCGGGCGTCGGTCGTCTTGATCAGGTCGTCGCTGTCGTTGTACCAGGACTTCGTGACGCCCTTGTCCGGGTCACGGACCTCGATCTTGCGGCCCCGGATGTCGTACGTGTACTTCCACTGGTTGTTCGACGAATCGGTGACCGTGCTCAACCGGTCCCGGCTGTCGTACACGTACTTCATGGTGTCGAATGCCCCGGCCGTGCCGGACGCCGCGGTGTATTGCCGCAGCTCGACGGTACGGCCCTTGGCGTCGGAAACGGTGGTCTGCGGCGTGCCCCCGGCCGGCGGGATCACCGTGGTCCGGTCACCCTCGTAGCTGGTCCTGGTGCGCCACTTCTCCACCATGTTGGTCACGCCGTCACCGGACCGGAAGATCGCGTCGGTGACCCGGTCCGCCCGGTCGTAGACGTTCACCGTCTGCGCCGGCACCGACCACTCCGGCTCCCACCACAGGGTGCCCGACGGATCGCCCGGCTCGGCGTGCGCGGCGTACTCCATCGCCACCCGGCCGTGCGCGTCGTACAGCTTGTCGGTGACCACCCGGCCACCGCCGACCGCGGCCTTCTGCGTCTGCCGCGACCGCAGCAGACCGTCGAAGATCTCGTAGCTGACGTCGATCCCGCCGCCCGCGTTCAGCGCCTCGGTCTTGACGTACGGATATCCGCTGCGGTTCTGGCTGTAGTAGTAGGTGAAGCGCAGGGCGGGCTGCGTCGGGTGGTCGGCCCGGCTCCACCGGACGTTCCACACGTTCGTGGTCCGGCCCAGCGCGTCGTAGTCGCCCTCGCTGACCCGGCCGTTCATGTCGGTGACCTTGGCGGTGCTGCCCCACGCCGGGTTGACCACGGTGGTGGTCGCCCAGCCCAGCGCGTTCTTGTCGACCCGGCTGGTGATCAGCGAGTTGGCCGGGCTGAACTCGGTGGAGGTGGTGTTGCCCCGGGTGTCCGAGGACCCGATGGTGCGGCCGAAGTCGTCGAAGCTCGCCTGCGTCGAGGTCAGCCACGTGGTACCGGACCCGGCCACCCAGTCCTTGAGTACGTCGGTGCGGGTGACGTCACCCCGTACCGGCGCGGTGCTCGCGCTGGTCGCCTTGTCGTAGAAGTACTGCGTGTCGGAGACCAGGTGGTCCGGGCTCGACGGCGCGGTGCCGCACACCAGGGTGGTGACGGTGACCCGGCCGGCCAGCTTAACCAGGTTCTTGGCGGTGTTGCGGTGGTAGACGGTGGTGGTGCACTTCTCGTCACCGGACTTGGCCAGGTCGCCGCTGTCCTGCAGGGTCTGCACCGTGCCGTAGGTGTCGTCGAAGGTGCTGACCTGGCTGGTGACCCGCCAGCCCCGCGCCCCGTCGACGCCGAGCGCCGTACCGGTGTAGGTGGTCTTGATCCCGGTGTACCGGGCCTCGGCGGTGTCGCCGTTGATGGTGCGCGAGGCCAGCGCCGGCGAACGCCACGGCACGTTCACCGTCTTGGACACCGGCTTGTCGGTGGTCCCGTTGTAGACCACCTCCTCCCGGATCATGCCGGCGAACTCGTCCTCGTCGTACACCGTCTCCGAGCCCAGCGACGCCGGCACGGTCACGCTGCGGGTACCACCCGACGGCGCCAGCTTGTCACCGTGCATGCCCCGCAGGTAGGTGGTCTTCTTCAGCGTCTTGTCGCTGTCACCGACCTGGGTCAGCACACTGGCGAACCCACGGAACTGGTTCCACGTCTTGTACTTCGGCTTGCTCAACCCGTCGTCATCGGCGTAATGCCAGGCCGGCGCACCCTCGTACGTGTAATAGGTGTTCTTCACCGGCGCCTGGTGCCCGTCCTGCAACTGCACATCGGTCTCGGTCACCTGCCGCACCACGTACTTGTGCCACCACTCGGTGATGCTGCCGCCGTCGGTGGAGTAGGGGTCCGGGCCGACCACGGGGTAGCACAGCTTGGTGTTGTTCTGCGGCGAGTCAGGCAGGTTCCCGCTGGAACACTCCGGCAGCGAGTACGTCACCTGGATGACGGCACCGGTCTCGGTGTGGATGGCGGCCATCCGCTGCCAGTTGTTGGTGGTGTTCGTCTTGGTCAGCACCCGGTTCGGCATCGCCACCGGGTCGAACGACACCGGCGGGGTGGCCACCGTGCCGCCCACCAGACCGGCGTGCACGATGGAGTCCAGCCACAGGCCCGGCCGTTGCCCGTCGCCCGGCGACGGGAACGTGTGCGTCAGGGTGTACGAGTCGACGTCCTGCCACGCCGGCGTCGCCTTCGTGGTGTCCCAGATCCGGGTGGTGATCTTCGCCAGCCGCTTGGTGGTCCAGAACGTCGGCGAGAAGCCCTCACACGACGTCGCGCCGGCCTTGCACTCCTGGTCCCACGGGGTGTCCGGCCAGTGCGCGCCGTCGTGGGTCGAGCAGTCCGACAGGCACCGGTCCGCGGTCGTGAAGTTCACCTGTGCCAGCGCGGCGACCGACCGGTCGGTGCTGCTCCGGTCCCAGGTGCCGTAGTCGATGCGGGCCAGGTTGCCGCCCCGCACGTACGACACGTTCTTGGACTTGGTGCCCTCCGCCGCGTACTGGTTGGTCTCCGTGTCGTACCAGTACGACGTGGTGTTGCCGTGCACGTCGATCGAGTAGTCCAGGTTCCACCGCCACGCCTGGGTCAGCCGCGACCCGGCGAACGTGTCGGCGTGCCCCGGCTCGCCCGCGTGGTTGCCGTAGACCGGCACCGTCCACGCCGAGTTGGTCGTGGAGGTCTCCCCCGGCAGCTTGTTGAGGCCGAAGAAGTACTGGGTGCCGTCGGTCGTGGTGATCTTCCAGTACTCGCCGTTGTCGTCGTCGTTGCTCGTGCCGGTCAGCTGCTCGACCTTCGAACCGTCCTCGGCACGGCCGTGCCAGCCCTTGCCCGACTCGTAGATCAGCTCCGTACTGGTGCTGCCCAGCGACATCGTCGCGTTGCTGGACCGCCAGCACAGGTCACCGCTGTAGGTGGGGTTGTTGTCGTCACCGGCCTTGTCGTCGTTGCACGACACGTAGGACCGCTCGATGAACCCGGGCGAGTAGCCGAAGCCCTCACCGATCCAGGACGGCTGGTTGTTCGAGGCCGACGAGCGCCCGTCCACGCTGCCCGAGGAGTAGCCGAGGGAGATCGACGGCGGGGTGCCGCCGATGCCGGGCGGCGTGCGTACCGGATAGCTCCAGGTGAAGTCGCCGGTCGAGCCGCCCGCCGACCAGGTGGAGGAGGAGGCCAGCGAGGTGGCGGTGAAGTCACCGGAGTCGCCGGAGGGCTCGGCCGCCAGCGCCACCAGGGTGCTCGCCGTGGCGGAGACCGGCACCTCCGCTGTCACCTTCTGCTGCGCCGGGTCGTTGCGTGACGCCAGCGGCGTGGCCGCACAACCGGCCTGGTCCGGCGTGGTCAGGGCGCACTCGGGGATACGCCAGGCGCGCAGCCGCGACGACCAGTCGGCGCCGTACGCGTACCGGAAGGAGGAGTAGTCCAGGCTCAGCGACGCGGTACCGGCGGCCGGTCCGGTCACCCGGGTGACCATCCCGGCACGCCACCGCTGCGGCAGCCGGGCGCGGTCGACGACCTTCGCGCTCACCGCACCGGTCGCCGCCGTCCCGGCGGCATCCGGTGCCAGGGTGCGTGCGCCCGCGCCCTGCGGTGCCTTCGCCCAGCGGACCGGAACGGGCGCGTCGGCCGCCGGCCACACCGGCGCGGGCAGCTTCGCGGACGGCGGGACGACCCGCTCGCGGGGCAGTCCCGCGGCCTCGCCACCGACCTTGTCCAGCTTCTCCACCTGCGGGGTCAGCGGCACCGGACGGGGCTTCGCGGCATTCGCCGGCTGGATCGCCATCGTCGGCAGGACCAGCAGGCCCAGCGCGACGACGGCGATCCGCGCCTGCCAACGCCGGCGGGCGGGTCTCCGTGCGGGTACGCCCGACGGAGGACGTGCACGACTCATAGTGGACTTCTCCCAGGGGTATGAACGGGGGGGGTTCCCGCGCAGGGGTCACCCACGGCTGCCCACACCGCTGTGGCGCCGGGGTCGGCGAGGAGGAGTTTCAGGCGGTCATCCGCCGGACGGCTGCTCTTCGGGCGTCACAAGATGGGTGAAGCTTGACAAGCCACTCTTTTGGAACGCCGGTGCGCGCTCGACATGGAACGATCCCCCGTGTGATCTTGATCGATTGCGATCACCGTAAGCGCTTCCGGACAAGCTGTAAACGGCGGGCGCACCGAACGAAAACGTCCCCGCGGGCCATGCACCCACGGGGACGTTCGGGACTCTCAGACGCGCTGCCACAGGGCCGGCACGTTCGGCGGCTCCCAGCCGGCCATCGAGGTGTGCCCCTGCAGGCAGCGGTACGTCACGCCGGCGTAGGTGACCTGCGCGCCGATCGCGTACGCGATGTCCGGCGCCCAGGTGCCGCCCGGCTGCGGCGGCCGGCTCGACCCGCTCGGCGACGGCGTTCCGGGCGACGGCGCGACACTCAGGACGAAGTCGAAGGACGCCTCCTTGGCGCTGCCGACCGGGCGTACCGTCATGAGCAGGCGCGGGTCGAACAGCGTGTCGGTGGTGTTCCGCGGCTCGTTCGGGAAGTACAGCTGCGTGGTGAGCACCGGGCGGTTCGGCGCCTGCGCCTTGACGTGGATGTGCCGGGTGCGTCCGGGGTAGAGCCCGGGCACGATGGTGGTCAGGGTGAAGGCACCCTGCGCGTTGGTGTACTGGTGGCCGCGCAGGCGGAAGCCCGCGTTGTCGTACGCCCCGTTGTCGTCGGCCTGCCAGAAATCCAGCAGGACGTTGCCCAGGGGCTGGCAGCCGGTACCGAAGACGTACCCGGTGACGGTCAGGCGGGTGCCGGCCATGCCGGGCTCGAGCAGCGAGCCGCGCTGCGGTGACGACGGCTTGAAGTAGGGGCCTTCGATCTGCGGCGGCGTGGGATCGTCGCCGTCGTCGCAGAACGGGGTCGGTTCCAGCCGGTCGCCGGTCATCGCGCGGGCGGCACCGGCCATCAGCAGCGGTGCCGGGACGGCGAGCGCCGCCGCCTTCAGCAGACTCTTGCGGCTGATGCCTGACGGTTCGGGCATGTCAGATCTCCTCTGGTCCACGCTGGATGGGATCGGCTCGACACTACGAACGCCATTGATCTACGGCGATGGACTAGACGCCGGGATGCTGGTGCTTTTCGCGTACGCCATCGCGGAAACCACCCGGCGTGCGCCCCGTCTCCCGCCGGAAGAAGCGGCAGAAGTAGGCCGGATCGGCGAAGCCGAGCCGCCGCGCCACCTGGGTGACGGAGAGCTCCGCGCCCGCCAGCAGCCGCTTCGCCTCCAGCGTGCGCAGCCGGCGGATCACCTGACCGGGCGTGGCGCCCATGGCCTGCCGGACCGTCTCGTTCAGAGCGCTCGCCGAGACCCCGAGCCGGGCGGCGTAGGCGGCGACCGTCCACTCGCCGAAATCCTCGTCGGCGAGCAACTCCCGGAACCGCCGGACCAGACTGGCGGCCGGCTCCCCGCCGCCCGGCGGCCGGCCCCGGTGCAGGCGGCCGGCCTCGACGATCAGCAGGTGCAGGTACGACTGCAGGGCCGTCGCGAAGCCGGCCTCCCGGGCGTGACGCTCCCGCTCCATCTGCCGGATCAGCCACCGGATGCGCCCGGCCTCCGCCGGATCCAACCGCCGCCACGGCAGGGCGGCGAGCAGGTGCAGCGCCTCCCGGTCGCCGGGGTGGGCGAGCAGGAAGTCGTCGGTGCAGAGGACGACGTGGCCTCGCAGCCCGGAAGCCCGCCAGTAGTGGATCTGGCCCGGGGTGACGAAGCAGAGGTGCGGCGGGCACAGCGCCCGCTCGGCGAGGTCCACCACATGGGCCCCGTGGCCACCGGTGACGAAGTCGATCTCGTAGAACGTGTGCCGGTGCGCGAAGTCGGCGTGCGCGAGCGGGCCGATCCGGTCGAACGTGCCGATGGCGAACGGGAGGACCTCGGGGTCGGGCACCTCGAGGTCATGTCGCGGCAGGGGGTCAGCCCATCGACGCATGCCGATCAGTCTAGTTGGAAGGTTTCCTAACCATAGGCGCTGAAAACGTCAGGGAAGCCCTCGCCACGTTGCGTCGGATGGGCGGCGATCCGACACGGATCGAGGCGACGACAGCAACCAGCACGACAAGCCTCCGCAGCGCGGGCTGTGCACGCTCGGACACGGGCCGTCCACGCTGACCTCGCACCCATTCTTCCGGGGCGGCGGCGGGTGATCCGGGAGGATGGGACGGTGAGCGTCGAATCGTCCCTGGTGTTCGTCCTGGCCGCGGTCGCAGTGGTCGTGGTGGTGCGGTGGATCGCCAATCGGACCGGGTTGCCCGCGGCGGCGCTGCTGCCGATCATCGGTGTCGGCTACGCGTTGCTGCCGGGGCCCAATATGTCGCTGGACCCGGACATCGTGCTGACGCTGCTGTTGCCACCGCTGCTGTACAGCGCGGCCCTGGACTCGTCCCTGCACGGGATCCGCCGCAACCTGCGTACGGTGATGAGCCTGTCGGTGATCCTGGTTCTGCTGACGGCGCTGGCGATCGGCTTCTGCTTCGCTTGGTTCGTCACCGGCGCGACCCTGGCCGCCGGTATCGCGATCGGTGCGGCGGTGGCACCGCCGGACCCGGTGGCCGCCCTGGCGGTCGGGCGGCGGGTAGGGCTGCCCCCGAAAATCGTCACGCTGATTCAGGGTGAGGGGCTGCTCAACGACGCGACCGCCCTCACCATCCTGAGCGTCGCCGTCGCCGCGGCCACGGGTGACGACTTCTCGTTGCCGTCCGCACTGGGCCGGTTCCTGATCGCGGCGGCCGGCGGGGTGGCCGTGGGCGTGCTGGTCGCCTTCGCCGTCCGTCTTCTGTCCCGGCCGCTGGCCAGCGATCCGATGATGGCCAACGCGGTCTCGCTGGCCACCCCGTTCGGCGCCTACCTGATCGGGGAGAACGTTCACGTGTCCGGCGTGCTGGCGGTGGTCATCGCCGGGCTCGTCGTCGGGCATCACTCGCCTCGGTCGGCCTCGGGCGCGGGCCGACTACAGACCAGCGCGGTGTGGCGGCTGGTCGACTTCCTACTCGAAGGATGCGTGTTCCTGCTGATCGGCCAGCAACTGCCCGACGTCGTACAGGGGCTGACGCGGTACGACACCACCACCATCGTCATCGCCGTCACGATCAGCCTCGGTATCGTCCTCGTGCTGCGACCGGTGTGGCTGGTCCTCACCCAGTCGATGCCGCGCTCACTGCACACCTGGCTGGGCGGTGACCGGTCGGACCGGGACACCGGTGACGACGCGGACGGTACGAGGCTGTCGCCGGCTGACCGACGGCGCGACCAGCGACTGACCCGCCGTGAGGTCGTCGCTCTGAGCTGGTCGGGAACCCGCGGAGTGATCAGCCTTGCGGCGATCTCCACCATTCCGCTGGTCACCGACGGCGGCGTGCCCTTCCCCGCTCGTGACCTGTTGGTGTTCTGCACCTTCGTTGTCGTATTCGTCACCCTGGTCGGTCAAGGACTCACCTTCGCGCCGATTGTCCGGGCACTCGGGCTCCACGCCGGCGAGAAAGACCAGGCCCGCCTTCGCAACGAGGCGCGTTCGGCCTCTGTGCAGGCCGCTCTCGCCGCGCTCGACGAGTTGGAGACACAGGAGCACGATGACATCCACGCCCATGTGATCGAGACGATGCGCGGGCAACTCGGCACTCGGATGACCCGTTACCAGGGCCGGCTCACCCTGCTGCGGGAAAGTGACTCGACGTGTCTGCCGGTGTCGCCGGGGTACGAGGCGGCCCTCCATGTCCGCCGGGTGGCGATCGATGCTCAGCGGGAGGAGCTGCTGCGGTGGCGCGATGCCGGTCGGCTGCCCGATGTGGGGCTGCGGGTGCTGGAACGCGAACTCGATCACGAGGAAGGACTCCTGCCCGACCGGCCGGTACGCCGGCGAGAACGTACCTGAGCCGATCTGGCGACACCGCCGCTCTGGCTCCCGGACAGCGTGGGAGTAGCTGCCGCCCTGGTGATATCGGTCGGCCACGAACTCGTTTCGGCAGGCCGAACAGGAGTACGGTTGGGACATCCCGGAATCGACGGCATCCCACCTGAGGTGCGCCACACCGGCTCCATTCAGGGGATGTCATGTCCGCTCCGCGTTCTCCCACCACTCCAGGCGCCATCGGTGCCGCAGACCCGGCCGACCGGTCGACAGATGCTCAAGGCGCATCCCCGTCACGGCAGCCGTCGCAACTTCAGGTGCCCTCCACCAGGATCGGAGCCACCTGGACCGCTATTTGCACAGCCACCCTGTTGCTGGTGGTTCTCATCGTTTTCATGCTGCAGAACACCCGCAAGGTTGAAGTGACCTTCCTGTGGATGCACGGCAGCGTGCCCTTGGCGCTGGCCCTGACGATCGCCGCAACCGGCTTCGGGATCGCCACCGCGGCTTTCGCTACAGCGCGCATCGCTCAATTGCGGCGGCTCTCCCGCCGCCGCTGATCCGCGGATAGCCGAGATCGGTAAGCCGGTTCCGCCAGAGCCGCCGAGCCGGCCCTGCCTATGACATTCGCGTAGGTGTCCGGCAAGTCTGGGCCTACTGACCGGGAAGGAACCACGACCGTGTCCATCACCGCATTTCCGCCCGTGAACGCATCACCGTCGCCGCGACTGACACTGGAGCCGACATCCTCACGCACCACGCTGCTCGATGGAGGATGGTGGCCGCGGTCCAGCGACGCCGGCGCGGAACTTCCCGCGCTGATCGCGACGCTGGACAGTCGGCACGGTCCCATCAGTCACGTGCTGTTGAACGTCGGCCAATGGGACCTGCCACACCAGCCTCAGATCACCGTCAACGGCCGAACCGTCCGGCTGGGCTGGTACACCTCCCAACCGGCCGGTCTGCTGACCCTGATCTGCGAGTTCGGCCGAGACCGCTTCGACCTGCTCGTCGTGCCGGCAAACGCCACAGCGACCGGCGCGGAGACAGCGATGAACGGCGCCGCCGCCACAGGCAACCTGCGGCGCACCCTAGGAATGCTTACCGACATGAATGAGCGGATCGACCGCGGATAACGCCGTCAGCCCGACACCGGGTCCCCGGCCACCGGCCGACACGGCGCCGCCCCGAGCCAGCGTTCGATCATCCGGACGCCCCTGTCCGGGACATGTATCGACGACACACGACGACAGAAGAGGCAAGAAATGACATCAGTGGCGCAGCGGATCAAGACCTTCCTGGCGGGCCCTGGAGGGCAGCGTATGGTCAAGCGGGGACGTCAGGAGTTGGCCAAGCCGCAGACTCAGCGCAAACTCCGGGAGCTTGCCAACAGGTTCAACCGGAAACGGTGATCACAGCACCCATGGCCGACCGGTGGAGCGGCACCGGCGGCTAACCGGCGGGCGCGGCCACCCGGCCGATCGTGTCGAGGTGCCGGAGCGCCTGGGCGTACGACGAGATCAAACCGGTCTCGAGATAGGAAACCTGCTGGTCGGCGCAGAACTGCTTGACCAGTCGCTGCGCGCGGCGCAGGTTGCCGCGCGGCATCGACGGGAACAGGTGGTGTTCGATCTGGTAGTTGAGGCCGCCGAGGGCGAAGTCGGTAAGCCAGTGTCCGCGCACGTTGCGCGAGGTGAGAACCTGCCGGCGCAGGTAGTCGGCGTTGTCCGCGTCGCTCAGTGGCGGCATGCCCTTGTGGTTGGGGGCGAACGAGCAGCCCAGATACAAGCCGAACAGAGCCTGGTGAATCCCTACGAAGGCCAGCGCCTTGCCGGGCGGGAGGACCATGAAAACGGCCGTCAGGTAAACCACGACGTGCAGGCCGATCAGCATGATCTCACGGATTCCGGAGCGGCCCCGGCCGGCGAGCAGGTATCGCACGCTGGACACTCGCAAATTGACCGCTTCCAGCATCAGCAGCGGGAAGAACGTCCACGCCTGCCAGCGGTAGAAGACCCGGGCGATCCGCCCGCTGGCCTGCGCCTGCCCGGTGGTGAAGATCAGCGCACCGGCGCCGATGTCCGGGTCCTTGTCCTCGTCGTTCGGGTGCGCGTGGTGCCGGCTGTGCTTGTCGACCCACCAGCCATAGCTGAAACCGACACCGAGATTGGCCAGCACGACACCGAATCCGTAGTTGCCGCGCGCGGACCGGAAGATCTGACGGTGCCCCGCGTCGTGGCCGAGGAAACCGAGCTGGGTGGAGAGCACCGCGAAGTACGCGGCCACGGCCAGCTGCCACCAGGAGTCACCGATCACCACCAGGGCCGCGACGCCCGCGATCACCAGGGTCAGGACGAGAGCGGCCTGACCGGTGTAATAGCCGAGCCGTCGGTCGAGAAGGCCGGCTTGCTTGATCTGCCGAGACAGCTGCGCGTACGCGCTGCCCCGGGATACCGTCGATAGGGCATCAGCCGGATGCGCTTGCCCACCGGTTGGCGTGTCGGTGGCGGTCATGCTGGCTCCCTCGGCGACGCTGACAATGTCGGGCGACCGCCGGGGTCCAGGGCGACTTCGGATTTACTACCCGGGCAGGAGCCCGCTAAACCGAAAGCATCGGGGATTCGGTGACTCACTCGGCCCACGGCAGCGCTTGACGCCACTCGGCGGCCTAACTCGGACGGAGCTCCGGTGAGATGGTCCGGTCGTGGACGATGGCCCAGGCGACATCGGTCAGCTTCCGGTTGTGATCGCGGGCGTAACGGCGGATCCGGGTGAACGCCTCGTCGACGCTGACATCCTGGCCATAGGCGACCGCGCCCTTCGCCTGTTCGATGACGATCCGGGTGTTGAGCGCGCCCTGAAGTTGCTCGGTCAGCGCTTCGCCGCGGCGCAGCGCACGCTCCTGCAGCAGCGCGATGGCAGCCACGTCCGCCAGGGACTGCACGATCGGTATGTCGGCCCCGCTGAAGTCGCCGCCCTTGGTGTCGCCGAACACGTTCAACGCGCCGATGACTTGGCTGCGCAGTCGCAGCGGAAAGGCATGCACGGACTGGAACCCGGAGACGGCCGCCCGCGGCGCGAACCGCGGCCACCGGGAGGCAGCGGCGCCCAGGTCGACGTTGATGACCGGCTGCCCGGTGCGGTACGCCTCAAGGCACGGGCCCTCCCGGGCTTGCAGCTGGAACAGCTCCAGCAGTTTGACGTTCTCGTTGGATCCGGCCATGAACTCGAGGTTGCCGCGCCCGTCGGCGAGCATCAGCCCGACGGCGGCCGCACCGACCAGGTCCGCGGTGCGGTCGGTGAGCATCTGCAGAAAGTCGATCAGGTCGAACTCTTCGACGAGGGTGTCGGCGACCTCGACGAAGATCGACGCTAGCCGTTGCGCGGAAACGGTGGTCATCCCTGGCTCCTGGCTGCTGGGCGGTGCGGTGGCACGGTCATCGGCGGTCCGCTTCGAAGCGCAGGTCACCGGCGACGATAGCGTGGGCGACCTCGCCGAGGCTGCGGTTCTCAGCGTAGGCGTACGCCCGGATACGGGCCGCGGCGTCGGCGATGCTGCCCCGGATCTGGACCATGACCATGCCCTGGGCCTGGAACAATTCTGCTCTGTTCCCGATCGCGTCGGTCACGCTGTCCGGTGCCGGCCCGTCGGTTGCGGAGGTGTCGTCGCTCTGCCGGTCGAGCAGCGCCTCGACCGCGACGTCCGCGAAGCAGAGGGCGTCGGCCAGGTGCTGCTCGGAAAGCCGGCCGGCGCGGTCGCGGAACACGTCGAGGACACCGAGCCGGGCCGCGCCGACCTGCAGGGGGAACGCGAAAACGGCACGGACCCCGCGGTCGTGGGCCTCCGATGCGTATATCGGCCACCGCGACATCGCCTCCTCGGCGAGATCGGCGATCAACACCGGCCGGCGGCGTTCGAAAGCATCCAGGCACGGGCCTTCGCCGAGGAGGAACTGGAGTTCCTCCACGTGCTCGCTGAGCGGGTCGGACGCGGCGTACACGCCACGGGTCCCGTCGTCGGTGAGCACACTGATCCCGGTACCGGAGGCCGACAACGCTCCCGTCGCGGCCTGGCAGACACACCGCAGGCGATCGACAAGCCCGCCGGTGTGGGCGGGCTGAGCGGCGATGAGACCGCGGATCATCCTGGTCCGGTCATCCATGATGCCCACCGGGTCATCGGGCCGCTCGCTGAAGCGGCAGGCCCAGCCCACCGCCTTCGCCCTCCCAGACATCCGCGTCGCGCCCTGCCTCCGAACCGTCCGGCGCCGCGGGACTCGGGCCGGGCGGCACCACTCGCATCGTGAAGGTGCCCCCGTCGACGCAGACGACGGTCATCGTCCACCGCGACTGGCCGGTCAGATAGTCGACGCCGACCGTACGCAGATCCGTCACGATCCGATCCGGCCCGGCCGGCCAGTCCTCGGCGCTCATCACCAGCCGTCGCACCGGTCCGCGGACGTGATCGAGAAGAGGCAGGAGAACGCCCAGCTCGATGTCGAGATCGGTTGAATCGGGCCACCAGCTTCCGTCGAACGCGGTGTGATCGGACCGCACCGGCTCCCGCGCCCGGAGGCGCTCGGCCGGAGACAGAAATTCGGGGTGCCGGATGAATAGAGCCATGACCAGATCCCATCGTCCAGGACCGACGCAGGCGCGGGGCCCAACCCGAAGACAACAGGCGAGGACGAGGTCCACAAGTCCGGTGAAACGCGCGACATCCGAAAGGCGAGCCGCGCACCGGCCGGGGCCGGCACCGACGGCGGAGCCATCGGTCACCCCCAAGTGTACGCGCAGCCAGCTCATATGCGCGTACGGTGAAGCGGCGCCAGCCCTCGAACGGCACGGGCGCCGTCCACGGAAAGGCGCGCTGTCATGAGTCAGAACGCCCCCGGCCGCAGGGTAGTGCGGCTCGGCTGAGACACGTTCCAGCTGCCCGGAGAGCCGCCTGGCCGACGGCGCCATCGGCACGGATTCGCCGGGCGCCGGTACCGCCCGGACGTGGTACCTCGATCAAGTGAACACAGCGGTGCGGCAGTCCGCGATCAGGCGGCACCGAACCCGACGAAACCCAGCAGGTCGCTCCAGACCCCGGCGGCAGCTCGACCCCAGCCTGGAGCACCCATGCACATCTTCGCCCGCAACACTGCCCGTCCGGTAACGCCTGCCGTACGCCCGGCCAGCACTGCACCATCGGCGGGGAAACACCTCGAATCGGCGGCCCTGGAGGCGATCTCGCGCGGCAGTCACGAAGCGTTCGCCGCACTCTTCGACCGCACGGCCAAGGACCTCGCCGCGGACCTCACGGCACGCCTTCCGGAGCCACGGCAGCGGATCGCGATCCTCGCCGCCACCTACGTCGAGCTGTGGTGGCTCGCCGGCTGCCGAAGCGACGCGGAATCCGACACCGCACAGTGGATCAATCGGATCATGGACCGACGGATCGCGGATTGGCGCCGGGACCCCGCAGTCCCGCCTCACCACGAATCAGGGCTCTCCCGCGCGGAGCACGAGCTGGCGGAGCTGCTGGGCCGGCCGATCGAAGACCTCTGGCCGCTCTGAAAGGTGCACCCGGTCCACTTCCACGGGGCGGCCGGCGGCCGGTTGACATACCGTCCCGAGTCACCGGGCGGTGCCGTCTCATCGCCGATCGGCGCGAACGATGCTGGACTAACGGTTACGGCATGGCGATGGGCCTCCACCAAGCGCGGCACGGCCCTGACGAACACGGTCAGCTGCTGCTGGCGAGTCGTCCGATCGTGCGGGCAGCGGGCTCGTCGAGTGCCTGGTGAGCGCTGGCGACCGAGGTCGCGGGCCCGAACTCACCCAGAGGTGCGATGTTGGAGTGTGGAAATGAGGGCGAGGGTGGACTCGGCACCCTGGTTCAGGTTGGGCCCGTGCGGCGTCAGCCCGTCGTAGCCGCCGCCGGTCGCCGGATCCCACATGAGCTGGTCGACATCGTTGTCACCGAGGAACCAGGCGACGCACTGGCGCACTCCGGCGTACCAGATCTGATCGCCGGTGATGGCGGCGGCGGTGGCGCAGGCGTCCGCCAGCGTCGACACCTCGATGGGTTGCTGGTCGTGCCGGAGCCGAGGACCGCCGCGTTCCCAGCCTGCCGAGGCGATGACGGACAGATGGCCCTGGCTGACCTGAATCTCCAGCAGCCACGTCAGCATCCGCAGACCAGCGGCCAGGACCCGCGGGGCGCCGAGGAGGTCGCCGGCGGCGATGAGGGCCTCGGCCAGGGCGGCGTTGGCGTATGTGAGCCGCTCCTGCGGCCAGGGCCAGCGCGGATCAGGACCCGGAGTGCCGATGACGACCGCGGCGTCGGCCATGAGTTCCGCGGCGGCCGCGTTGCCGGGATCCGCTCGGAGCAGCTCGGCGGCGCCGAGCGCGGCGAAGGCCATCGCCCGCGGGTCGGCGGCCCGGCGGGAGGCTCCCCGGGTGAAGGCGAACAACGATTCCCGCCGGATCCACGGGACCGGGGAGCGCGCGGCGGCGGTCCCCAGGCCCCAGAGCGCACGCCCCCACCAGTCCCCGAGCCCTGGCTGGTCGGTCCAGACCCGGTCGAATCCGAGCCGGTTGCGAAAGGCTCCTCCGGTGTCCTGCGCGTGGGCGAGGAACGCCAGATAGCGTTCCGCGAGCTGGACGATCTCGGTGGGCGGGTCGGGCTCGCGACAGGTGACAACGAGACCACGGGCGACGTCGTCGGTGCAGTAACCGTGTTCGCGGCGGACGATGGCGTGCCGGGCATGTTCGAAGAGTCCCGTGTCGTCGGTGAGCCGCATCAGGTGTGTGAAAGGGGGAACGGGATTCTCCTGGCCGGGCCTCGGCGCCGTGGCGGTGGTGCTGCCGGTCACCTGCCCGCCACGGGGACCGGGCGGGAGCCGGCGGTGACGAGTGTCGCGGCGAGTTCCTGATACCGCTGGGCGACGGCGGGCCACCGCAGTGCCGGTTCGGTGTGGCCGTGGCGTTCCCGCAGGGCGGCGGCCAGGGCGGGTCTGGTGAGGATCTTCCTGATGGCGGTCGCCAGGGCTGCCGGGTTCTTGTGCGGCACGAGCAGGCCGGGTCCGTCGGTGAGCACTTCCACCGCGTGCGGGAAGGTGGTCGCGACGACCGGGATCCGGGCCGCCACCGCCTCCACGAGCACACCCGAGGTGACCTGGTCGGTGGAGTCGTAGGGCAGCACGACGACGTCGGCGGAGCGGATCAACTCGCCGAGTGCGGCCTGGTCGAGGTAGGACGACTCGTAGTGCACGTCGCGACCGACGCCGAGGGCCGCACCGAGCTGGTGCAGACTGGCCCGGTACGCCTCGCCGTGCAACTCGGCGACCTTGGGATGGGTCCGGCCGGCCACGGTGTAGACCGGTGCGGGTTTGACTTTCTGCAGCCGGGCGAGGGCACCCAGCGCCCATTCGATCCCTTTTCCCGGGCCCAGTAGTCCCCAGGTCAACAGGTGTGGCCGGGCATTCCGGCGGGCCGGCTCCCCGGCGAAGTCGGAGGCGCCGTGCGGGATCACGGAGACTTTCGCGGCGTCGACGGCATAGCCGAGAAGAAGCCGGTCGCGCGCGGACCTGGTGAGGGTGACGACCGCGCCGGCGACGGCGGCGATCTGTTCGAGCAGCGACTTCTGCCGTGGGGTGGGTGCGGCCGGCACGGTGTGCAGGACGACGATGCTCGGCACGGTGAGCCGGCGTAGCACGGACAGGACCTCTCCCCCGTCGCGGCCGGGATAGATGCCGTACTCGTGCTGGACGACGGCGACGTCGAAGGTGTTCAGCACGTCGGCGCTGTCGCGCCAGCCGGACGGCGCGCCCCCGACCCAGGTGTGGACCACACCCGGCGTCGGCGTGAGGTCGTCGCCGGCCTCGGCGACTCGCACAATGCCGCTCGGGCCACCGGCCGCACCCAGGTGGCCCGCGAGTGCGGCGTTGAAGGTTGCCAGGCCGCACCGGGTGGGCGGGTGAGTGCTGAGAAATCCATACGTGATGATCATCGTCGCTCTTTCCAGATCACTCGTCGGCGGCTGGTCGAGCCGCCGGGGTCTGGAGCGACAGTTGACAGACTACGCCTGTCGAGGTCCTTCCTCGGACAGCCCGAGCGCCGATCTCGGATTACCTGATCTGGGTGGCATTCACCGGCGCCGGGCCACCCGGCGTGCCGCTTCGTCGACGCCCCAGACGATGAACGGGAACGGGACGATGACCGCGAGCTGCGCTGCGTTGAGTGCCGTGGTGCCGAAGATGTGCTGCAGCCACGGTGTGTAGATGACGGCGGCGGTGAAGACGAGTTCGAACAGGATTCCCCAGAGCAGGAGCCGGTTGCTGAACACGCCGATGGTGAACAGGGCGGCCCGATCGGTGCGAGCGGCGAAAGCGGTGCCGATCTGGCAGGCGACGATGCCGGCGAAGGTGATGGTGGTGGCTTGCAGGTAGGCCTGGTGCAGGGCGGTACCAGGTCCGGTGGGGTCGCCGGGATGCCAGCCGGCACGTGTGAGGGTGTAGAGGTAGCCGCCCATGACGAGCAGAGCGGACACTCCGCCGAGCAGCAGCCAGGCTCGTAGCAGCAGTTTGCGGTCGATCACGCCGGTGCGGCGGGACCGGGGCGGTCGGTCCATCAGGCCGGGTTCAGCGGGTTCGCGGCCCAGGGCGAGGGCGGGCAGTGTCTCGGTGCCGAGGTCGATGGCGAGAATCTGCAGCACGGTCAGTGGCAGCGGGATGGCTCCGCCGGACAAGGCGAAGATCAAGAACGGGACGACTTCGGGTACGGCGTGGGCGAAGATGTAGAGCACGAATTTGCGGACGTTGGCGAAGACCCGGCGGCCGGCGTCGACGGCGGTGACGATGGTGGCGAAGTTGTCGTCGGTGAGCACCATGGTCGCGGCTTCCCGGGCGACATCGGTGCCGGATCGGCCCATCGCCACACCGATGTCAGCGTGGCGCAGCGCCGGGGCGTCGTTGACGCCGTCGCCGGTCATCGCCACGATGTTCCCGCAGGCACGCAGGGCCTCGCAGATCCGCAGTTTCGCCTCGGGCGAGGCGCGGGCGAACACGATCTCGTCGTCGCCGGCGACGAGGTGGTCGAGGTCGGCGTCGCTGAGCCGGTCAAGGTCGTCGCCGGTGACAGTGCGGCCGGCAGTGCGGCCGATGCCGACCTGGTGGGCGATAGCGGCGGCGGTAGGCCCGTAGTCGCCGGTGATGACGTGGATGCGGATACCGGCCCGGTGGGCGCTGGCGACCGCGTCGGCCACGCCGGCACGGGCCGGGTCCACCATCGCGACCAGGCCGAGCAGGGTAAGGCCCGTCTCGGCGTCGTCGCGTCGTACCGGAGCGATTTCGCCTGCGGCGAGGACGCGGTGCGCTACGGCGATGACGCGCAGGCCGCCAGCCGCGTACCGGTCGATGGTTTGTTGCAGGTCGCGGCGGGTCGGTTCGTCGAGCCCGGTGCAGCAGGGCAGCACCGTCTCGGGTGCGCCTTTGGTGTGCACGGCCACGCCTGCGGCCGTGTCGTCGACGCTGGTCATGCGTTTGAGATGGGCGTCGAAGTGGAAGATCGCCAGGCGGTTGGCGTCGCGCAATGCCGGTTGCACCGCCGCGTCCTGGTGTGCGGCCAGGCGCAACAGGGCCAATTCGGTGGGATCACCGCTGCCGGCGGGTTCGACGTCGGTCGGCGGGTGTGCGCTGGTGCAGGCGGCCGCGGCTGCGGCGAGGATCACGGCACGTCGGTCGTCGGCCCGGCCGGTGGCGTCGATTTCGGCTCCGGGCAGCCACATCCGGGTGACGGTCATCCGGTTCTCGGTGAGAGTGCCGGTCTTGTCGGTGCAGATGACGGTGGTGGAGCCGAGGGTCTCGACGGCGGAGAGGCGTTTGACGACGGCGCCCTTGCGGGCGAGTTCGCGGACGCCGACGGCCAGGGCGAGGGTGATGATGGGCAGCAGGCCTTCGGGGACGTTCGCGACGATCAGCCCGATGGAGAAGCTGATCGCGGCGCTCCAGCCGAGGCCGGCCCAGACGCCGACAGGCAGGAACGCCACCCCGACGGTGACGGCGACGACCGCGATGATCCACGTCGCCCGGCGTACCTGGGTCTCCAGCGGGCTGGGCTGGGCGGCCCCACGTTGGGACAGGGCGGCGATGCGACCGAGTTCGGTATGCATGCCGGTGCGGGTCACGACGGTGGTGGCTTCGCCGCCGGTGCAGGTGGTGCCGCTGAACACGAGGTCGTGAGCGTCCAGCAGCGAGCCGGTGACCACGGTGGGCCCGGCGCTGCGGTCGGCGGGCACTGACTCGCCGGTCAGGGCGGACAGATCGACGGTGACGTCGCCGTCGATGATGCGGGCGTCAGCGCTGACCCGGCCGCCCTCGACGACGATCAGAACATCACCGGGTACGAGGTCACGGGCGGGGATCTCCGCGCGTACGCCGTCGCGGACCACCCAGGCTGTCGCGGGCAGGAACGCGGCGAGGGCGTCGACGGCGTGTTCGGCCTGCATCTCCTGGACGAACGCGAAACCGGCGTTGAGCAGGATCACCGCGACCACCGCTATGGCGAGTGCCGGGGTGCCGCCGGCCCAGGCGAGACCGGCGGCGACCGCGAGCAGGATGGCCAGCGGTTGGGTGAACTGCGACAGCAGCTCGCTGGGCCAGCGCCGGCCGGTGTGCCGGGTCAGCTCGTTCGCTCCGTACACGATCAACCGCCGGGCGGCCTCGCGGCCGGCCAGCCCGTGCGGTGAGGTGCGCAGGTCTCGATACAGCTCGGCGAGTGGCTCCCGGGCGTTCACCTCGGTATCGGCGTTGCCGGCAGTGACGACGCCGTCGGGGCTCTTGGTTCCTGTGGTCATCCTCGGGGCCTCTTCATCTGCGGTTGGCGAACCATGCTGACGCGGCGGCCGTGCGCCTACGGCCCGGTCTGTTCCGGGACGACCACCGTGGGGCAGGTGGCGTGCTGGACGCAGTGCTGACTGACCGAGCCGAGCAACATCCCGGCGAAGGCGCCGTTACCGCGGCTGCCGAGCACCAGCAGGTCGGCGCCTTTTCCGGCGGCCAGCAGGACCCGTGCCGTAGGCCCTTCCGTGACCCGGGTGGTGACGGCTACGGGCTGGTCATCCCCGGCCTGCGCCTGCTCCACTATCTCGGTCAGGGTCTTCTCGGCATATCTGATGATGCCGGCGTCATCGATGCCGGTCGGTGTCCAGCCATAGGCGTAGGCGTACATGGGTGGCACCTGCCACGCGGTGACGGCTTCGACGGTGGCGCCGGTCAGCCGCGCGTGGGCGAGTGCCCAGCGCAGCGCTTCCGCCGCGCCCTCGGAATTGTCGACGCCGACGACGATGCGATGGTCCGGTACCTGTTCCTGACGGATCATGAAGATCTCCTGGGATGAGAGGCCCACCACCAGACGCGGGTGGGCTCGATGAACACGGCGGGCGGGCAACGAAACGCGGTCCGGCCTAGATCAGCCAGGTGCTGCGTCGCACGAGCGTGGTCGCCGCCCATCGTCGACCGAAGCCCCAGGTGGTTCCGGCTCCGAGCACGGCGAGCAGGACCAGGACGGCAGCGTGGATGAGGTGCTCGTCCATGAACGGGTTGGTTTCCGGCGGGAGCACCACGGTCCACATCAGGACGGTCAGCAGAGCCCCGGCGGACGCGGCGATACGCATGCCGATGCCGAGGATCAGCGCGATGCCGATACCCAGCAGAGCCGCCATGAACAGCACGTCGATGGCAGTGTTCCCGGCGATCGAATGGTAGAGGTCGGTGAACGGGCCGGTCGCGGCCTTGCCGAGGAATCCGGCGGTGGGGCTGCCGCCCTTCAGCCACGCATGCGCGGCGGGAGTACTGCGTCCCAGACCGAACAACTTGTCGAGGAACGCCCACAGGAAGACCCAGCCCAGGGCGAGCCGGATGCCGGCCATCAGGTATCGCGTCGCGGTGACCGTCCTGCCGGTGATCGGAAGCGCGGTGTCCGGCACCGGAGCCTGGTGCCGTGCGCCCCGGTCCGGCCGTCCAGTGGTGGCCCGGGGAGTGCGGTGAGCAGACGTTTCGTGGTTGTCGGCGATGTTGACCATCGCACTCACATTCCTTCGGCTTGTTCGTGGCACATGGTCCGCGGCACGTCCAGCGCGCTCAACGGATCGATCGGAGTGCGGCGCCGCCCGCTCAGGGCGGCAGCCGTGCTCCCGTACGGACTCCGGGGCCAGCCACGGCAGGTTCCACGAATGGTGGGAGATGTCGCGGCATCAGCGGGCTCAACGGCCACCGGGGTCTCGGGCGACACCTCGACCGTACGCGCATTTCGCCAGGCCTGCCGAGCCGGTCCGGTCTGCCGGACGGCACGCGCCGCTGGATGTCGTGAACAGGCGTACGGTTGAGCTGTCGCCCGAGACCCCGGTGGCCCGGTAGTTGGCCGCTGTGAGTGTCCGGCGTTTCTTCGCCTCCGCAGCGATCAGGTGCGTTTCGTACGCAAACTGTTCTCTAGCTCGAATATCCGGCCGCGGCCGGAGTCTGGATCCCACCATGTCGTACCTGTGGATCACCCTGATCGTGTTCTTGATCCTCGTTCTGGCCGCTCTGTCGGTGAAGGTCGTCAAGCAGTACGAACAGGGAGTGCTGTTCCGGCTCGGCAAAGTCATCGCCGTCCGGCAGGCCGGCCTCACCCTGATCATCCCGTTCGTCGACGTGCTGAACCGGGTGAGCCTGCGGATCATCACCATGCCGATCCAGTCGCAGGGCATCATCACCCGCGACAACGTCAGCGTCGACGTCTCCGCCGTCGCCTACTACCGGGTCGTCGACGCGCAGAAGTCGGTCGTCGCGATCGAGAACGTCGGCGCGGCGATCAACCAGATCGCCCAGACCACCCTGCGGAAGGTCGTCGGTCAGCACACCCTCGACGAAACCCTGTCCGAGACCGACCGGATCAACATCGACATCAAGACGATCCTGGACGTCGCCACCGAGGACTGGGGTGTCGAGGTCACCCTGGTCGAGCTCAAGGACATCCAGCTGCCCGAGAGCATGAAACGGGCCATGGCCCGGCAGGCCGAGGCCGAGCGGGAGAAGCGCGCGAAGATCATCGCCGCCGAGGGTGAGGCCCTCGCCGCCGACGCGCTCGGGTCCGCCGCCGACATCATGATGGCCCACCCCCTCGCCCTGCAGCTGCGCAACCTGCAGACTTTGGTCGAGCTCGGCGTGGACAAGAACAGCACCGTCGTGTTCCCGGCGCCGCTGATGAGCACCATCGGCGAATTGGGCACGTTCCTGGCCCGGGAGAACAGCGCGGCGGCCACCGTACCCGCGGCGACTGCGATCAACGGCAACGCACTGCCCACGACGGCCCGCTGATGTCCGGCGTCCTCTCCGTGGCACGGGGTGAGCCGTTGGGCGCCGACGAGTTGCACCGCGTCGACGGGTACTGGCGGGCCGCGAACTATCTGTCCGTCGGACAGATCTACCTGATGGGCAACCCGTTGCTGCGCGAGCCGCTGCAACCGGCCCAGGTCAAGCCGCGGCTACTCGGGCACTGGGGCACCACCCCCGGCCTGAACCTGCTCTACGCCCACCTGTCGCGGATCATCGCGGCCCGCGGCCGGGAGGTCATCTACGTGACCGGCCCGGGCCACGGCGGGCCCGGGCTGGTCGCGAACACCTGGCTGGAAGGTACCTACTCCGAGATCTATCCGCGGATCTCCCGGGACACGGTCGGCATGCAGCGGCTGTTCACCCAGTTCTCGTTCCCCGGCGGCATCCCGTCCCACGTGGCCCCGGAGACCCCTGGGTCGATCCACGAGGGCGGCGAGCTGGGCTATTCGCTGGCGCACGCCTACGGCGCCGCCCTGGACAACCCGGACCTGGTCGTGGCGTGCGTGATAGGCGACGGTGAGGCCGAGACTGGGCCCCTCGCGGCGTCCTGGCACTCCACCAAGTTCCTCGACCCGGTCGGCGACGGCGCGGTCCTGCCGATCCTGCACCTCAACGGCTACAAGATCGCCAACCCGACCGTGCTCGCGCGCATCGGCGACGCCGAGCTCACGGCACTTCTCCAGGGGTACGGCCACCAGCCGTACCTCGTCGACGGCGACGACCCGGACACCGTGCACCAACTTCTCGCCGCGACCCTCGACACGGTCTTCGACGAGATCACCGAGATCCAGCGGGCCGCCCGCGAGGACGGCGTCACCGACCGTCCGCGCTGGCCGATGATCGTACTGCGGACCCCCAAGGGCTGGACCGGACCGAAGATCGTCGACGGCCTGCAGGTGGAGGGCACCTGGCGAGCCCACCAGGTCCCGCTGACCGCGGCCCGCGACGACATCGCTCACCTGGATGCCCTGCACGCCTGGATGTCCTCCTACCGGCCTGACGAGCTGTTCGACGACCACGGTGCCCCGCAATCATGGATCACGGACTGGCTGCCCCACGGCGATCTGCGGATGTCGGCGAACCCGCACGCCAACGGCGGCCGATTCCCTCGTGATCTGGAATTGCCCGCGTTCCGCGACTACGCGGTCAAGGCCGGCGAGACCGCCGAGGCGACCAGGGTGCTCGGCGGCTGGCTACGCGACGTGCTGACCGCGAACGCCGGGTACCGCAACTTCCGGCTGGTCGGACCGGACGAGACCGAGTCGAACCGGCTCGGCGCGGTCCTCGACACCACCGGTAAGGCGTGGCAGGCCCGGGTCGACGACGTGGATCAGCACCTGGACCGGCACGGCCGGGTCATGGAGATCCTGTCCGAGACCACCTGCCAGGGCTGGCTGGAGGGCTACCTGCTGACCGGCCGGCACGGCCTTTTCTCCTGCTACGAGGCCTTCGTTCACATCGTCGACTCGATGGTCAACCAGCACGCCAAATGGTTGAAGACGACCCGGCACCTCGGCTGGCGCAACCCCGTCCCGTCGCTGAACTACCTGCTCACCTCACATGTCTGGCGCCAGGACCACAACGGCACCTCCCACCAGGACCCCGGCTTCATCGACCACGTCGTCAACAAGAAGGCCGAAGTCGTCCGGGTCTACCTGCCGCCGGACGCCAACACCCTGCTCTCGGTCGCCGACCACTGCCTGCGCAGTCGCGACTACATCAACGTCATCGTCGCCGGCAAACAACCCGCACCGACCTGGCTCGACATCGACGACGCCGCCCTGCACTGCACCCGCGGCCTCGGCATCTGGGACTGGGCCAGCAACGACGACGGCAACCCCGACGTCGTCCTGGCCGCCGCCGGCGACGTACCCACCCTGGAAATCCTCGCCGCCACCGACCTGCTCCGACAGCACCTGCCCGACCTCAAGGTCCGGGTGGTCAACGTCGTCGACCTGATGCGCCTGCAACCGGACTCGGAACACCCGCACGGCCTGCCCGACCCCGAGTTCGACGCCATCTTCACCACCGACCGGCCGATCATCATGGCCTACCACGGCTACCCGTGGTTGATCCACCGCCTGACCTACCGCCGCGCCAACCACCACAACCTGCACGTCCGCGGCTACAAAGAGGAAGGCACCACCACCACACCATTCGACATGCTCGTCGTCAACGACATGGACCGCTTCCACCTCGTCATCGACGTCATCGACCGGGTCCCCGGCCTCGCCCGCAAAGCCGCCGTCCTGCGCCAGCAGATGGCCGACAAACGCGCCGAACACCGCGCTTACGTACGCCGCACCGGCGAAGACCTGCCCGAGATCCGCGACTGGACCTGGCCGCACACGCCCTGACCGGCCCTGATGCTCTTCAGGAAGGCACCACCATGACCACCGTTGCTCGCGGGCAGGCCAAGGCGTTGTCCGACGCCGCCACCATGGCGGTCCACGCCCCCTCGATTCACCACACGCAACCGTGGCGCTGGCGTGTCAGCGGCGCCGAACTCGACCTCTACCTCGATCGCAGCCGGGCATTCGACGTCACCGACCCCGACTCCCGGCTCGCCATTCTCAGCTGCGGCGCCGCACTGCACCACGCCCTGGTCAGCCTCGCCGCCGACGGCTGGCACACCGTTCTCGCGCGCATGCCGGACCCCCAGCATCCCGATCATCTCGCGCGGTTGCGTCTCGACCGCCGGGTCCCGGTCAGTCTCGAAGCGCGACGCCACCGGCAGACCATCGGGCTGCGGCACACCGACCGCCGGCCCACCGGGAGCACCCCGATAGACGCCGACGAGTTGACCGCGGTCGTCGGAGTCGTGAAATCCGCCGGCGCGGGCCTGCACATACTGCCCCCCGATCAGGTGCTCGAGCTGGCCTGCGCCGCCGACCAGGCACAACGCGCCGAGAACGAGGACCTCACCTGGCAGACGGAGGTCAATTACTGGCCCGGCGGCACCCGGCCACCGGGCCATGGCATCCCGGACGCCGCCATTCCGGATCGAGCCACCCGGACGACCGTGCCGGGCAGCGACTTCGGCCATCACGGCGACCTGCCCGTCTCCGCAGCGCACGAGAGCGCCGCCACGTTCGCAATCCTCTACGGACCCGAGGACGGGGCGGCCGACTGGCTTCGCGCCGGCGAAGCACTGTCGGCCGTCTGGCTCACTGCCACCGAGCTCGGCATGTCGGTCCTGCCGCTGAGCGCGACCATCGAAGTGGCCGTCACCCGGAACCGCCTCCGGCACCTGCTCGCCGGCCTCGGCCACCCGCACCTCGTGCTTCGCCTCACCACCGGTGAGCCGGCCCGCACCGCCGCAGCGCGCACACCACGGCGCCTCGCGGATCAAGACAGGTCACTCCGGATGCATCGGATATCACCCGGTCACCCGTGACGGCCGGCGCCGCTCGCCTGGCCGCGCCGGACGCGGGCGGCCTGTCGTCGAGTGACGCCGCACAGCGGCTGGCCCGCGACGGCGGCAACGTGCTGCCGTCGCCACGGCCCACACCCCTGTGGCGAAGGATCGTCACGCAGCTGCGTGACCCGCTGGTGGTGGTCCTGCTCGCGGCCGTCACCATCAGCATCGGAGTATGGGCGCACGCCACCGACCGGCCCTGGCAGACCCTGACCTTCCTGGCCCGGGGCCTGACCCAGCTCGCGGTCGCCGTCGGCTCACGCGCCCGTCCCGGCACCTGGGCCAACCCGATGCTGTTCGCCGCGGTCGGCACCGCGCTGCTGCTGCAACTCGCCGCGATCTACGCGCCGGCGCTACGACAGCTACTCGGTACCGAACCGGTCACCGGCACCGACTTGCTGATCGTCGCGGCCGCCGCCACGCTCGGATATGCCGCCATCCGCATCGACCGGCGTGTCCACCCGTCGCCGAGAAACCCGCACCCGGATGCGGACGCGAGGGCGGGTGAAGACGCCCACTGAATGCGGTGCCGCGAGATACCCGATCGAGACGTCCGGCGAGTAGCGTCAGTGTTTCACCTCACCAACGCAAGCACCGTGCCGAGCCGGCAACGGCCGCGATCCCGTGGTTGTCGTCTTCTCGACGCCGGGTCCGGACCCTGCCCGCCCACCACGCATTTCTTCGGACGAAGGTCGTTGGCTGGAGGGACCATGGACATCAGTCGCCCCGCGGTGGCCCTGTCATCACCGTTGCGTATCGACCTCAGTTGCCCGTCACCGGGCGTCGTCCGGGTCGTCATGATCGGCGAGATCGACCTGGCGACCGTCGGTATGCTGCACGCGGAGCTACTCACCGTTCTTTTCGCGCTGCGCCCGCGCCGCATCGACGTCGAACTCGCCGCGGTCACGTTCCTGGACTGCAGCGGACTCACCGCCCTGATCGTCGCGCGCCAGGTCGGCGCCCGCACAGGTTGTCGACTGCGGATCAAGGACCCGCAAGGCATCGTGCGTCGTGTCCTGAAGCTGACCGGGCTGCTCGGTGTCCTCACCGCGGAGCCCGGCAGAGCGCCTCTCGCCGCGATCGGCCCAGCCGGCGTCGCCGACGTGTTCATCGGGTGACCCGGCCAGGTGTGCGGCGTGATCGCTCCGACCGGAGGTACGGCTTGGCGATGAGGCTCGGGCGGACAGGTCGGTGACGTCACCGGCGCTGCTGGTCGCGGCGAGTGCCGCGGCAAACATGATCAATTGATTGATGATATTGAGGGAGAACAGCAACCCGACCGTTCCGGCGACGACCTGGTACGTCGGGTTCGCCTCCACGTGCTGCACGAAGACGCGGCCGACAGTCTTGAGTAATTCCAGCCCGAGCGCCACGATCAGCGCGGGTACGACGACGCGGCGCAGTGGCATGCGCAACCGGGGCAGGCCGGACAGAACCGCGGTCGCCAGCAGGGTGTTCACCCCGATGCTGACCATGAAACTGACCGCGGTGAGCAGCCACCGGCCCTGGACGGCGCTCGCGCCTGACGGCTGGATCAGACGATTGGCGACGGCGACGGTGAGGAACGCCATGACGAGGGAGGCGGCCAGCAGCAGGCCGAGCCCCACCAGGGCGAGCAGATCGAGGAGTAGGCGCGGCCCGATGCGGCCCGGATACTCGGGAAGCTGCCATACCTTGCGGATGCAGGAGCGCATGGCGTCGATCCAGAACCATCCGGTGACCGGGAGGCCGAGAAAGGCGACGAATCCGATGGTCCCGCGGGCCACCCGCAGTTGCTCCACGTCGAGACTGGGCAGGTTCTCGGCGAGATACCGCTGCAACGACTGCTGTACCTCCGGCCTGTCGAGCACGAATCCGAAAGCCGCGAAGCCGAGCAAGGCAAACGCGAATGTCGCGAAGAACGCGTAGTACGTGAGCGCGGCGGCGAGCCGGCCACCATCGGCCTCGTCGTAACGCACCAACGCGCGCGCCAGGTGATCCAGCCAGCGGTGGCGGCGCCGCGCACGCTGCCACCCTGCAACGGTCCGCTCGACCATGCCGCTCGCCATCATGCCGTCCGTCGTGGTCGTTGCGCACGGGAAGTTGTCCGGCGGCCGTAAGCATGGTGCGCCACGGGCGATCCGACGCCGGGGTGCTGCTGCCGATCATGGGTGGCGGCTGCGCGGGCGATGATGAGGTTCACCGAGTCCGGTGAACCGCGCGGCATCCGACTGACGGACCGCACGCCGCCGAGGCCGACGCCGATGACGGAGCCATCGGTCACCCCAACTGTACGCGCAGCCAGCTCAACCGTGCCCACAGTGAGACGGCACCTGCCCCGCGACATCGTCCGGCCAGCCGTATGCGGGGCCTCCCGGATCATTCGGGAACCGGAAGTCACCGGAGATGTCGGCCGCTTGAAGCCCTGTCGCAATCGCTGGATATGCACCACCGCACAGGTCCGATCAGCGTATCTTGATCACGGTGGGGGCTGGCAGGCTGCCTCGTGAACGGACGGGTTCGGTGGGCAGGATTCTGGTGGTCGATGACGAGCCGGACCTCCGATTCATGATGCGCCGCGTGTTCCTCCGTGCCGGCCACGAGGTCAGTGAGGCCGGTGACGGTGCCGCCGCTCTCGTCTCGGTGCACACGTCGGCACCGGATCTGGTGGTGACCGACATGATGATGCCGATCATGGGCGGTGTCGAACTGATCCGAGCGCTTCGGTCCGACCCGGCGACCATCTCGATTCCGGTCCTGGCGGTCAGCGGCGACGCGCACTTGGCGGTCGACGCCGACGCCGCTCTCGCCAAGCCGTGTCAAAGCGCTGAGCTTCTCGAGGTGGCTGAAGGCCTACTGCGGGAAGGACGTGGCGCGAAGTGAAGCGGCTGTCGACCGGGCTGGCGGATCTGGACCTGATCCTCGGTGGCGGCCTGCAGCGCGGCTCGATGGTCGTCGTGGCCGGGCCGCCCGGATCCGGTAAGACGATCCTGGCCCAGCAGATCTGCTTCGCCAACGCCACCGTCGAGCACAGGGCCGTCTATTACACGACCCTGTCGGAGCCGCACACCAAACTCGTCGAGCACCTGAGCAGGTTTCCGTTCTTCGACCCGGAGGCTGTGGGACCGAAGGTCGAATACGTGCACCTGGGTGACATGCTTCGCGACACCGGCGAGAGCTACCTCGAAGCGTTGATCGACGAGGTGGTCCGCAAAGCCCTCGACGACCAGCCGGCGCTGGTGGTGATCGACAGCGCCAAGATGCTGCGGGACTTCGTCAGCGACCATGCCCTCCGCATGTCGTTGTACGACCTGACCAGCCGCGTCGCGCACAGCGGAACGGTGCTGCTGCTGCTCGGCGAATACACCCCCGAGGACATGCAGACCGGGGTGGAGTTCGCCCTGGCGGACGGCATCATCCACCTGACGCACGAGTCCCGCGAGCCGGTCGACCGACGCGGTCTGCGAGTCGTGAAGCTGCGTGCCGCCACGCACCTCAACGGCACGCACGCCGTGCACATCACCGCCGACGGCTTCCAGGTGTATCCCCGTGTCGAGTCGTTCCTGCCCGAGACAGTGACGCCTAGCAGTGGGCGCATCCCCTCCGGGATTCCCGGGCTGGACGCGTTGATGGGCGGTGGGATACCCGACGGTGACGCCACCCTCCTGCTCGGAGCGTGTGGCGTGGGCAAGACCATCAGCTCTCTGCGATTCGTCGCCGAAGGCCTGGCCCGAGGCGAGCGCAGTCTCCACATCACCTTCCAGGACACCGTCGATCAACTGATCTACATGGCCGGTACGTTCGGGTGGGACTTCGAAGCCGCCCGCGCCGCCGACCAACTGGTCGTCTCGCACGTGCCGATGGGCAGCCTCGACCTCGATGTGCTCGCGTCCGTGATCCGCCACCACATCGCGGACGGCGCGACCACCCGGATCGTGATCGACAGCCTGGACGCCATGACCAACGCCGCTCGCGAGGCGCACCGGTTCCCCGCCTACCTGCGCAGTCTGCTCGGCGTCGTCCGCGACGCCGGCGCCTCCCTCTGGGTCACCAGCGAGACGACGACGTTCGGACCCATGGAAGATCCCCTGGTGGGACTCATGTATCTGTTCGACAACGTGATCCAGCTCCGCTACCTCGAACGCTGCACCGAGATCGGCCGGGCCCTCAACGTCCTGAAGATGCGCAGCAGCCGCCACGACCACAGCATGTACGCCTGCCACATCACCGACGACGGCTTCACCGTGGGCGACAAACTGGGACGAGTCACCGGAATACTCGGCTGGAGCGTCCTCCGCGACTGCCCCACCCTCGGCAACTGAATCAGGTGAGGCGGCCAGCGACCACACCCTGGCTCCTTCGGCGAGCCGGGTAACCGGTCGAGGAGTAAGGTGAAGCGAGTGGTTGGTGCCCCGTTTCGGGGGGTATCACCACCATGACATCTTTCACGTCGTAGTCGCTGCTCAGCAGACGACCGATTACGGCGGCCGTCCAGCCCCCGCGGCCTGGTAACTCCCCACCGCCCCGCTGTGGCGCCTGAAGCCGACAGCCCTTCGTCCACTCGACTGATCACGAGCGGACAGGCCGGCGTAAGGCTCCCCGCCGAGGCCCGAAGCGGAAAGGGGCTGCCGGGGCAGCCGGTCGACATCGTTCGTGGTCCGGTCACCCTATTTCTTCGGCAACCTCGAATCCATGGTGTCCGGCAATCATCCGGACACACCCGAGGAGGCCCCATGCCCATCTGGGTGACCACCGCCCGTCAGCGGGCGCGGCGGCGGCTTGCGGCCGCGCAGCGCGCCCTGGCGCCACCGCCATTCACCGCCACACCCGAACTCGGTGCGGTGCCGGCGCCCCTGATGCTGGTCGAACAAACGCCGTCCGTCGACGACGGCCTGCCCCGCGGAGTGCGCATCGCCGGCGCGTGGGCCTGGCGCCTGATCCTGTTCATCGCGGCGGCTTACCTCATCATCCGGGTGATCAGCGACCTGCGCGTGGTGGTCATCCCGGTGGTGGTCGCCCTGCTGCTGGCCGCGATGTTCGAGCCGGTCGCCGCGGCTCTGCGCAACCGGGGTGTGAACCGTTCCCTTGCCGCGGTTCTGGTACTGGTCACCGGCCTGACCGCGGTCGTCGGCGGGCTCACGCTGATCGTGCGGACCTTCGTCGCGCAGCTGGCCGATCTGAGCACCCAGGTCGGTCACGGCATCGACGAAGTGCAGAACTGGCTCGCGACGGGTCCGCTACACCTGTCGCAGACCCAGCTCGACGATGCCGCCGGCCGCCTGCGGACGGCGATCACCGAAAACCAGGGCGCCCTCACCTCCGGCGCACTCACCACCGCCAGCACCGTAGGCGAACTCGTGGCCGGCTTCTTCCTGGTGCTGTTCACGCTCTTCTTCTACCTGCGCGACGGCGGTCAGATCTGGACCTTCCTGTGCCGCCTGCTGCCCCGCAACGCCCGGCTGCCCGTCGCCCGCGCCGGGCACTACTCGTGGCACACTCTGGTCTCCTATGTGCGCGCCACGGTGCTGGTCGCCTTCGTCGACGCGGTCGGGATCGGTATCGGGCTGGCGATCCTGCGCGTGCCACTCGTCCTGCCCCTGGCCGCGCTGGTCTTTCTCGGCGGCTTCATTCCCGTCATCGGTGCCACCCTCACCGGCGCGGTCGCCGTCCTGGTCGCTCTCGTCACCGTCGGACTGGTCAAGGCTTTGATCCTGCTGGGCGTGGTGATCGCCGTACAGCAACTGGAGGGCCATGTCCTGCAGCCGCTGATCATGGGCCGGGCCGTCGCCCTGCATCCCCTGGCCGTGATCCTGACCATCGCCACCGGCGTCCTCGCCGCCGGCATCATCGGCGGGCTGGTCGCCGTCCCGCTGCTCGCTGTTCTCAACACCGCAGTGCGATACCTGTTCAGCCATCCTCACGGCGAACCCACCCCGGACCGTCAGCCGCCCGGGACCGAATCGACGGACGACAGAGCATTCCAGCACACCATCCACCGGGGACCGGACGACGGAGGGGCGACACCAGCCGGTGACAGATTGGCCGTGCCGGAACCGCGTACCACGGAGACCGACCTGTCACGATGAGTCGCCACGCATGCCTCCGTGAGCTCAAGCCGCATCCATGACCTGCACGTCGTTCAGCTCACCGGCCATCATGTGCAGGCGCTGGACCGGCACCTGGACACGCAGGATCGGGAACTCGTCCAGTTCCTCACGGGTGGCGTGCTCCAGGATCGCCCGGTACAGCGCTGCGAACCCGCTTCCGAAACCCGGGTGGCGGGTGCCGAGGTCGTGCAGGGTCACGAGGGACCGCTCGATGGCGGCTCCTTCCAGCGTGCGGGCGACGCCGACCATGTCCGCGGTGGCGGTGCCGTTGCGGACGGCCGGATGGACGACCACCCGTGCGCCCCGCTCGTGCAGGTGAACCAGGTGGGCGAGCTCGGCGAACCGACGCTCTCGTTCCGCACCCCGGGAACGCTCGACACCGGCACACAGCCGGCGGATCTCGTCGTGCTGCTCCAGCAGCAGGTCGATCACGTCGGAGTAGCCCATCACGACCACCCGCTGACGACAGGCTGACGGATGAAGGTGCGCGATGCGACAGGGATCGAGGATCTCATGGCCGGCCCCCAGACCTCACAACAGCAGGGACGCCGGGGTCCGGAGCGTTGTGGGATGACCTCTCCACGATACTCCGGATCCCGCACGAAGTACCTCGGCGTGGCCGCCCGTTCCCTCGCGGAGTGGTCCAGGCCGATCGCTGGCGCGCCGTAGCCCCATCGCCCAGGAGCGAGGCGCGGAGCAGAACTCCGCACGACGGCCTGCGGTAACGGATCGTCACGACCGCAAGCCGAGATCAACCCCGCAGCCATCTGGCCGGCCCTTCACCGCAACCGGCCTTGAACGCCTTCCCGCGCGGGGGTGGAGCCCTCTAGAAATCACTTAGCGTAGCGAGCATCGGATTCACCGGCCCTCGGAAGCGTCTTGCCGCCACCCCGACGAGAGGACTCGTCATGGCAAACGGGGCTGACTCGGACCGTCAGCCCCGCTCTGACCTGCTAAAACTTGCGCTCTTTCAGTCCTTCAAAAGCTGTCGCGCCATCACGATGCGCTGCACCTGGTTGGTGCCTTCGTAGATCTGGGTGATCTTGGCGTCCCGCATCATCCGCTCGACCGGGTAGTCGCGCGTGTACCCGTACCCACCGAGGATCTGGACCGCGTCCGTGGTGATCTCCATGGCCACGTCCGACGCGAAGCACTTCGCCGCCGCGCCGAAGTAGGTCAGGTCCGCGTCCCCGCGCTCGCTCTTGCCGGCCGCGGCGTACGTCAGCTGCCGGGCGGCCTCCAGCTTCATGCCCATGTCGGCGAGCATGAACTGCAGCCCCTGGAACTCCGCGATCGACTTGCCGAACTGCTTGCGGTCCTTGGCGTACGCCAAAGCGAAGTCCAGCGCGCCCTGCGCGATGCCGATCGCCTGCGCCGCGATGGTGACCCGGGTGTGGTCCAGGGTCTTCATCGCCGTCGCGAAGCCGGTGCCCTCGGCACCGATCATCCGGTCGGCCGGGATCCGTACGTTGTCGAAGTACACCTCGCGGGTCGGCGACCCCTTGATGCCCAGCTTCTTCTCCGGCGCGCCGAAGCTGACGCCCGGGTCCGACTTCTCCACCACGAACGCGGAGATGCCACGCGAGCGGGCGGTCGGGTCGGTGACCGCGAAGACCGTGTAGAACTCCGACACCCCGGCGTTGGTGATCCACCGCTTCACGCCGTTGAGCACCCAGAAGTCACCGTCGCGCACCGCGCGGGTGGTCATCGACGCGGCGTCGGAACCGGCCTCCGGCTCGGACAGGCAGTAGGAGAACATGCCCTCGCCCGCGGCGACCTTCGACAGGTACTTCTGCTTGAGCTCCTCGGAGGCCGAGAGGATCAGCGGCAGCGAACCGAGCTTGTTGACCGCCGGGATCAGCGACGAGGACGCGCAGGCCCGGGCCACCTCCTCGATCACGATCGCGGTCGCCAGGGCGTCCGCGCCGGCGCCGCCGTACTCCACCGGGATGTGCGGGGCGTGGAAGTCGGAGGAGCGCAGGGCGTCGTACGACGCCTTGGGGAACTCCCCGGTCTCGTCGGCCTCGGCGGCGTTCGGAGCCACCCGGGCGTCACAGACCTCGCGCACGGCGGCGCGGATGGTCTCGTGATCCTCCGGCAACCGGTAGACATCGAAATCAGTCATGCTCGCCTTAACCTTCCCTCAGCAACGGACCCGCCGCAATGTTACTGGCGCGTAGCGCACGGCGGGCAACGGAACCGGGTCTGTGCGGAATATCGCTGCCGGGTTCGGGGTCGTTTCAACAGATCTCGACCCGCTTGAGACTGTTCTAATGGTGTCGCAACCGGGCATGCTCTAACTACGGAGCGAAGTGCTGGCGAGGGGGTCCCGTGGCGAAGGCTGACGAGCCTGACTATCAGGACGAACTGGCTCGGATCGACGCCTCGATAGCGGCGCTCAAGGTGCAGGACATGGATGCCGCCGCCACCCGCACCAAGATCGCCAGCAAGATCCAGGCTGCCCAGTTCCAGCGCGACATCCTGGCGCACGCGCAGAAGCAGAAGGCCGGCACCAAGGCGCGCCGCCCGCAGCCGGACACCGGGGACTACCCGCCCCCGCCACCGCCCGGCACCCGGGCCACCGGCCCGCAGGAGGCGCCACCCCCGCCGGCCGGCGCCCGGCGCCTCGGCGTGCCCGGCCGGTCCGGCGTGCCCGGTGCCGAGCGGCGCCCGCCCCGGGAGCCGCTGGCGCCGATGGAGCACCCGCCCGAGGCGTCCACCAAGTCGGTGCAGAACCTCCTGCTCGGCCTGGGCGCGCTGCTGATCGGCGTGGCCGCCGTGGTGTTCGCCGGGGTGGCCTTCTCCAACCCGGTCGCCCGGGCGACGATCCTGGCCCTGTTCACCGCGATCGCGCTGACCGTCGCACCCGGCGTGGCCCGCCGCACGCTCACCTCGACCGCCGAGACGATCGCCGCGATCGGCCTGATCCTGCTGCCGATGACGCTGTACACGCTGCACGGCAGCGCGCTGGCCGGCGGCCCGGACGTGGCCACCCCGCTCTACCTGGGCATCACCTTCGCGGTCACCGCGATCGCCAGTTTCGTGTACGCCGGCGCCACCCGCCTGGCCATCCCGCGGTACGCCACGGTGATCGCCACCCAGCCGGTCGCGCCCCTGCTGGCGTACCCGATGATCGAGAGCCCGGCCGGCTGGGGCATGGCGCTGACCGTGGTGGCCGTCCTCGACCTGCTGCTGCTCACCCGGGTGCTGCGCCGGGGCCGGCTGGTGCCGCGCTGGCCGCTGGGCCGGCCGACCACCGCCGACCGGGTCGCCGCCGCCGAAGCCGAGGCCGAGGCCCGCGCCGAGAGCACCGCCCGGCCGGAGTCGCTGCCGGAGGAGCCGGACCTCATCATCCCCGGCCTGCAGCCGAAACGCCGCCGCTGGATCCCGACCCGGATCTTCCCCGGTCCGCGACCGGAGGGCGCCGAGCCCGCCGGCTCCGTCCCGCTCGCCCCGCCCGCCGTCCCGCCGTCGGCGAACTGGCTGCGCGAGCTGACCTTCGCCCTGCTCTGCGCCGCCTCGGCGGGCGCCCTGCTCTACTCCTCGGTCGCGCTGCTGCAGGCCCAGGCGGTTCCGGACGCGCTGCGCTCCGGCCTGATCCTGATCGCCGCGGCGAGCACCGTGGTGGCCGCCGCCCAGCTGCTCGACCAGCCGCTGGCCCGCAACATCGCCGGCGGCGTGCTCACCCTCGCGGTGATCGGCGCCGCGGCCCGGGTCGCCGACGTGATCGACCCGCGCTGGACGCTGGTGATCGCGGCCGCCACGGTGGCGCTCACCGGCGCTGTCGTCGGCCTGCTGCCGGCGAACGTCCGCACCGGCCCGCAGTACGCGTCCACCGCCGCCCTGGGCCTGATCGGCTTCCTGGTGGCGATCGACACGATCCGCGCCGCGATCGCCCCGGTCGCCGCGGCCCGTCCGATCTGGCACGCCGACATCGCCGGCTACGCCCGGACGATGGCCGAGGCGGTCGGCCCGGCCGGCTGGCTGCTGGCGTTCAGCGCGCTGCTGGTGACGATCGCCGCGGCGCTCGCACTGCCGGCCGGCATCCGGCACGAGGGCGCCGTGCTCGGCATCGCGATGACCGCCCTGGCCCTGCCGGTCTCCCTCGGCCTGAACTGGTCCGAGGCGCCCTGGCCGCTGGTGCTGGCGGCGATCGGGCTGGGCGGGGCCGGCCTCTGGTCGAGCACCCATCGGATGGCGATCACCCACGTCGTGGCGGCCGGCGTGGTCGGCCTGTTCGGGGCCGGCGCCGCGCTCTCCGCCACCTGGCTGACCGCCGCGGTGCTGACCGCACTGGCCGGTGCCGGCGTGATGGTCACCATCGCGGCCCGGCAGATCCCGGTCCGGCTGTTCGCCTGGGTGGTCGGCGACTGGGCGGCCGGCGCTGCCGCGCTGGCCATCCCGGGCGCCGCGGTGACCGCCGCGCTGGCCATCTCGGACACCGGGCAGGGCCCGCCGCCCACCGCCGCGGCCACCGTCCCGGCGCTGGCCG
Organism: Actinoplanes oblitus; assembly: GCF_030252345.1. Classification (NCBI taxonomy): domain Bacteria; kingdom Bacillati; phylum Actinomycetota; class Actinomycetes; order Micromonosporales; family Micromonosporaceae; genus Actinoplanes; species Actinoplanes oblitus. Next base: position 890,373 of record NZ_CP126980.1, on the reverse strand, counting down.
CCGGCTTCCTCGCGGTGGCCGGCACGCTCAGCTACGCCGCGGTGTTCCAGGTGGCCCGCCGGGAGATCAGCTTCCCGCTGACCGCCGGCACCGGCGTGGGCGCGCTGGCGATGGCCGCTGCCGCGCTGTTCGCGCCCGGCCGCACGATCCCCGACGTGTGCGTCGGCGCGCTGCTGCTCGGCGCCGCGCTGCTGCTCTTCCTCGCCAAGACCATCGACAACCGCGGCCGTACCGATCGGGACCTGGACGGCCCGGACCTGGCCGCCGCGGCCGCCACCGTGGCGATCTGCGGCGCGCTGGCGCGGGTCGCCGCGCTCGCCTTCCCGACCGCTCCGCTGGCCGTGGCCGGCGTGGTGGTGCTGCTGGTCGGCATGGGCGTGACGGTGCTGATGGACGACTGGAAACGCGGCCCGGCCCGCGGCCTGGGGATCGCCGCGCTGGTGGTCGCCGGACTGGCCGGCTGGCAGGCGGTCGGCGGCAGCCTGCGGATCCTGTCCGCGCCCGGCCCGCTGTGGCAGTCCGACGTCGACCACTTCGTCGCCGCTCCGCCGGCGGGTGCCTGGCAGGCCCCGTTCGCCCTGGTCATGGTCGCCATCACGGCCGCCATCGGGCTGCCCAAGCCGTGGTCGCACTACGCCTCCGGGGTCTGTGCCGCGCTGGCCGCGATGGGTGCGCCCTGGGCACTCGGGCTGCCCTGGTGGTCCCCGCTGCTGATCGGCGCCGCCGTGGCCACCGCGTACGCGATGGCCGCCCTGGCCACCAACGACCCGCACGCGGCCCGGGCCCGCGCCACAGTGGCCGGCGTGGTCCTGCTGCACGCCGCCACGGTCGGTCTGGCCCGCCCCTGGTCGACCGGGATGGCCCTGCTCACCGTGGTGCTGCTCGGCTCCCTGGTCGCGGTGACCGCCCGGTTCCCCCAGGTCCGCGACGCGGAGCGCGGCCTGCTGCCCCCGCACCGGGCGCAGGTCGGCGGTGCCGCCACCGCTGCCGTGCTGCTCGCCATGCCCGGGATGCTCGCCGCGTTCGCCGCCGAGCAGGGCTCGGACGCCCAGGTGGTGCTGACCGCCGCCCTGGCCGGCTCCAGCATGGGCCTGGCGTTGCTTGCCATGTTCGGCAAGCACGTCCCGCAGTACCTGCCCTGGGCCACCATCGGGCTGGTGCTCGGCTCGACGGTGACCGCGCTGGTGTCGGTCGGGACGTCGTACCCGACAGCGCTCTACGCCGCGGCCGCCGCCCTGCTCGGGGTGCTCGCCGAGATGCTGCGCGGCGCCGTCCCGCTGCCGACCCGGCCCGCCGTGGTCGACGAGTTCCCGGCCGGCGACATCCGCTACCACCGGGCCCGCCGGGTCCGGGGCAGCGGCCTCTACCAGCGCTGGCTGCAGGACCCGGCCACCGGCGCGGTGATGCTCGCCCTGCTGCCCACCGTGCTGGCGCTCTTCTCGCTGGCCCCGGCCCTGCGCGCGGCGCTGGTCGACCCGATGAAACAGCTCAGCGCGGTCTGGCAGGGCCCGGTCCCGGCCCTGATCACCCCGGACGCCGGCAACGTCGACGCCACCAGCGCCCTCGCCGCGGTGCTGCTCACCGGGGCGGCCGCGCTGGCCGCCCTCGGATTCGGCGGACGTCCCGCCGAGACCGTCCCGGTGATCCTGCCCGGGGTGGCGATCACCCTGCTGATCACCCCGCTCGCGCTGCACGCCGGGTTCCCGGCGGCGACCGGCGCGGCGCTGGTGGTCTTCACCATCTCGATGCTCGGCCTGGCGCTCACCCTGCCGCCCGGCGCCACCCGGGCGCCGCTGCTGCGCGGTACCCGGACCGTGGTGTTCGTGATCGGCCTGCTGGCCGGTGGCGCCGGCCTGGCCGGCAGCCTGGCGCGGCAGGATCTCACGCTGTTCACCCTGGGCAGTGCGGTCGGCGTCGGCCTGGTCGCCGCGGTCGCCGGGCGCACCTCGGCCGCGCGCCTGCTGGGCTGGCTGTTCGCCGCGCTGATGGGCCAGATGTTCGTGCTGGCCGGGGCGATCGCGGCGGGCCTGGACCGGCACTGGGCGGCGTTCGGCGTGCTCGCCGTGGGCGCCGGCCTGCTCGCCCTGGAGTCGCTGCTCCCCCGGCTCGGCCTGGCGCAGTACCGCGCCGAGGCGGTCACCGTCGAGTGGAGCGGTTACGCCTCGGCGGCCATCGCCGGCGCGCTGGCCTTCGACTCACCGGCCCACCTGGCCGCGCTGCTGGCCGCCTGGGGCGCGGTGCTCGGCCTGACCGCGTCCCGCCCGGACCGCACGCCGAGCCAGCGCCGCCTGATGTTCTGGCTCGCCGTCGGCTTCGAGATCGTCGGCTGGTGGCTGTTCATCGCGCTGGCCGAGGTGGCGCTGCCGGAGGCCTACACGCTGCCGTTCGCGGCGCTGGCCCTCGCGGTCGGCATCGTCGAGGCGCACCACCGCCCCGAGCTGAGCAGTTGGGCGGCTTACGGCCCGGCCCTGCTGGCCGCTTTCGTCCCCACCATCGGCATCGTGCTGGCCGGCGGCCACCAGGACGCCCGAGCCCTGATGCTCCTGCTCGGCGGCGTGACCACCCTGATCATCGGTTCCCGCACCCGCCAGCAGGCCCCGGTGCTGATCGGCACCCTCGCCACCGTGGTCGCCGCCCTGAAGTTCGTCTTCAGCCTGGGCGGCCCGTGGGTCACCCTGGTCCCGGTCGGCGTGATCCTGATCTTCCTGGGCGCCACCAGCGAAAGCCGCCGCCGCACCCAGGAACTCCGCACCCGCGTCTCCCAGATGCGCTGACCACGGCAGAATCAGATTCGGATACTCCTTTACGCGCGTCCGCCGAGGTGCGGACCGCATGCTCCCGCGCGGGCCGGGCGCGGCGATCTGGCCGCTGCGCGTCCAGAGCGATCGCCGCACCCTTCACGGCCCGTGGGTGGTCACCGAAACCCCGGTGCCCACCGTCGCGATGTCCACACACGCGTCCCGGCACGCGGAACCCAGCAGGCTCCACCCCGCGCCCACGCCGGGCCCCGAGCGTGCTCCGTCACCTCAGGCCGGCGACACGACCCACCACCGCTAACCGAGCAGCTTGTCGCGGAGAGCGGCGTCCTTCTCCGCGACCAGTTTCTCCAAACCGGCCTGGAAGTCGACCATCTTCTGCCGCAGCGCCGGGTCGGAAGCCCCGAGGATCCGGACCGCGAGCAGCCCCGCGTTGCGCGCCCCGCCGATCGACACGGTGGCCACCGGGACACCGGCCGGCATCTGCACGATCGAGAGCAGCGAGTCCATCCCGTCCAGGTGCTTCAGCGGCACCGGGACGCCGATCACCGGCAGTGGGGTGAGCGCCGCGACCATGCCCGGCAGGTGCGCCGCGCCACCGGCCCCCGCGATGATCGCCTTGATGCCGCGCCCGGCCGCCGACTCCGCGTAGTCCACCATCTTGCGTACGGTCCGGTGCGCGGAGACCACGCCGACCTCGAACGGCACCTCGAACTCGGCCAGCGCCAGGGCGGCCGCCTCCATGGTCGGCCAGTCCGAGTCGCTGCCCATGATGATGCCGACGGAGGGTGCCATCACTTGCCTTCCTGAAGCCACCGAGCGGCTCGCGCGGCCCGCGCGCGTACCGATGTCAGATCGTCGCCGAGCACCGTGACGTGCCCGATCTTGCGGCCCGGCCGGACCTGTTTGCCGTAGAGGTGCACCCGGGCGTCGGGGACCTCGGCGAACAGGTGGTGCAGCCGCTCGTCGATGGAGATCCCGCCAGGCTCGCCACCCAGCACGTTCGCCATCACCACGACGGGGGCGGTCAGCGCGGTGGCGCCCATCGGATAGTCCAGGACGGCCCGCAGGTGCTGCTCGAACTGCGAGGTCCGGGCCCCCTCGATGGTCCAGTGCCCGGAGTTGTGCGGGCGCATCGCCAGCTCGTTCACCACGATGCCGGCGTCGGTCTCGAACAGCTCGACGGCGAGCAGGCCGACCACGCCCAGCTCGGTGGCCAGGTCGATGGCGAGCTGCTGGGCGTCGAGCGCGCGCTCCTCGGAAAGGTCCGGAGCCGGCGCGATCACCTCCACGCAGATCCCGTCCCGCTGCACCGTCTCCACCACCGGGTACGCCGCGACCTGCCCGAACGGCGACCGCGCCACGAGCGCCGCCAGCTCGCGCCGCAACGGCACCCGCTCCTCGACGATCAGCGGGATGCCCGTCGACACCAGGTCCTCGGCCGCCTCCCGGGAGCCGACCATCCAGACGCCACGGCCGTCGTACCCGCCTCGGGTGGCTTTGGCCACCACCGGCCAGGACCCACCGGCGAACGCCTCGATCTCGGCGGCCGTGCTGACCCGCGCCCAGCGCGGCACCGGCGCGCCGAGCGCACCCAGCCGCTCCCGCATCATGCCCTTGTCCTGAGCGAAGACCAGCGCTTTCGACCCGGGGAAGATCTTCACGCCCTCGGCCTCGAGCGCCTCGATGTGCTCGGTCGGCACATGCTCGTGGTCGAAGGTGACAGCGTCGCACCCCTTGGCGAACTCACGCAGCGCCGCGAGATCGGTGTGCGTGCCGATCGGCACGTCCGCCGCGACCAGGGCAGCGGAGTCATCGGGCTTCTCACTGAGCACGCGCAGTGACTGACCCAGGGAAATAGCGGCCTGGTGGGTCATCCGGGCCAGCTGCCCGCCCCCCACCATGCCGACCACAGGCAGACCGGTTCGGGTATCCATCGCCCGCCCAGCCTAGCGACGCCCTCCCGACCTCCGGAAATCAACCCGGTGCCGTCCCATTTCCGATCAGCCACCCCGAGATCAAAACCTGCTTCCGGTACGCCCGCAGCCCTTCCCGCCAGACACCGGACGACCCCGCGTGATGGAGGAAAGCGGCAGGCGCAGCCACTAGCACGGCGGTATGAGCGCAGAGGCATTCGCCAAGTCCGTGCCGCCTGTCGTCACGCTCAACAACCTCACCGCCATGATCGAGGCCGACGAATACGGCCATCGGTTCGAGCTCAGCGCCGAGGGCGTGGTCACCATCACGCTGCCGCCCGATGCGGAGCACGCCGGAATCGCCAGCGACCTGTTCGCATGGCTCCTCGCCGCCGGTTGGCCGCCGCGGCAGATCCTGCAAGCCGTGGGCATCCGCATTTCACTGCCGGAGGGCGACGGTGGTCGCATACCGGATGTGACTCTCTGGACAGAGCCTCCGCAGGGAGTCTGGCCGAAGACAACCCGCCTGGTGCTAGCCATCGAGATCGTCTCGCCCAGTTCCCGGACCACCGATCGGGAGCACAAGGTCAAGGAATATGCTCGCGCCGGCATCCCCCACTACTGGGTGGTCGACCGCGATCCGGCGAACACGGTGACCCTTTATCGCAGCAACGGCAGCGACGACTGCGAGACGGCGACCAAGCTGCCCCTCGCCTGGCTCTTGCAGTCCGCCCCGGGCGATCACCTGCCGCCGGCGAGCTGACGCCGGTCAGCGCTGGAAGCGGGCGATCAGCTCCTGGGGAGAGGTGACCGGGCGGTCGCAGACGAAACCGCGGCACACGTAGGCGGTGGGTTTGCCGTCGATCATCGGGCGGTCGGCCAGCAGCGGCACGCCCGGCAGGTCCGGGGCGCCGGCGACGATGACGGTGCCGGCCGGGGCCTCTCGATAGGCCTCGGTGACCAGCGGGTCGGCCAGGTCGTCGGTGGCGACTGCGATCTCGTAGGGACCGGCCAGCGCCGCCTCCGCCACCATCGCCGAGTAACCGGCGAACCGCGGATGCCCGCCGATCAGCGGACCCACCGTGGCCAGGGCCGCGTCCGCCGCCTCCCGGTACGCCGTCTCGCCGGTCAGCGCCGCGTAACCGACCAGCGCCGCGCACGCCGACGCCAGCCCGGACGGCGTGGCGTTGTCGGTCGGGTCGGCCGGGCGGGTGAGCAGCTGCTCGGCGTCGTCGGCGGTGTCGTAGAAGCCACCCGACGGCGTACCGAAATGGGCCAGAACGACGTCCAGCAAGCCGCCCGCCGACCGCAACCAGCGCGGATCCGCGGTGATCTGGTGCACCGCCAGGAACGCCTCGGCGACGCACCCGTAGTCGTCGAGCACCCCGGCGGGCTCGCCGGTCCGGCCGTCCCGGGAGACACGCCGCAGCCGCCCGTCCACCAGGTGCCGATCGGCCAGCGCCTCGGCGAGCGCGACAGCCGCCGAACGGGACTCCGGCGACCCGGTCAGCACCCCGTGCTCGGCCAGCGCGGTGATCGCCAGCCCGTTCCAGGAGGCGACGACCTTGTCGTCGCGAGCCGGCTGTGGCCGCCGCGCGCGGGCCGCGAGCAGCCGGGCGCGGACGTCCCGCCAGCGAGCGGTGATCTCCGGGTCGGCGGCGTCGATGTCGCGGGCCAGGACCAGCACGCTCGTGCCGTGCTCGAACGTGCCGTCCGGGGTGACCCGGAAGAGGTCGGCCGCCCAGGCGCCGTCGTCCTCGCCGAGCGCCTCGGTGAGCTGGGCCGGGGTCCACGCGTATGTCAGACCCTCCACCCCGTCGGTGTCCGCGTCCAGCGACGAGGCCAGCCCACCGGCCGGCGTGCCCAGGTCACGGAGCAGGAACGCGGCGGTCTCGTCGGCCACCCGCCGGGCCAGCACGTCCCCGGTCAGCCGCCAGAGCTGGGTGTAGACCCGCAGCAGCAACGCGTTGTCGTAGAGCATCTTCTCGAAGTGCGGCACGGTCCAGTGCGCGTCCACCGCGTAGCGCGCGAAACCGCCGGCCAGCTGGTCGTAGATGCCGCCGCGGGCCATCTGCTCGCCGGCGTGCCGGGCCAGTTCCAGCGCCTCGGCCGAGCCGGTGCGCTCGTGGTGGCGCAGCAGGAACAGCAGGTTCATGTGCGGCGGGAACTTGGGCGCGCCGCCGAACCCGCCGTAGGTCTGGTCGTGCTCCTTGGCCAGCCCCTCGGCCGCGGCGGCCAGCAGCTCGGCCGAGATCGGCGCGGTCGGCCCGCCGACCAGCTGGGCGCCGCCGACCGCCTCGACCACCGCCGCGCCCTGCTTGAGCACGTCGTCCCGCTGGTCCCGCCAGGCCGTGGTGACCGAGTCGAGCAGGCGGTTGAAGTGTGGTTTCGGGAAGTAGGTGCCGCAGAAGAACGGGTCCCCACCGGGGGTGGCGAACACCGTCATCGGCCAGCCACCCTGCCCGGTCATCGCCTGGGTGGCGGTCATGTAGACGGCGTCCACGTCGGGCCGCTCCTCGCGGTCCACCTTGATCGCCACGAAGTTCTCGTTGAGCCGCGCGGCGACCGCCTCGTCCTCGAAGGACTCGTGCGCCATGACGTGACACCAGTGGCAGGCCGCGTAACCGACCGAGATCAGCACCGGCACGTCCCGCCGGCGGGCCTCCGCGAACGCCTCCTCGCACCACGGCCACCAGTCGACCGGGTTGTCCCGGTGCTGCAGCAGGTAGGGCGAGGTGGCGTCGGCGAGACGGTTGGCCATGTCCCCAGCCTCTCACGCCGGCCGGAACGTGACGATCAACGAGCGGGCAACTCGGGCGCGGCGATCAACAAGGCGCCGCTGGACGAAGCGCGGGCCGGCGAAGCGGCGCTCCACCAGGCGCGGCTCGACCAGGCGCATGTCAGCGCACGGTCACCTGGAGGAGCGGTGCTCAGGAGGCGTCGTCGGCGCGCAGCGGGGTCACCTTGGCCGACGAGGAGTCCCGCAGCTGGGACAGCGCCTGCACGATCTTGTCAGCGGGCATCGGCTTGCAGAAGTGGTAACCCTGTGCGGACGGGCAGCCGAGCGCGATCAGCGCCGCACGCTGCTCGACGGTCTCGATCCCCTCGGCCACCACCCGGACGCCGAGCCGCGCGCCCAGCTCGACAGCGCCGCGCACCACAGCGCCGGCCGCCGCCGAGTCGATCATCTCGTCCACGAACGTACGGTCGATCTTGATCTCGTCGACGGGCATCCGGGTGACCGAGGCGAGCGAGGAGAACCCAGTGCCGAAGTCGTCCAGCGAGACCTGCACCCCACCGGCCCGCAGCCGCGCGAGGACCTCGTCGACGATCTCCTGCTCGCTGATCGCCACCGACTCGGTGATCTCCAGGACCAGCCGGGAGGCCGGGGTCCGGTGCCGCCGCAGCGCCTCGGTGACCTGGGCCGGGAAGGTCGGGTCGGTCAGGCTGCGAGCCGACACGTTGACCGAGACCGGCACGTCGATGCCGTGCGCCGTCCAGTCGGCGGCGGCGGCCAGGGCCAGGTCGAGCACCCGCCGGGTGAACGGGATGAGCAGCTCGCTGCGCTCCACCGCGGGCAGGAACTCGGCCGGGGAGAGCTGGCCGCGCCGCGGGTGCCGCCAGCGGACCAGCGCCTCGCAGCCGGTCGGCTCAGCGGTGATCAGATCGACGGCGGGCTGCAGGTGCAGCACGATCTGGTCGTCGGCGGCGAACGCGTCCTGCAGCTCGGCGAGCAGCGCCAGCCGGTCGGTGCTGCTGGCGTCCTGGCCGCTGTCGTACGTGCCGACGGTCAGCCCCTGCTCCCGGGCCCGGCCGGCGGCCAGCGCGGCGCGGCGCAGCAGCTCACCCACCTCGACCTGGCCGGCCGGGGCGACCACAGCGCCGACGGTCACCTCGACGGCGAGCCGCACCCCGGCCACCCGCATCGGCAGCCGCAGCTGCTCGACCAGCTCCCGGGCCCGGCGCAGGGCCTGGGAGAGCGAGTGCGGCGCCCCGGAGGCGCCGGCCAGCGTGGTCAGCCGGGGCACCAGCAGGGCGAACTCGTCGTCGCCGGTCCGCGCGACCAGCTCGCCGGGCCGGGCCTGCTCGGTGAGCCGCTCGGCGATCAGCCGCAACACCTCGTCGCCGCCGCGGTGCCCGAGCGTGCTGTTCACCTCGCGGAAGTCCACCACGTCGAGCAGCAGCAGGGCGGCCGGCCGGCCGCGCTCGCCGGCGCGCAGCACCGCGTCCCCGTCGCTGACCAGCGCGGCCCGGTTGATCAGCCCGGTCAGCGGGTCGTGCACCCGGTCGTGCGCGACCCGGGCGTCCAGCTCGGCGATCCGCTGGTGGGCGGCCGCGTCGCGGAGCGCCCCGGCCAGCGCCTCCCCGTACGCGGTGAGCGCCGCCTCGTCGTGCGGCACCGGCAGGGTCGGCTCGCCGAGCCACAGGGTGAGCTCGCCGACCGGCCGGCCGGCCACCGCCATGCTGCGGGTGACCGCCGGCCCGGAGTGCGTGACGTCCGGGCTCTGCCCGGGCCCGTCCTCGGTGTATTTCCGGCTGCCCCGCTCGGAGCGCAACTCCAGTTGCACGCGGCGGGCACCGAAGACGTCCAGCGCGCCGCGCAGTCCGGCCCGGGCCACCTCGGCCTCGCTCACACCGGGCAGGCGCGCGGTGGCGGCGGCGAACGCCTCCCACATCCGGCGCTCCTCGGCGGCCCGCAGGTGGAAGCGGTAGGTGCGGTGCAGCAGCCACAGCGCCGGGCCGAAGGCGAGCAGCCAGAGCGGCTCGCGGACCAGCGCGACGACCGCGCCGAGGCCGACGATCACGTTGCCGGCCGACATCGGCGCCTTGGCGTAGAGCACCTTGGCGGCGAGCTGGGCCGGCGGGACGTCGCGCTCCAGGGTGAGGGTGAGCACCACCAGGCCGAAAGTGATCAGTAAGTAGGTGGCCGCACCGGCGACCAGGGCCAGCGCCAGCCGGCCGCTGCGCACCCCGGCGCCGTCGGCCAGCAGCGACGTGACCAGGGCGGCCGCCGAGACACCGAGCGTCATCGAGGCGACCAGGTGGACGATCTCGGCCGGGTTGCGCACCCCGGTCAGCCAGGCCAGCAGCAGCCAGGCGGCGCCGATACCGGCCAGGGTGGCGGCCGGCAGCCAGCCGGCCGGGCAGATCACCAGGCCGACCACCACCGCCGCCTCGGCCCAGCTCACCGAGATCGCGTCCGGCCCGAGCCGGAAGCGCAGGCCGGCCAGCTGAGCGATGGCGGCCAGCACGGTGGCCACGCAGACGCCGTCCACGGCGGAGAGCGGGCTGCCGGGCGGCAGGTGCGGGGGTTGCAGCGCGCCGAGGAGCACCGCGGCGACGGCGGCGACCACGACGGTGACGGTCAGCACGCGCACCGGCCGGGAACGGCCGGTCAGGGCGGTCCACGCACGACGGTGCGGTGCGGATGGACCGCTCATGATCGCGCCTGCCGGCATGGCACGAGACGATGCACGTGCAGATGCCCTGGAGCGACTCGGCGCCGGAATGCACTCATCTCGGCGCCCCCTTCCGCGCAGGGTCCCGGAAGCCGTATGGCCCCCGGCGGAAGGCTAAATCAATACCGATGAACGCAACAGGGCTTGACGGCGAACGACCGGCGCCACTCGTCGCCCACCGCGGGCCGGACGGCCGGTGCGATGGGCGACGCGACGATCAGCGCGAGTCGCGGCCGGTGTCCGATGCGGACTCGGTTTTGTCGTCGGCGACCGCCGCCACCTCGGACTCCGCGCCACCGCCGGTCTTGGTCGATCGATCCGCTTCGACATCACCGGTGCCGTCGCCGCCGGACCGCTCGAGATCCGCATTGAGCCGCGCGATTTCCGCCACACGTCCACGCTCGGCTTCGGCGTCAAAACTGTCGGGAAGCCGACGGATGCGCTTGTTCATGTTGCGGATCAACGCGACCGTCGCAATACACATCAGGACGATCAGGAACAGGCCCATGGGGCCGGCGAGGCCGCCGCCCCGGGTGTCCCCGAAGTTGTTGACCGCGAGAATGTCCACGACCCAAGCGTACTGCTCAGGCCGCCTCGACCTTCTCCCGGATGCCCGCGAACAGGTCGGACTCCGGAATCGGGCTGTCCACCAGTGAGCGGGCCAGCTCGAAGTCCTCGGTCGGCCACACCTTCTGCTGCATCTCCAGCGGGATGTGGAACCAGAACCCGTCCGGATCCACCTGGGTGGCGTGCGCGCGCAGCGCGTCGTCGCGGACCGCGAAGTACTCCCCGCACTCGACCCGGGTGGTGATCTTGTCGCCCCGGTCCTGCCGGTCCGACCATTTCTCCAGCCACTCCGCGTACGGCGACTCCAGCCCGGCCGCGAGCATGCCCTCGTGCAGCGCGAGCATCCGCGCCCGGGTCCAGCCGGAGTTGTAGTACAGCTTCAGTGGCTGCCACGGCTCACCCAGCTCCGGGTAGAGCTCCGGGTCACCGGCCTGGTCGAACGCGACCACCGACACCTTGTGGCACATGATGTGGTCGGGGTGCGGGTAACCGCCGTTCTCGTCATAGGTGGTCATGACGTGCGGGCGGAACTCGCGGATCAGCTTGATCAGCGGTTTCGCCGCCTCCTGCGGGTCCTGCAGGCCGAAGCAGCCCTCCGGCAGCGGCGGCAGCGGGTCGCCCTCGGGCAGCCCGGAGTCGACGAAGCCGAGCCAGGCCTGGTCCACCCCGAGGATCTCGCGGGCCCGGTCCATCTCCTTGCGGCGGATGTTGGTGATGTCCGCCAGCACCTCGGGGCGGTCCATCTTCGGGTTCAGCACGCTGCCGCGCTCGCCGCCGGTACAGGTGGCCACGAGCACCTGGGCACCCTCCGCGACGTATTTCGCCATCGTGGCGGCACCCTTGCTGGACTCGTCGTCGGGGTGCGCGTGCACAGTCATGAGACGCAGTTGCTCAGCCACAGTTGTTAAGACCCTCTCGACCTGGCCTGCCAGCCAGCAGCCTGCCGGCCGACAGCGCGAGCTCGGCTGCGATGATGAAACACTGCCATTCTTGCCGATTACCCGACGACAAACGCACGAGAGGGCCGCCAGGTGAGCGAGACGCGCGCCACAACTCCGGTTTTCCCGCCCGGGCGATACGGCCGGCGCCGGGACGGCCGCCGGCGCCGCCCGCTGCCGCTGATCGTGGCCGCCGCCGTCTTCGGGATCGCCGCCCTCGGGGTGACCTGGGCCTATTACCAGAAATTCGGGCAGACCGATTACCGCCCGGAGATCATCGGCTGGAACGAGCCCGCCGACACCCAGATGGTGATCAAATTCCGGGTCCGGGTGCCGGCCGGCGAGACCGCCTCCTGCGTGCTGCGGGCCCGCGATTACCAGGGTTACGAGTTGGGAACCCGGACCGTCACCGTGCCCGCCCCGGACGGCGGCGGCGAGGTAGTGGTCTCCGAGACGGTGCCGACGACCGCGCGCGGTTCGGTGGGCGACGTGATGAGCTGCCGCCCGGCCGGCTGACCTCGGGCGGGAGATCGACCGGTCCGGCGTGCGGCGTACCGCTGGTAAGGTTGGTGATTCGCTGCGTTCCGACGCACTCACGTTGTGCACTGCCCGTTTCAGCTTTTCGCACTTCACGTCCAGCAAGGAGATCGACCGTGTCCAGTTCCGAGGCGCCGAAGACCTGGCTCTCCCAGGACGCATACGACCGGCTGCAGGCCGAGCTCGACGAGTTGATCGCAGGCCGGCCGGCGATAGCGGCGGAGATCAACGCCCGGCGCGAGGAGGGCGACCTCCGGGAGAACGGCGGCTACCACGCGGCCCGCGAGGAGCAGAGCCGCCAGGAGGGCCGGATCCTGTACTTGAAGGAGTTCCTGCGCAACGCCGAGGTCGGCGAGGTCCAGGCCGCCGACAGCGTGGTGCCCGGCTCGGTCGTGACGATCTACTTCGACGACGACCAGGCCGACACCGAGACGTTCCTGCTCGGCTCGCGGGAGATCTCGTCGACCACCGACCTCACCGTGTACAGCCCGGAGTCGGCGCTCGGCAAGGCGATCCTCGGCGCCCGCCCGGGCCAGACCGTGACCTACACCGCGCCCAGCGGCGCCGACATCAAGGTCACCGTCGTCAAGTTCGGCGCCTTCGAGGGCTGACCCTCACCAGACCGCTGCGGCGAGCTCGCGGCGCACTCGCTCGTAGTGCGCCGCGAGCTCGTCGTCCATCCGGGCCCGTTCCGGCTCCGTCAGGACGACAGCGGCCGGCTGGGCGGCCCGCGCGGCGATCAGTCCGGCCCGCAGTCCAGCGGGCGGATGAGAAGCGAAAAGCGATGCTTCGGTACGCCTACTGAGCTGCCGGAACGCCGAAACGTCCACGGACAGCCCGGTGCGCGCCTCGTCCGCGGCGGTCCGCCACGCCGCCGCGCCGTTGCCGGCCCGAGCCTCCCGCCGCACCACGGTGTCGATCGCGTCGTCGAACAGGAACTGGTCGGACAGCCGGATCGCCGCGTCGCTGCCGCCGGCCCGCGCCGCCATCTCGTCGGCCCGGTACTCGGCGCGCTGGGAGTCACGCATGCTGATCCACACCAGCACCAGGTGCAGCACCAGGAAGAGGCGGGCCGCCGTCCGGGCCAGAAGGTCGACAACCATCTCGACGAAGCCGCTGCGGCGCCCCCGAGGCGCCAACAGGTACGCCACCTGTCCGAGAGTGGTCACCGCGGCCTGGGTCACCATGCCACGGCGGACGTCCCCGTTCACGAAGTGGCCCAGCTCGTGCCCCAGCAGCGCAACCCGTTCCTGCGGGTCCAGCACCGCCCAGAGCGGGGCGCCCAGGCAGAGCACACGACGGCGGCGCAGCCCGACCGTGGTGGTGAACGCGTTCCGGTCGGCGGAGAGCAGCACCACGTCCGGCATCGGCGCGCCGACCGCCGCGGCCACCCGCTCGATCACCGCGAACAGGGCCGGCGCGGTGGACCGGTCCAGCTCCTGCCGGCCCGCGGTGAGTCGGGACAGCCGGCCCAGGCGGGGGCGGAGCGCCACAGCGATCAGCACCAGCAACGCCCCGATCAGGTTGATCGGGGCGAAGAAGTCGTAGGTGGCCAGCCAGACGCCGGTCACCAGCAGCGCGGCGACCGCGGCGAGCAGCACCACCGACAGGGCGATGGTGGCGATCCGGGCGGCGGACGCCGGACGGCCGGCCCGGGGCGCGCCCTTCAGCTCGGCGAACTGTCGCTCGGTCAGCCGGTACGCCGCACCGAACAGCCGCCGGTCCAGCCAGCGCCAGCCGAGCTCCGGCGCCCGGTCCGCCTCGAACCGGTCCAGGTTCCATTCACAGGCGGGACACCAGGGCTCAGCGGACCGCTTGCTGATCGTCGCCGCCGTGCACTTCGGGCAGCTCGTCACCACCGAGACCATCGACACGAAGCAGGATCATCCATGGTCGGCGGGCGCCTCGGCAACCTCCGGTCAGGGGGTCGCGTCGGCCAGCAGGGCGACCCGGTAACCGGCGTCGCGCAGGGCGCTGATCAGCGCCGCCGAGTGGGCCGGGCCGCGGGTCTCCACCGAGAGCGCCACCTCCACCTCGCCGAAGCCCAGCCGGGGGCTCTGCCGGGAGTGCACCACGTCGACGATGTTGGCCCGCTGCTCGGCGATCTCGCGCAGCATCCGGGCCAGCTGGCCGGGCCGGTCGGTGCAGCGCACCGCCAGGCGCAGGTAGCGGCCGGCCGAGGCGAGACCGTGCTCGATGACCTTCAGCAGCAGCATCGGGTCGATGTTGCCGCCGGACAGCACGGCCACCACCGGGCCGCCGTCGCGCGGTGGCACGTAGGCGCCGGTGAGCAGGGCCGCCACCGCGGCGGCGCCGGCCGGCTCGACCACCATCTTGTGCCGCTCGAGAAGCACCAGCAGCGCCGCCGACAGGTCCTCGTCGGTGACCGTGACGACGTCGTCGACCAGCTTGGCGACGTGCGCGAAGGTGAGGTCGCCGGGCCGCAGCACGGCGATGCCGTCCGCGATGGTGGCGCAGGCGTCCAGCTTGTGCGGGGCACCGGCGGCCAGCGAGGGCGGGAACGCGGCGGCCCCGCTCGCCTGCACCCCGACGATCCGCAGGTCGGGCCGGAGCGCCTTGGCCGCGACGGCGAGGCCGGAGATCAGTCCACCGCCACCGACAGCGGTGACGATGGTGCTCGCCTCCGGGCACTGCTCCAGGATCTCCAGCGCGACGGTGCCCTGCCCGGCGATCACGTCCGGGTGGTCGAACGGGTGGATCAGCACCGCCCCGGTCCGCCGGGCGAAGTCGCCGGCCGCGGCGAGCGCGTCGTCGACGCTGGTCCCGGCGTACTCGACGGCAGCGCCGTACCCCTTGGTCGCGGTGACCTTGGGCAGCGGCGCGCCCTCCGGCATGAAGACGGTCGCCTTGATGCCCAGCAGGCCGGCCGCCAGCGCCACGCCCTGCGCGTGATTACCGGCGCTGGCCGCGACCACCCCGCGCGCCCGCTCGGCCTCGGAGAGCCGGGCGATCCGGGTGTAGGCGCCGCGCACCTTGTAGGACCCGGCGCGCTGCTGGTGCTCGCACTTGAGCCAGACCGGCACCCCGGTGATCTCGGAGAGCGGGCGGGACGTCACCAGCGGCGTGGTCTTGACGACCTCGCCGAGCAGCTTCCGGGCCGCCTCGACGTCGGACAGGGAGAGCAGGTCGGTCATGGGGACCCATCGTGCCACCCGTCCGGGATTCATCACACGAGGGCGTGACGCTGCCAGGGGTTCCGCACCTCGAACTGGCCGGCCACCGAGAGCAGCAGCAGCTCCGAGTCCGGCGGGCCGACCAGTTGCACGGCGAGCGGCAGCCCGTCCGGCCGGAACCCGACCGGCACCACGATGGCCGGCAGCCCGGCGAAGTTCCACGGTGCCGCGTAGGGCGCGTACTCGGCGTTCGCGCGCATGTTGCGGTACCACGGGATCGACGAGTACTGCAGCGCCGGCGGCGGGGCGGTGGCCAGCGCCGGGGTGAGCAGCAGGTCCACGTTGCGGTCGGCGAAGAAGCCGATCGACCGCTCCCGCCACGCGGCCCGCTGCGACTCGCGGACCAGCCCGGCCCGGGTCGCGGCCCGGCCGAGCCGGATGTGCCGCCGGGTGCGCGGCTGCAGGGTGCGCAGATCAAGACCCTCGGAGTTCTTGTACGCCCCGGCGAACCAGGTGGCCAGCACGCCGAGTTGCACCGCGGTGGGATAGCGCGGATCCGCCACCACCGTGTCGTGCCCGGCGTCGACCAGCAGCTTCGACGCCTTGGTGACCGCCGAGACGTTCGCCTCGTCCGGCTTGACCCCGGAGATCGGCGAGCGCAGCGACACCCCGACCCGCAGCCGCGCCGGCTCGACCAGCTTGGCCGGCGCCATCCCGGCCAGCACGCTGAAGCCGAGCGCGGCGTCCGCCACCGTGGTGGTCAGCACGCCGTTCTCCACCAGGCCGAACCAGTCCTTGTCGCCGAAGTCGACGGGCACCACGCCGCGGCCCGGCTTGAGGCCGACCAGGCCGCAGCAGGCCGCCGGGATCCGGATCGAGCCGAGCCCGTCGTTGCCCTGCGCCATCGGGACCAGCCCGGCGGCCACCGCGGCGGCCGAGCCACCGGACGAGCCACCGGGCGTGCGGTCCAGGTCCCACGGATTGCGGGTCGGCCCGTTCTCGTCGTCGGTGACCGCCCACAGACCCATCTCCGGCATCTTCGTGACGCCGACCACCACCGCGCCCGCCCCGCGCAGCCGGCGGACCACCTCGTGGTCCTCCTCGGCCACCTCCGCGGTACGGGCCGCGGCCGAACCGTGCCAGGTCGGCAGGCCGGCCACCGCGGTGTTCTCCTTGACCGCCACCGGCACCCCGGCCAGCGGGAGATTGGCCAGGTCCTCCTGCTCGTCGACCTTTTCCGCCTCGGTGATCGCCTCACCGCCGCGGACCACCCGGAACGCGCCGAGCGCCGGGTCGGAGATGCCGATCTGCTCCAGGTGGTCGGCCACGACCTGGGTGGCGTTGGTATCCCCGCGCCGGACCGCCCTAGCGATCTGTTTCGCGGTGGCGCCCACCCAGGTCGTCGTGTCCATCGCCGAATCTCCCGCGGTTCCGATGCCTAGCCGAGCGCCTGCTCCAGGTCGGCGAGCAGATCGTCAACGGTTTCGATGCCGACAGACAGTCGCACGAGATCGGCGGGAACTTCAAGCGCTGAGCCCGCAGCCGACAGATGTGTCATCTGGCCCGGGTGCTCGATCAGCGACTCGACCCCGCCCAGCGACTCGGCGAGCACGAAGAGCTTCGTCCGGTTGCAGATCTCGATCGCCTGCTCGGCGCCGCCGGCCGCCCGGAACGACACCATGCCGCCGAACCGGCGCATCTGCTTGGCCGCTGTCTCGTGCCCCGGGTGCGAGTCCAGCCCCGGGTAGAGCACCCGGGACACCTTCTCGTGCTCGCTCAGGAAGGCGACGATCCGCTCGGCGTTGTCACAGTGCCGGTCCATGCGTACGCCAAGGGTCTTGATGCCGCGCACGGTCAGCCACGCGTCGAACGGACCGTTCACCGCGCCCATCGCGTTCTGGTGGAACGCCAGCTCGTCGCCGAGGCCGGTGTCCGCCACCACCAGGGCGCCGCCGACCACGTCGGAGTGTCCGCCCAGGTACTTGGTGGTGGAGTGGACCACCACGTCGGCACCCAGCGCGAGCGGCTGCTGCAGGTACGGCGAGGCGAACGTGTTGTCCACCGTGAGCAGCGCGTCGTACTCGTGGGCCAGCCCGGCCAGCGCCGGGATGTCGGCGATGTTGAGCAGCGGGTTGGTCGGCGTCTCGGCCCAGATCATCCGGGTGTGGCCGGGGCGGAACGCGGCGCGCACCGCGTCCAGGTCGTCCAGCGGGGCGGCGGTCCAGGCCAGACCCCACCGCTCGGCGACCTTGGCGAACAGGCGGTACGTGCCGCCGTAGGCGTCGTTCGGGATGACGACGTGGTCACCGGGCCGGCAGACCGTACGCAAAAGGGTGTCCTCGGCCGCGAGACCGCTGGCGAAGGCCAGCCCACGCCGGCCGCCCTCGATCGCCGCGAGGCACTCCTGCAGCGAGTCCCGGGTCGGGTTGCCGGAGCGGCTGTACTCGTAGCCGAGCCGGGGGGAACCGACCGCGTCCTGTGCGTACGTGCTGGTCTGATAGATCGGCGGAACCACCGCGCCGGTGCGGGGGTCCGGGTCCTGGCCCGCGTGGATGGCGAGGGTGTCGAAGCCTGCTCCACCGGCCAGATTGTGATCGGTTGTCATGTAGCGCAAGGCTAGTCTCACTCCGTGGCCGACTGCGTGTTCTGTCGAATCGTGGCGGGCGAGGTGCCCGCGTTCAAGGTCGCCGACGAGGCTGCCGGGCTCGCTTTCCTCGACACCAGGCCGGTCTTCAAGGGGCATGTCCTGGTCGTTCCACGGCCGCACGTCGTCCAGCTCGTCGACCTCCCGGCCGAGCTCCTTCCGGGATACTTCGCCTTCGTTCAGCGGGTGGCGGCCGCGGTCCCCGGCGCCACCGGCAGCACCGGCACCTTCGTCGCGATGAACAACCTCGTCTCCCAGTCGGTGCCCCACCTGCACACCCACGTCGTCCCCCGCACCAAGGGCGACGGCCTGCGCGGATTCTTCTGGCCCCGGCACAAGTACGCCGGCGACGAGGAGGCGGCGGAGTTCGCCGAGAACATCGGTAAGGAATACCGCCGCCTCGGCGTTACAGACAGCGGACGAAGGGAGTGACCGTGTTCCTGCGGCACAAGAAGCTTGACCTGCCCACCGCCGAGACCGCGCTGCCGGGCCGGCTGATCTCGATGCCGGTCTCCGACAAGCACGAGGTCCTGGGCACCCCGCTGGAGGGCCCGTGGCCGACCGGCTACGAGGTCGCCGTCTTCGGGATGGGCTGTTTCTGGGGCGCCGAGCGGATCTTCTGGCAGCTGCCGGGCGTCCACTCCACCTCGGCCGGGTACGCCGGCGGGTTCACCGCCAACCCGACCTACGAGGAGGTGTGCTCGGGCACCACCGGCCACACCGAGGTCGTGCAGGTGGTCTACGACCCCAGCAAGATCAGCTACGAGCGGCTGCTGAAGGCGTTCTGGGAGAACCACGACCCGACGCAGGGCATGCGCCAGGGCAACGACGTGGGTACCCAGTACCGCTCGGCGATCTACACCACCACGGAGGCGCAGGCCGAGACCGCGCGGGCGTCCCTGGCGGCGTTCCAGCCGGTGGTCAGCAAGGCCGGCCTGGGCGAGATCACCACCGAGATCCGCCCGCTCGGCGAGTACTACTACGCCGAGGACTACCACCAGCAGTACCTCGCCCCCACGAAGAACCCGAACGGTTATTGCAATCACGGCCCCAACGGCCTGACTTGTCCTACTGGCGTGGCAAAGACCATTTAATCTGTTTAGTCCCACCGCCGTAGGGCCGCTGCCTTTCCCGGCAGCGGCCCTCGCGTGGGAACCGGTTGGCCGAGTTACGGCACTTCGGCGGCAGTTTCGCGTACGACCGCCGGTTGTCAACGGTGTTGTCGGGCCCGGCATTGCGGGGAGATCCTGCAGCTATGACCATCCAAGATTCCGAGGTACGCGCCGACTTCGACCGTCGAGTCGGCTCGCTGCGGGGCCGCCGCGTGCTTTCCGTCGGATATTGGGACCTGAACGGCATGGGGCCGGACGCCGAGTGGGACTTCGGCGATTGGCACCACGCGGTGATGGGCGTGCAGTTGACGACCGGTGCGGGTCCGGTGACGGTGACCTGGACTGCGACGTTCTATCCGTACGGCGTCGAGGTATTCCTGCAACCGATTGACCGCCACGTCGACCAGAATGGGACGCAACGGGTCGGGCCGAGTACCGACTCGCGCTGGACAGCGGTGCTGGGACAGCCGGTGCGCGATGCGCGGGTGTCATGGGAACGGTTCACTATCGGACCTGCCATGCGGTCGAACGGTCAAGTGGTCGGCCGATCGCATGACGTAGACGTTCCCACCGCTCTGCGGTTGGACTTCGACGGCGGCCCGGTGTGGTTCGTCGCCGGTATTCCGCAGTTCCCCAACCCGGAAAGCGTGTTCATTCCGGGGGACGAGATCGTGGTCGTGTTCACGGCCTCGAAGATGCGCCAGATGGGCTATACGGACTCGAAATTCATCGAGTGAGCCTGGCCTGGAGCCTTGTGCCGGAATGCCGGCTCCGCGCGAGCGGGAAACGGCGAAGTCCGCGGGCCGCGGACGCGACACCGGCGGCCGGCACGGCTGGTGCCACATGTGCCGCGTCCACCCCGCTTCGATGGCAGAACCGCTAGCGGGCCTCTTCGGAGTCGGCGGCGGAGAGGGTCTCGGCCCACTCCGCGGACCAGCGGATGAGTGGGCGCAGCGCGCGGCGGGCGCTGTGGCCCAGCTCGGTGAGGGCGTAGCTGGCGTCCGGATGCTGCTCGACGAGGGCGGCGTCGAGCAGCTCGGTCAGTCGTTGCCGCAGCACGCTGGAGGACATGTTGTCGCAGCGCTCCCGCAGCGCGCGGAACCCGACCGGCCCGTGTCGCAGTTCCCAGACGATGCGCAGGTTCCACCTGCGGCCGAACAGGTCGAGGGCGGCCATCAGTGGCCGGCCGGTGCTCGACCCGCGGACCGCCCGTCCCGGCATGGGTCCCGCCATCCGTCGCCCCGTCCCCTCTTGCCGCTTCGATATCCGACACATTATCGTGCCTCTCATCGATTCGATTTCCGAAGCACTCAGGGGGCTTTGGGAGGCGATCACCACGGGGTTCGGCGACCGGCCGGGCGTCGGAGGTGGCGGTGCCGAGACGGCGACGGCCCGGGATGTCGTGGCCGCCTCGCCGCCGAACGGAGGTTGTCATGCACAAGCTGCTGGTGCTGTATCCCGAGCCCGCCGATCCCGACCACTTCCGCGACTACTACGTGACCCGCCATCTCCCGCTGGTCACGCGCATGCCGGGCCTGCTCGCGTGGCGCTACAGCTTCGACGTGGCAGCGACCCAGGGACAGCCGCCGTACTTCGCGGTCTTCGAGGCCGAGTTCGCCGACGCCGCGGCGATGACCGCGGCGAGGGCGTCTCCGCAGGGCCGGCAGGTGACTGCCGATGTCGCCAACTACGCCACCGGTGGTGTCGTCGTCATCCACTACCCGGTGCAGGACGGCGCCCGCTGAGCCCGGGCTGACCGACCGGCCGGGTCACTCCGGCGCGGCGCTGTGAAATCCGGCGCGGCGCTGTTTGACCGGAAATGTTCACGCCGTCGAGGTACAAAAATCGACAGGTCCCGACCTCTCACCGCACACTCGAAAGTGAGACACGTGGGAGGTGGACCAATGTCAGCGAGCCTGTTTCACCACGACGAACGGTTCCGTAATCCGGACGAGCGGGACGCCTGGGCGCAGGCCGAGGCCCTGCTGGAGCAGGCTCGGGCGATGATGCGCGAGGCCGAGAACGCGCTGAACATGTGGAAGACCGGCAAGGAGATGAACCGGCTGCGCTGCGAGCGCCGGGGCATCGGCACTACGGACGCGGAGATCCGCTGGTCGGCGTCGACGGCCGCGAAGAACGCGATCACCAACAACAATTTCTACGTGTCACTGGCGTCGATGTATTACGGCGCGGCGGCAGCCAACTACTCGCGCGCCCTCTACCTGCACACGAGCCGCTCGGCGCGCGCCTGAGAGGGCGCGTACGGGCGTACCGGAAATGTCCGGGAAAACCGGAAGCGGATCAGCGGTCCGGGTGCGGGGTGTCGTGCTCGGCGACCGGCGCGGTGTCCGGACGCGGCGGCGCGGCCTGCGCCGGGCTCACCGGCGCCGCGAGCGCCAGACCCAGCACCGCGCCGGCTCCGATCAACCGCAGGCCGGCGAGCGAGACCTGGCGACGATCCGACTTCTCCATACCGCGACTCCTCGGTGGTTTCCGGGATGTGACAACACCGCCGCCCCGGTCGGATCGCGGCGGCGATCGGGAACCGGGGCAGAATTTCACGATGCCAGGGCAACCTGAGACATCGCTGTGTCGAAACGGCCGTGGCGGGCACCATTGATCGGGTGGAGACCGCGACCGAGACCGAACGCAAGTACGACGTCCCCGAGTCCTTCCAGCTTCCGGACCTGACCGGTGCCGCCGGCATCGCCCGGGTCGACGGTGCCGAGACCCACGATCTCGACGCCACGTACTTCGACACCGAGGACCTCCGGTTGATGAAAAATCGCCGGACTCTTCGGCGCCGCTCCGGTGGCCACGACGCGGGCTGGCACCTGAAGACCCCCGCCGACGGGGACGGCCGCAAGGAGCACCGGATGTCCGGTGCGAGCGAGCAGGTGCCCGACGAGTTGCTCGCGCTGGTCCGCACCTACGTCCGGCACCGGCCGCTGGCGCCGGTGGCCCGGCTGCGGACCCACCGCGTCGAGACGCCGCTGCGCGACGAGTCCGGCCGCACCCTCGCGCTGATCGCCCAGGACCAGGTGCGTGCCGAGTCCGGCGACGACCACAGCGCCTGGCAGGAGATCGAGGTCGAACTCGTCGACGGCGACGAGAAGGTGCTCGCCGAGGTGGAGAAGGTACTGCTCAAGGCGGGTGCCAGTCCCGCCGCGGGCCCGTCCAAGGTGGCCCGCGCGCTGGCCGGCCGGCTCACGCCACCGGAGTCCGGCAAAAACAAGATCAACCCCGTTTCCCGGTACGCCCGGGAGCAGCGCGACGCGATCATCGAGCACGACCCGGCGGCCCGGCGGGGCGAGGAGGACGCCGTACACAAGATGCGCGTGGCGACCCGCCGGCTGCGCAGCACCCTGAAAAGCTTCCGCCGCTGGTTCCCGGAGCAGGACACCGCCGAGCTCGGCGACGAGCTGCGCTGGCTGGCCGGGGTGCTCGGCGCGGTCCGCGACCCGCAGGTGCTGGAGGGCAAGCTGCTGGCCGGCGTCGCCGAGTCCGGGCCGGAGTTCCGGGCCACCGCGCACCGGATCCGGGCCGCCCTGGAGCACCGGGTCGCCAAGGGCCGCGAGGAACTGGTCGCCGCCCTCGACAGCGACCGCTACCTGAACCTGCTGGACCGGATCGACGCGCTGGTCGACGCCCCACTGCCGGCCGCCGGCAACCCGGCGAAACGGGTCCGTGCGGTGCTCGCCAAGGCGGACGATCGGCTGGACACCGCACTTGCCGACGGCGTCGACGAGGAGCTGCACGCCGCCCGCAAGAAGTACAAACAGGCCCGGTACGCGGTCGAACTGATCGCCCCGGAGGCCGGCAAACCCGCCAAGAAGCTGGTCAAGGCGCTCACCGGCCTGCAGGACGGCCTGGGCGCCCACCAGGACTCCACGATCGCCCGGGAAACCCTGCGTGAAATCGGGCCGGACAGTTTCCACTTCGGCGTCCTCTACGGTCGACAGGAGGCCGTGGGTAAGGAGACGCTCAACGCCGTCCCCGTGCTGAAGCGGGCGTCACGGCGTAAAAAGGTTCGTCGCTGGCTGATGAAGGCGTGACAGATGAGCACTGAAGTCGACTCTGAGTACGAAGAGGCGATCACCCACCCCTACGCGGGGCCGATCGCCGAGCTGACCGGGTACCGCGTGGTCGACGACGAGGACGATGACCCGCGTCTGCTGAACGCGGACGGCACCCCGGTGGACACGTGGCGGGAGGACTACCCGTACGACGACCGGTTGTCCCGCGCGCAGTACGACCACCACAAACGGCTGCTCCAGATCGAGCTGCTGAAGCTGCAGAACTGGTGCAAGGACACCGGGGAGCGCCTGGTGATCCTCTTCGAGGGCCGGGACGCCGCCGGCAAGGGCGGCACCATCAAGCGCTTCATGGAGCACCTCAACCCGCGCGGCGCCTCCGTGGTGGCGCTGGAGAAACCGAACCAGCGGGAGAGCACGCAGTGGTACTACCAGCGCTACATCAAGCACCTGCCGTCCGCCGGTGAGATCGTGCTCTTCGACCGGTCCTGGTACAACCGGGCCGGCGTGGAGCGGGTGATGGGCTTCTGCACCCGCAAGGAGTACCTGGAGTTCCTCAGGCAGACCCCGGAACTGGAGCGGATGCTGGTCAACTCGGGCATCAAGCTGGTCAAGTTCTGGTTCTCGGTGACCCAGAAGGAGCAGCACACCCGCTTCGCCATCCGCCAGGTCGACCCGGTCCGGCAGTGGAAGCTCTCGCCGATGGACCTGGAGTCCCTCGACAAATGGGATGACTACACCGAGGCGAAGGAGGCGATGTTCTTCTACACCGACACCGCCGACGCGCCGTGGACCGTGGTGAAGAGCAACGACAAGAAACGCGCCCGGCTGGAGGCGATGCGGCACGTGCTGAGCCGCTTCGAGTACGCCGGGAAGGACGAGGAGGTGGTCGGCCGCCCCGACCCGCTGATCGTCGGCCCGGCCTCGCTGGTGGTGGAGTACACCGACTCCGGCCCGCGGGTATTCCCGCGTCTCTAGTGATTCAAAACCGTTGGCGCGGGCGGCCGTGGCTGGTTAACGTGGCCGTACACGTGAAGGGAGGTGGTCCGAAGTTGTATAGCAACGGGACTCGTGAGGTGGCTGTCCGCTAGCCGCTGTCCTTGACAGCTTCGTTTTGAATGCGTCGAGACCGTGTGGCAGCGGCCCGGCGAGTACCAGACAGCCACCCGGCCCCCGGGGATCCGGCCTTGTCCGACCGGACCATGATCTTCGTCAACGCGGAGAGCATGGAAGTCCCCGGGGGTCGCTTCATTTTCCGACCGGGGGCGCTCGATGCGCGAACTACACGATGCGTGAGCTGATCGTGCTGGGCACGGCCAGCCAGGTGCCGACCCGTCACCGCAACCACAACGGTTACCTGCTCCGCTTCGACGACGAGGTGATCCTGTTCGACCCCGGCGAGGGCACCCAGCGGCAGCTGCTGCTGGCCGGCCTGCCGGTCACCCCGATCACCCGGATCTGCGTCACCCACTTCCACGGCGACCACAGCCTCGGCCTGCCCGGCATCCTGCAGCGCATCTCGCTGGACCGGGTGCCGCATCCGGTCTCGGTGCACTATCCGGCCGGCGGCCAGGAGTTCTACCACCGTCTCCGGCACGCCACCAGTTACTGGGACAATGCCGACATCGTGCCGTCGCCGGTGGGCGCGGCGTTCGTCGCGGAGACGTCCGCCGGGCGCCTCACGGCGCTGCCCCTGCGTCATTCCATCGAGACGTACGGGTACCGCCTCACCGAGCCGGACTCCCGCCGGATGGTGCCGGAGCTGCTGGCCGCGCACGGGATCAGCGGGCCGGCCGTCGGCGAGCTGCAGCGGACCGGCCGGGCCGGCGCGGTGACCCTGGAACAGGTGAGCACGGAGCGCCCCGGGCAGAGCATGGCGTTCGTGATGGACACCGGCCTGTGCGACAACGTCTACGCCCTGGCGCAGGGAGTGGACCTGCTGGTCATCGAGTCGACGTTCCTGGCCGAGGACGCCGGGATGGCGGCGCAGGTGGGGCATCTGACGGCCGGGCAGGCGGCGGCGGTGGCCCGGGAGTGCGGGGTGCGGCACGTGGTGCTGACCCATTTCTCCCAGCGCTATCCGGACCCGTCCCGGTTCCTGGAGGAGGCCCGCAAGGAGTTCGACGGGCCGATCACCGTCGCTGAGGATCTGTTGCGCGTTCCGTTTCCTGGGCGGCGCTGATCAGGCGGGGTCTGCTGGCGGGGTGATCGGGGGCGGATCCGCGTTCGGCGTTGGTCGAGGCTTTGGCGGTGCCAGCGGGTTCGGGCCGCAGGCGGGTGGTTCCGCCGACAGGTCGCACCCGCGGGTCTTGCCCGGGGCTGCGCCCGCAGGTCCCGAACCACAGGTTTCGTCCGGAGGCCGCCCCGCGGGTCTCGTCCGGAAACCGCTCCGCAGGTCTCCTCCGCAGGTCTCGTCCGGACGCCGCGCCCACAGGTCCCACCCTCCCGGGGGTCCTCCGCTGACCAGTCTGCCGGGAAACACCGAGGTCCGCGAACCGCCCTGTGGACGAACCAGCATTGTGGACAACCGGTTGTCCCCCGAGATCCGGCACTACTCTCGACCGCATGAGCGTTCTGCTGCGTCCCGCCGATGACGCCGATCCGTTCCGGGTCGGCGCCCTGCACCAGCGTTCCCGGGTGGCCACCTACTCCGGTTTCATCAGCCGTGAGGTGCTCGAGGCCCGCAGCGCGGAGTCGTTCGGCGAGTGGTGGGCCGAGCGCTGGCGATGGGAGCGGGAGACCCACCGGTTGACCCTCGCCGAGGTGGACGGCGAGCTGGCCGGCTTCAGCTACCTGGGCCCGAGCGAGACCCCGGAGGCTGCCGAGCTCTACGCCATCCACGTGGACCCCGACCACATCGGCACCGGCATCGGCCGCGCCCTGATGATCCACGCGCTGAAGGAGCTGCCCAGCATCGGCGGTGACCGCGCGGTCCTGTGGGTCCTGACCGAAAACCATCAGGCCCGTCGCTTCTATGAGAGAGGTGGCTGGCATCCCGACGGCGCCACCCGGACCGAGCCTGTAAACGACGTTCCTGTCCCCCAACTCCGCTACTCCCACCCGCTGTGACCGGGGGTGCGGACCGAGCGCTCAGGGCTGGCGCCGGGGAGGGAAGCGGGCAGCGCGGGTGGGGTTCAGACGAGGCGTGCTGGGCTGCAGCAGAAAAGGGCAGTGCGGACGGGGGGCGTGCTGCAACGGATTGAGCGCGCCGCCGGGGGCAGGGCTGCAGAACAGCCGGCGGACAGGACCGCGGGCGGGAGGGCCCCGACGACGACCGGGACGGCACACGCCGCAGGGAGACGGCTCAGACTGCGGCCGGGCTGAGCGCGCAGCGGGCGCGGGTCGAGCGCGCAGCGGACGAGACCGGCTCAGGCTGCTACCGGAGCCGGGCACACCATGGCGGGCGGCTTACGCCGCGATCCGGGCAAGGCAGGCGCGGGCGGACCAAGTCGGGCTCTGAACAGGCGGTGGGTGCGAACGGGGATGGGTTTCCCGGACCGCCCACGGGCAATGAAGGGGCCGACGATCGCTGTGGACGCGCAGCGGCCAGATCGCCGGGCCCGGCCCGCGCGGGAGCATGCGATCCGCACCATGGCGGACGCGCGTAAAAGAGAAACGATGGCCGGCCAGGAAAAGCGCTGGTTGGGCGGGAACGCGCGACCGAGTGAATGCGGGGGAACCTGTAGTCACGCGCTCCCGCCAACCGCCCCGCTCGAACCGGTGCGCCTGGCCGGAGGCGCGGATCAGCGGAGGCGTGCTGATCCGTGCCCGGTTGTGAGCGGGCTTGGGCGCGGGAATACCGGAGCGCTGGCGGGGCGCCCCGGCGTCACCGCCGGGAGACGTACGCCGGGCCGGGAAGCCAAGGCTTGCCGGGGGACGGTCAAGCTCGTCGGCGACGTCGAAGTCTCAGTCCAGGTACCTCCGATGATGATGGTTGTGGTCCGGGCGCCCGCGCTCGGACATCGCGGCCGGCAGACTGTTGCGGTCGTGTCGCAGGGTCCAGGCCTCGCGCCAGGGCCGGCGGGACACCGCGTCGGCGCGCTCCGCCAGCCGGCGGGCCGAGCAGGGCCACCGCCATCCACACCAGACACAGTTGCCGTCCGGGCCGGCCGTCAGGTGCCGCCCGAGCATCTGCTGCGCGTCCTGCCACAGTAGGCGATCCACGATGTCGGCAGGTGCCGCCTCGTCGACGTCGACCATTCCCTACCCCTTCGTCCGGGAGTGGCTCATAGCTCCGTCACGACACATACAACCGCATCGGGTCCCCCGCTGGTCGGACTGTGTGTGCGACTGTGGCGACTATCTGTGACGGTAGATGTCCACAGTGTCCCCGTTGTCGTGTTCGCCGACGGCGGACGATCTACCGGCATCGACGTCTCCGGGCCCGGTGTTGACCCTGGCATGGACACCGAAGAGTCCGAAGCGCTCGATGCCTACAGCCGCATCGTCACCGGTGTGGCCAGCCGTCTCCTGCCCTCGGTGGCGGCCCTCACGATCAGTTCTCCGCGCGGCGGCGCCGGCTCCGCGGTCACCTTCACCGACGACGGGTTCCTGCTGACCAACGCACACGTGGTGGCCGGCGCCACCACCGGTTCGGCGGCGTTCGCGGACGGCACCGACACGCCCTTCGACGTGGTCGGCGCGGACCCGCTCGCCGACCTCGCGGTGGTCCGGGTGCACCGCCCGGGCGCCCCGGCCGCGCCGCTGGGCGACGCCGACCGGCTGCGGATCGGCCAGCTCGTGGTGGCGGTCGGCAACCCGATGGGCCTGGCCGGCTCGGTCACCGCGGGCGTGGTCTCCGGCCTGGGCCGCTCGCTGCCGGCCCGGGACGGCCGCCGGGTACGGATCATCGACGACGTGATCCAGACCGACGCGGCACTGAACCCGGGGAACTCCGGCGGCGCGCTGGCCGACTCCACCGGCACCGTGGTCGGCGTGAACACCGCTGTCGCCGGGTACGGCCTGGGCCTGGCCGTCCCGATCAACAGCACCACCCGTTCGATCATCGGCGACCTGGTCGCCACCGGTCGGGTCCGGCGCGCCTGGCTCGGCGTCGCCGGGGTGCCCATCCCGTTGCCGCCGCAGCTGGCCGGACGACTGGCGCAGCAGCACGGGCTGCGGGTGGTGGAGGTGGTGCCGGGCAGCCCGGCCGGGCTGGCCGGGATCTACCTGGGCGACGTGCTGATCACCGCGGGCGGGCGCCCGGTCGGATCGGTGCGGGCGTTGCAGCGGTTGATGCTGGGACCGGCGATCGGCGTGGACCTGCCGATCACCCTGCTCCGCCGCAACGCACTGGTGGACGTGGTCGCCCTGCCGGCCGAGCTGACCTGAACTCCGCCGGCCCCGGCAGGTGGGGCACCGAGGCCGGCGGAGCGCTCGAGAGAAGGAGCAGAACCGGCGGAGCGTTCGAGAGGAGAAGCAGAACCGGCGGAGCGCTCGAGAGAAGGAGCAGAAAGAGTGCGGACCGCTCAGGAGAGATGGGCGAGCAGATCCTGACGGGTCAGCACGCCCGCCGGCTTGCCGTCCACCAGAACCATCGCCGCGTCCGATTTCTCCAGCAACGCCACCGCCTCGCTCACCGGCTCACCGCCACCGATCATCGGCAGCGACTCGCTCATGTGCCGCTCGATCGTGTCGTGCAGGTGCGCCTGCCCGGTGAACAGCGCGTCGAGCAGCGCCTTCTCCGAGATCGAGCCGGCCACCTCACCGGTCACCACCGGCGGCTCCGCCTTGAGCACCGGGAGCTGGCTGACCGCGTACTCCCGCATGTAGTCGATCGCGTCGCGGACCGTCTCGGTGGGGTGCACGTGCACCAGCGGCGGGATCTCCGCACCCTTGGCGGCCAGCGCGTCGGCCACCGTCGGCGCGTCGCCGGGGGTACGCAGGAACCCGTACCGGGCCATCCACTTGTCGTTGAAGATCTTGGAGAGGTAACCGCGGCCGCCGTCCGGCAGCAGCACCACCACCACGTCGTCCGGGCCGGCCTTGCGAGCCACTTCGAGCGCCGCGACCACTGCCATCCCGCACGAGCCACCGACCAGCAGCCCCTCCTCGCGGGCCAGGCGGCGGGTCATCTCGAACGAGTCCGAGTCGCTGACCTTGATGACCTCGTCGGTGACCTGCTGGTCGTACGCCGTCGGCCAGAAGTCCTCGCCGACGCCCTCCACCAGGTAGGGCCGGCCGGTGCCGCCGGAGTACACCGAGCCCTCCGGGTCGGCGCCGATCACCCGGACGTCGCCCCGCTCCTTGAGGTAGCGCCCGACGCCGCTGATCGTCCCGCCGGTGCCGACACCGGCCACGAAATGGGTGATCTTGCCCTCGGTCTGCTCCCAGAGCTCCGGGCCGGTCTGCTCGTAGTGCGACCGCGGGTTCGCCGGGTTGCTGTACTGGTCGGGTTTCCAGGCGCCCGGGATGTCCCGGGTCAGCTTGTCGGAAACGTTGTAGTAGGAACGCGGGTCCTCCGGAGCCACAGCGGTCGGGCAGACCACGACCTCGGCGCCGTACGCCCGCAGCACGTTCTGCTTGTCCTCGCTGACCTTGTCCGGGCAGACGAAGACGCACTTGTAGCCCCGCTGCTGCGCCACCAGGGCCAGGCCGACCCCGGTGTTGCCGCTGGTCGGCTCGACGATCGTGCCACCGGGCTTGAGCAGCCCCGCGGCCTCGGCGTCCTCGACCATCCGCAGGGCGATCCGGTCTTTCACCGAACCGCCGGGATTCATGTACTCGACCTTGGCCAGCACTGTGGCACTGATGCCCTCGGTCACGCTGTTCAGCCGGACCAGCGGGGTGTTGCCGATGATCTCGACCACGTTGTCGTAATAGCGCACGCTTCAGCGTACGACGGCGGGCTTCGTCACCCGCTCCCACTCCAGGAACCGCTCCGTCTCGCTGAGCACCGTGCCGGCCAGCCAGGTGATCGCCACCGCGTCGTCGACCAGGCCGAAGACGAAGAGGAAGGCCTCCGGAACGGCGTCGATGGGAGAGATCACATAGGCCGTCGCGGCGGCCATCAGGGCCAGCCGCATGCCGCCGTCGTACTCACCCTTGGCGGTCGCCTTGAGCATCCGTGGGATCGCCCCGAGTCGCCGGCTCAGCGACGGCCCGCCGCGGGCGCCGGCCATCAGGGCCCGGCCCAGCGCGGTGAAGGCCGCCGTACGCTTCAGTGTTTTGGCCATGTCTGTTCCCCTTTCCGCAACTCCAGCATGACTTGGGTCCGCCATGATTGCCCCTCGCGGACGCGAGTTAGCCTCGAATCCCGACGCCAGGTGCCGATCTAGGCCGTGCCGGACCGCTCCTGCCACCGCGGGAAGCGAACGCCGGGCCGGTTGGTTCCCTTCGGACGACAGCGAGGGAGACTGTGAACAGCATTTTCATCAGCAGCGGCACCCGGCAGCGCATCAAGGCCGCCGGGCAGATCGCCGGGGCACTCGCCGGCGTCACCGCCCTCTCCGCCGGGCTCCTGCTGCGGCAGGCCGCCGACGCGCGCCGGATCATCCCGCTGGCCGAGGCGCCACCGCCGCGCGGCGACGGCCTCTACGGCCCGAAACTGCCCGGCAAACCACTCAACCTGGTGATCCTGGGTGACTCGTCGGCTGCCGGTTACGGCGTGCACCGGCCCCGGGAGACCCCTGGCGCGCTCTTCGCCACCGGCATCTCCCGCCGCCTGCACCGCCCGGTCCGCCTGCACCGCCTGGCCGTGGTGGGCAGCGTCTCGGCCGGCCTGCCCTGGCAGGTCGACGCCGCCCTGGAATATCAGCCGGACCTGGCCATCATCCTGATCGGCGGTAACGACGTCACCCACGTCTCGGCCCGGGCCTCGGCGGTGCGGCACCTCGGCGACGCGGTGCGCCGGCTGCGCGAGGCCGGCTGCCGGGTGGTCGTCGGCACCTGCCCGGACATCGGGGCGATCCAGCCGATCAAGCCGCCGCTGCGCTGGCTGGCCCGGCGCTGGAGCCGCCAGCTGGCGGCCGCGCAGACGGTGGCGGTGGTCGGCGCCGGGGGCCGGACCGTGTCGATCGGCAACCTGCTCGGCCCGATGTTCGAGGCGGACCCGGCCCGGATGTTCGGCTCGGACCGTTTCCACCCGTCCGCCGAGGGGTACGCACGAGCAGCGGCCGTGATGATGCCGACGGTGATGGCTGCCCTGGGCGAGGACGACCGCCCCGCCGTGCCGGTCGCCGAGGCGGTGCGCACCCTGCCGGAGGCCGCCGACGAGGCGGTCCGCTCGCCGGGCACCGAGGTCAGCCCGATCCGGGCCGGCGGGCGCTGGGCGCAGTTGCGGCGGCACCCGTGGTTCGGGGAGTCGCGGCACTGGTTCGGCTCTGGCTCGAAGCCGGGTGCCGCCAGCGCCGTAGGGTAGAAGGCAAGGATCATCGAATCGACCGGACGCAAGGGAGGCGGGACATGGCTGGGCTGCCGGAACGATTGACCAAGGCCGCGGCCACGAGCCTGCTCGCCGGCGCGCTGGGCGGTGCCGCCCTGCTCGCCGGGGAGATGCTGGCCGCCAAGGCCCGCCGCTATGCGAAACCCACCATGGGTCTGGCACTGCGCACCTCGATGGGCCCGGCCGGCGCCCCGCCGCTGCGGCTGGTGCTGCTCGGCGACTCGGCAGCGGTCGGGGTCGGCGTGGAGTGGCTGGCCGACACGGTCGGCGGGCAACTGGCCCGGCTGGTCGCCGACGGCTCGCCGGAGACCGGCCCGCGGCACGTGCTGCTGTCCAGCGTCGGCGTGGCCGGTTCCCGGTCGATGGACCTGGCCACCCAGGTGGCCCGGGCCCTGCTCGGCGCCCGGCCGGACGTCGCGGTCATCCTGATCGGGTCGAATGACGCCACCTCGCTGCGCGACCCCGAGGAGGCGGCCGGTCACCTCGGCCAGGCGGTGCGGCGGCTCCGCTCGGCAGGCGTGCAGGTGGTCGTCGGCACCTGCCCCGACCTGGGCGCGATGCGCTCGCTGGCGCCGCCGCTGCGGCAGATCGCCGGGCTGGTCGGCCGCCGGATGGCGCGGGCCCAGGCCAAGGCGGTGATCGAGGCGGGCGGCTCGGTGGTCGATCTCGGCGCGGAGACCGGGGCGGTGTTCCGCGCCGACGCGGGAACGCTCTGCTACGACGGGTTCCACCCGTCCGCTGACGGTTACCGGGTCTGGGCGCACGCGCTCTACCCGGCGGTCGCCAAGGCCGCGATGAGCGGAGTATGAAGCAGGTGTGACGAATCCACACTTCCGACCATGTTACCCGTAAGTAAACTGGGGCCATGCCGGAAGCTGTCATCGTCGCCACTGCCCGCTCGCCGATCGGTCGCGCCCACAAGGGCTCGCTCAAGGATCTGCGCCCCGACGACCTCACCGCCACCATCGTCGACGCCGCGCTCAACAAGGTGCCCGAGCTCGACCGCACCCTGATCGAGGACCTCTATCTCGGTTGTGGCCTGCCCGGCGGTGAGCAGGGCTTCAACATGGGTCGCGTGGTCGCCACCAAGCTGGGCCTGGACGGCCTGCCGGGCGCCACCATCACCCGGTACTGCTCGTCGTCGCTGCAGACCACCCGGATGGCGTTCCACGCCATCAAGGCGGGCGAGGGCGACATCTTCATCTCGGCCGGTGTGGAGACCGTTTCCCGGTTCGCCCGGGGCAGCTCCGACGGCCTGCCCTCGGCCGCGCAGGAGCTGGTCGGCGGCGGCTGGGAAAATCCCGCGTTCGCCGACGCGCGGGCCCGCACCGCCGCCACCGCGAAGAACGGCGGGGTCTGGCACGACCCGCGCGAGGACGGCCTGCTCCCCGACATCTACATCGGGATGGGCTACACCGCGGAGAACCTCGCCCAGCTGAAGAACGTCTCCCGCGAGGAGATGGACGAGTTCGGCGTCCGCTCGCAGAACCTGGCCGAGAAGGCCATCGCCAACGGTTTCTGGGCCCGTGAGATCACCCCGGTGACCCTGCCCGACGGCACCGTCGTGTCGAAGGACGACGGCCCCCGCCCGGGCGTCACGCTGGACGCGGTGTCCCAGCTCAAGCCGGTCTTCCGGGAGGACGGCCGGGTCACCGCCGGCAACTGCTGCCCGCTCAACGACGGCGCCGCCGCGCTGGTCGTGATGAGCGACACCAAGGCCCGGGAGCTGGGCATCACCCCGCTCGCCCGGATCGTCTCCACCGGCGTCACCGCGCTCTCCCCGGAGATCATGGGTCTCGGCCCGGTCGAGGCCTCCAAGCAGGCCCTCAAGCGGGCCGGCATGACCATCGACGACGTCGACCTGGTCGAGATCAACGAGGCGTTCGCCGCCCAGGTCATCCCGTCGTACCAGGACCTGGGCATCCCGCTGGAGAAGCTGAACGTGAACGGCGGCGCCATCGCCGTCGGCCACCCGTTCGGCATGACCGGCGCCCGGATCACCGGCACCCTGATCAACTCGCTCGACTGGCACGACAAGTCGATCGGCCTGGAGACCATGTGCGTCGGCGGTGGCCAGGGCATGGCCCTCGTCATCGAGCGGCTCAGCTGACCCGTCAGGTCGTTTCACACCCGGTCGGCAGCGACCACTCCGGGCCCGGCGTCTGCGCGCCGGGCCCGCTTCGTCTCCCTGACCCACTTTCGGTACGCCGGTCGCCCGGCCCTTCGCCGGCACGTCCGCCGCGGGTGACCGAGCCGGGCACCCTGGCGGCCTGGTCCCACCGCGCGTGACCGAACAGGGCACCCTGGGCGGCCCGGCCCCTCCACTGGTGACCGAGCCGGGCAGCCTGACGGCCGGCCCCTCCGCGAGTCAGCCGGCTCCCACCGGTCGAGGGCGGGACGACGCCCCAACCCAGCCCCTCGCAGCCACCAGCGGCCCCCTCAGAGCAGCTGACGGGTCTCGTCGACGGCGGTGGTGGCGCGGGTCAGCAGGTCGGCGGAAGGCCCGGCGGTGACGATGTCATCGGCGACGACCCGCAACTGGTCGGGCAGCACCAGGTCCGGAAGCCGCGGCACCGCGCGCGCCGATCGTCCCTCCGCCTCGGCACCCAGGTCGGCCAGGCGCTGCACCAGCCGATGGGCCAGGTCGCCCTTGCTGCCGGCACCGGCGGATGCCGCCCAGCGCCGCTCCTCCCAGTGCCGCACCTGGGTCAGAAGCCGCTCGACGGAGGTCGCGAACTCGGACACCCGGCGAGCCTACCCGCCGCCCCGGCACCGGCCCGCGCTCCGCCCGTCCCTGGACGCGACGCCCGCCCGGTCCGGGGCGAGCCGGGCGCCCCGCGCATCCCCGGCGAGCCGGCAGCGTTGTTCTTACCGGCGGTGGCCGGGTGGCGAGGCGACCACCGTTTTCCCGGCGTACCGGAAATTGTTTTGCGGAATGCGATCCGTGGGCTAATCGGGACGCTTTCCGGAGGAAATCGACGGGCGGTCGGGAAAAGCGCATTCCGGGAGAGGAGCACCGGACATGCCGTAGCGACCCGAATCGGTGACGCGCGCCGCGTCAGCCGGGAAAAGGCATGCGAAAACGGGAACCGCGGAAAGGCGCAAAGGGTGACGCCCGGACCGCGAGGCGGGCCGGGCGTCGGTGGTGGGCAACGCCCGGACCGCGGAAGAGGCGGGCCGGGCGTCCCGGTGGCGGCTGCTGACGAACCGTCAGTCGTCGCCCTGGAGATAGCTGAGCAGGCGCAGGATCTCGATGTAGAGCCAGACCAGGCCGACCAGGATGCCGAAGGCCGCGGTCCACGAGTAGCGCCGCGGCAGGCCGGCGCGGACGCCCTCCTCGATCTCGTTGAAGTTCAGGATGAAGCTCAGCGAGGCGACGACGATGCAGACCAGGCTGAAGGCGTAGCCGAGCGGGCCGTTGTCGCGCAGGCCGGTGTTGACGCCGAACAGGTACAGCACGAAGTTGATCAGCATGACCGCGAACAGGCCGGCCATCACCGAGATCATGATGCGCTGGAATTTCGGCGTGGCGCGGATGACCCGGGCTCGGTAGAGCGCCGCCATCAGGAAGAAGACGCCGAAGGTGGCGACCACCGCCTGCAGGACGATGCCCTCGTAGCCGAAGATCGTCTCGAACGCCTTGCTGACCATGCCGACGAAGACGCCCTCGACCACCGCGTACGCGATGACCAGCGCCGGGTTGGCGACCCGCATGAACGAGATGACCATGCCGAGCACGACGCCGACCATGGCGGCGCCGATCCACGCGATGCCGGTCAGCTCCGTCGGGATCAGGTTCCACGCGGCGATCGCGGTGATGCCGGTGATGCCCAGCAGGGTGACCGTCTTGACGACGACGTCGTCGATGGTCATCGGCTGCACGGAGGGCGGGGCGGCGGCGTAGCCATCAGCGGTCGGGTACGGCTGGCCGTAGCCCGGCGCACCGTAGGCCGGCTGACCGTAGCCCGGCGCACCGTAACCCGGCTGACCGTAACCCGCGTGCCCGGCCGGCCCAGATGGCCCGTACCCGGCCGTCCGCTCCCGCTCGGCCGCCTGGCCGAGGCGCGAGAGCACCGGGTTAGAAGTCTTCACTGTGTCCAGCCTCCCTTGAGGTTCGGCACAACAATGCCTGTAGCTCCAGGGTAAGCGCTGTACGCGCGGACTGCCGCTCGGTGAAGCTGTGAGCAGGCTGAAAATGACAGGTGTCATGGGTGCGACCGGACAGGCGGTGGTATCCGGGCGAGCACAAACGCCCACAAAAGCCAAGCGGCCGCGACATCACGTCGCGACCGCTTCGTTATCTGTGCCCGGGGCGGGTCTCGAACCCGCACGCCTGTGAGGGCAGCCGCTTTTAAGGCGGCCGTGTCTGCCATTCCACCACCCGGGCGGGCCTGCGAACACCGTAGCTGGTGCCGCCCGGGTGATGGGGAACGGCCTTGCTGCCGGCCCGGAAAGGGCCGTCGGTCAGCGGGTGGAGCCGACCTTGTCGGCCGACTTCTCCTCCGCCTTGGGCTTCGGCGCCACCGGCGGGGTCACCTCGAGGAACTCCTCACGCGGCGCGTGCAGCTGGCCGAGCGCCACGGTCTCCCGCTTGAGCACGAAGGCCAGCACCCAGTCGGCGAGCACCCGCACCTTGCGGTTGAACGACGGGATCCGGCTGACGTGGTAGAAGCGGTGCATCAGCCACGCCGGGTAGCCCTTGACCTTGATGCCGTAGACGTGCGCGACACCCTTGTTGATGCCCAGGCCGGCGACGCCACCGACGTGCTTGTGCCGGTACTCCACCGGGGCGCCGCCGAGGACGACCTGACGGATGTTGTCGGCGAGCACCTTGGCCTGCCGCACCGCGTGCTGGGCGCTCGGCGAGCACCAGCCACCCGGGTTGGTCAGGTCGGGGACCTGCGCGCAGTCACCGGCGGCCCAGGCGCCGTCGAGCACCTCGCCCTCCAGCGTGGCGACCTGCAGGGTGGGCAGGCAGTTGACGTGCCCGCGCGGGCCGAGCGGCAGGTCGGTCTGCTGCAGCATCGGGGACGGCTTGACGCCGGCCGTCCAGACCAGGGTCTCGGCGCGGAACGAGTCACCGTCGGAGAGCTCGATCTGGCCGTCGACACACGAGTTGAGGAAGGTGTCCAGGCGCAGGTCGATGCCGCGGGCGGCGAGCTGACGGGCGGCGTAGGCGCCCATCTCCGGGCCGACCTCGGGCAGGATCCGGTTGGTCGCCTCGACCAGGATGAAGTGGACCTCCTTGGGGTCCAGCTCCGGGTAGTACTTCAGCGCGTCGGCGACCACGTCCTGCATCTCGGCGAGCGCCTCGATGCCGGCGAAGCCACCACCGACGAAGACGAAGTTCAGCGAGGCCTTGCGCACCTCGGGGTCCGGCGTCACGGCGGCGACGTCGAGCCGGTCGAGGATGTGGTTACGCAGGTAGATGGCCTCACCGATGGTCTTGAGACCGATACCGATCTCGCTGAGGCCGGGGATCGGGAGAGTCCGCGAGACGGAGCCGGGCGCCACCACGATGTGGTCGTAGGCCATCTCGTAGGAGGGGCCGTCGATCGGCTGGATGGTCACGGTCTTGCGAGCGTGCTCGACCTTCGTGACCTCACCGGAGACGATGCGACACTTCTTCAGCTCACGGCGCAGCGGCACAACGGCGTGGCGCGGCGAGATGCTACCGGCCGCTGCCTCGGGCAGGAACGGCTGATAGGTCATGTGCGGCACGGGGTCGATGACAACGACCTCGGCGTGGTTCCGGTTCAGCTTCTTGGACAGGCGTAGGGCCGTGTACAGCCCGACATGACCTGCACCTACGACGACTATGCGCGGCGGATTCACGCCCCTATTCTCGCGCGCGACGGGCAGTTCATGCGTCGTTCTGTGACCATCGCAACCTTGAAAGTCAAGTGTCGAAGGCCACATAAACTCCCCGGAATTCAACTTCTCCTGGTAAGGCGAACCAAAAGAATCGTCACACCCGTCGCAGCAGCCAATCCGACCAGTGTGGCCAATTGGAACGCTTCACCCCCAAGGTCCTCGGTGAGCCCGAGAGCGAGCACCGTCAACACCGCGGAGATCAGCACCACGATCAGCGCCCGGCCCAGCCAGAGACCGGGCACGTCCAGGTTGACCACCGCGTCGGAGGGCAGAACGGCGGCCAGAGCGGTGAGCGTGTGACCGAGATAGAGCAGGGTGGCCAGGGACAGCACCCGCCACAGCGCGATCCGGGAGTCGTACCCCGCGGTGTCGACGATCCAGCCGCCCACCGTCAGCAGCGCGGCGAAGCTGGCGCCCCGGCCGCGCGGCGCGACCGCCGGCCAGATCGCCACCGCCAGCGGCAGCAGCACGAACTGGCTGGCCAGCAGCTCGGTGGGCCAGGCGACCGCGGTGGCCAGCAGGCCGCAGAGCGCGACCCCGCAGCGGACCAGGAACGGCAGCACGGTGGCCCGGCGAACCAGCGTCGGGATCCGGCCGAGCCGGTGCAGCAGCGTCGCCAGCACGTCATCGCCCCCTCGGCGCGGCAGCCATCCGGGCCACGTCGCGCAGCACCAGATCCAGGCTGCCGGCGCCGGCCCAGGACACCACCGGCACGCCGTGCTCGCGGAGCCGGCCCAGCACATTTTCCCGCTCGATCCGCCACAGCCGGGTGCCCAGCGGGCTCCACTGGTTGCGGACCGGCGGGGCGGCGTCGGCCGGCAGCGTGTCCACGGCGACCACGAACCGGCCGGCCTGGGTGAGCTGGGCCAGCATGTCGGCGGCGCGCGGGTCGATCAGCGGGGTGAGCACCACGACCAGCGCGGAGGTGGAGATCTGGTGCGAGCCGAGCGCCGGTTCGTACTCCTCGTCGACCGGGTCGGCGTGGACGTCGAGCAGCCACTCCAGCACCGTCAGGTACTGCCGGCGGCCGGACGCGGCGCGCAGCCGGCGGGCGGTGGCGCCGTACTCCAGCAACGACACCCGGTCGCCGCGGTGCAGGTAGTGCTCGCTGATCGCGGCGGCGGCCCGGACCGTGGTGTCCAGCACCGACGACGTGCCGCCCACCCCGCCGGAGAGGCCCACCTCGCCGAGCAGGTCGAGCAGCAGCAGCACCTCGGCGTCCCGGTCCGAGAGGGTGGACGCGACGTGCAGGTCCCGGGTGCGCAGCGACACCCGCCAGTCGATGCGGCGCAGCCGGTCGCCGGGCGCGAACTGCCGCACGCCGGCCAGCTCGCCGCCCTCGCCGAGCCGCCGCGAGCGGTGCGCGCCGACCAGGCCGGCGGCGGCCGGCATCGA
Source organism: Actinoplanes oblitus (assembly GCF_030252345.1). Classification (NCBI taxonomy): domain Bacteria; kingdom Bacillati; phylum Actinomycetota; class Actinomycetes; order Micromonosporales; family Micromonosporaceae; genus Actinoplanes; species Actinoplanes oblitus. The sequence continues at coordinate 851,624 of NZ_CP126980.1, read as the reverse complement.
CTCGGTGGCCTTGAACGGCTCGGTGACCGGGTAGACCCGGACGCCGTGCGCCGGGGTGACCACCGGGCGGCAGGACAGCAGCCCACCGCAGGCGGCCGCCGCCGCGGCGGCCGGTCCGACGTCCTGCCGGCCCCAGCGCAGCGCCTCGCCGGGCAGGTCGATCGCGGCCCAGCCGTCGGACGGGACGGTGATCGCGAACGGCCGGTCGGCGTGTTGCAGGCGCAGCCACGGTGAGGTCTTGGTGCGGACCACCACCAGGTCGTAGCCGAGGGCGTCCGGGTTGGCCACGGTCAGGCCGGCCTGCACCGCGCCGCCCTCGACCAGGTGGGCCTCGTCGGCGGTGATGGTCACCTCGGGCACCGCCTGCGGCATCCGGCGCAGGTTCAGCGCCGCGCCGATCGCGAACGGAGCGGCCAGCAGGACCAGGTCGACCCGGCCCAGCGCCACGCCGAGCAGCAGGAGCAGCCCGGTGAGCAGCACCGAGCGGCCGAGCGCCCGGGTCGGCGCCCAGCTCGGAGCGACAGGTTCAGTCATGCCGCGCGTACGTGGGAAGCGCCCCGCTGGCCGGGGCCGGCACCGCGCTGAGCACCTCCTGCACCACGAACGCCGGGTTCACCTGGCGCAGCCACATCTCCGGGCGCAGCGTGATCCGGTGGGCCAGGGCCGGCACCGCGACGTCCTTCACGTCCTCCGGCACCACGTAGTCCCGGCCGGACATCGCCGCCCGGGCCCGGGCCAGCAGGAGCAGCGCGAGCGAGCCACGCGGGGACGAGCCGACCAGCACCGCGCTGTGCTCGCGGGTGGCCGCGGCCAGCGACACGATGTACCGGCCGATCGAGTCCTCGACCGTCACCGACTCCAGCGCGGCCTGCATGACCTGCAGCGTCCGGGCGTCGACCACCGGGGCGAGCTGCGCCTCCTCCTGACGGCGGGACATCCGGCGGCGCATCACCTCCCACTCCTCCTCGGCGGTCGGATAGCCGAACGACACCCGGAGCAGGAACCGGTCGAGCTGTGCCTCGGGCAGCGGGTACGTGCCCTCGTACTCGATCGGGTTGGCGGTGGCCAGCACGTGGAACGGCGGGTCCAGGCGGTACGTCACGCCCTCCACCGACACCTGTTTCTCCTGCATCGCCTCGAGCAGGGCGGACTGGGTCTTCGGCGGCGTCCGGTTGATCTCGTCGGCCAGCAGCATGTTGGTGAAGACCGGGCCGGCCCGGAACGCGAAGTCGCCCTTGCGCTGGTCGTAGAGGAACGAGCCGGTGACGTCGGCGGGCAGCAGGTCGGGGGTGAACTGCAGACGCCGGAAGTCGAGCCCGAGCGCCTGGGCGAAGGAGCGCGCGGTAAGCGTCTTGCCCAGGCCGGGCAGGTCCTCCAGCAGGACGTGCCCGCCGGCCAGGATGCCGGCCAGCACCAGCTCGAGCGCCTCCCGCTTGCCGACCACGACGCTGTTCACGGCGTCGAGGACCGCGCCGGCCAGCCGCCCCACCTCGTACGGGGGAAGAGCCTGCACGCCTTGCTGCGTCACCGGCGCACCTTTCTCACAGTCGTTCCATCGCTTGTACGTACGTCTCCAGGTCCCGCGTCTTCAACCCGTGCCGACCGGAGTCGGACAGTACCGCCCAGGCCGGCTCGCCGAGCAGTTCCCGGGCGCGACGCGGGTCGGTGGACCGGGTCAGGCCGTGCCGCAGCCGCAGCCGCTCGTCGGCGAGCTCGCCGAGCACCGGCAGAACGTTACGCGCATAGGTGTCCGGGTCGGAGTGCGCCTTGTCGAGTGTCTTCTCCCACCGGCGCACGGTGGCCCGCAGCGAGTCGGTGGCCCGGGCCGAGGCGCCGCCGGCCCCGGCACCGCCCTTGCCGGGTTTCGGCGGGCGGACCGCCGCGGCCGCGATGGTGACCAGCCGCAACCCGGCGATCAGGGCGACCACCAGCAGCAGTGGAGCGCGCACCGAGCCGGCCCGCAGGGCGGCCACCACGACCACTGTGGCCGCGGCCACCAGGACGAGGTTGCCGATGATCCGGGCGGCCGGCGAGCGCCGCCGGCGCACCCGCGGCGCGGGCTCCGCCGAGGCGGGCGCGGCGGCGCCCTCGAACAGCCCGCCCAGTCCCCCGTCGCTCATGCCAGGGCCCCGAGGTCGGCGCGCAGGCGCTCCAGCGCGTACCGGGCCTGCTGGCGCATGTGGTCGTCGACGGCGTGCGTGGCGTACCGGGCCTCCCGGTACACCTCCATCAGCGCGGCCAGCACCGTCGCGTCCACCCGCTGCTCGGCGAGCAGCCGGCCGACCAGGTCGGTCGGGCTGTCGCCGGGATGCCGCGGGGTGCCGGCCGCGGCGGCCGCCTGCTCCAGGCGCACCCAGCAGGCGATCACCGCGCGACGCGGGTCACGGTCGGTGTCGGAGAGCTCCTCCAGGCCGGCGTCGAGCGCGGCGACCAGGTCCTCGGCGGTCTGCCCGGCGCGACGCGGGGCGAGGCGGCCGGTCCGGTTGCGCCGCCGGCGACCGGCGTCCCGGATCAGCGCCCAGGACAGCACCACCACCATGACGACCACCAGGATGACCAGGATGACCGTGGTCGCGGTGCCGACCCAGTCGGGCAGGCCGCGGGCCGCCTCGACCGGGGTCTCGGTGGTCGACGAGGGCGTCGGGCGGGCGGTGGGCGGCAGCAGCGGCGCCTGGGTGGGCGTGGCTGTCGCTCTCGGCGTGATCCGGTCCAGTTGCGGCGCGGATCGGGTGGCCGCCAGCGAGGTCACGAAGAGCAGGCCGATGACGGCGGCCAGCGGCCACCAGCGGCGCACCATCTTGAGGTCCATGCGGGCGGTTTCAGATCCGTGACTCGAGGAGGGAATCGGACAGGACTCGCATCATGCCAGGCCCGCCAGAACCTTCGCACGGGTGAACACCTCGTCCAGCATGCCGGGGGTGAGCCGGCCGGTGAAGGTGTTCTGCTGGCTGACGTGGAAGCAGCCCAGCACCGGGGGCACGCCGGGCAGGTGCACCTCGGCGCCGTGCCCGAATTTCGGGCGAGGGACGGGCGGGCGTACCCCGTACGCCGATCGCATCGCCGGCCACCAGGCGGCCCAGGCGAACGCGCCAAGCGTGACCACGGCCTGCAAGGTGGGTCTGATGAGCGTCAGCTCATGCTGGAACCAGGGCGCGCAGGTGTCCCGCTCCTGTGGGGTGGGCTTGTTGTCCGGCGGGGCGCAGCGCACCGCCGAGAAGATCCGGGTGTGCCGCAGCTCCAGGCCGTCATCGGCGGCGACGCTGGTCGGCTGGTTGGCCAGCCCGGCGCGGTGCAGGGCGGCGAAGAGCACGTCGCCGGAGCGGTCGCCGGTGAAGATCCGGCCGGTCCGGTTGCCGCCGTGCGCGGCGGGCGCGAGGCCCAGCACGGCGATCGAGGCGTCCGCCGGGCCGAAACCGGGCACCGGGCGCCCCCAGTAATCCTGGTCACGGAACGAGGCGCGCTTGACCGTGGCCACGTCGGTGCGCCAGGCGACCAGCCGGGGACAGGCGAAACAATCCGCGACGCGCGCGTCCAGCACGGGCAGCGAGGCGGCCGAGGCCGCCTGTGCGGCAACCCCCTCGGGGGTACGCGGTGACGCCTCGGACGGTTGCACCGGACCAGAATGCCACCGGGGGTGGTACGCCGTGACGACGCACCACCCCCGGTGGACCTACTCGGTGCCGCTTACTTGGTCTTCACGCAGAGCAGGTAGCCCTTGCCCTTGTCGCTGGAGAGCACGGCGCCCTCGTCGCCCTCCTTGAAGAACTTGTCGCACGCCGTGCTGTTCACGTCGCTGACGCCTTCGACGCGGCCGATCACGGTGAACTTGGCGTCCGACGAGGAGCACTCGACGATCTTGGCGTCGGTGTCCGACGCCTCGTCCTTCAGAGCGCTGTTCACCGAGATGCAGTCACCGACCTTGGCATCCGCGGTCGGGTCCGAGGAGAGCGCGCTGCGCAGGCCGAACTTCAGCCCGGCGACCACGATGATCACGGCGATCACGCCGAGGACGCTGAGCACCTTCTTGCCCGCCGACTTCTTCGGCGGGGTCGGGAGGGCACCGGGGAAGCCCGGGGCGCCGGGAGCGCCCGGAGCCGGCGGGAAGCCCTGAGCGCCACCGGCCGGCGGGAAGCCCTGGGCGCCGGCGTTCGGCGGCGGGAAGCCGGCGGCGCCACCGTTCGGCGGCGGGTAGGCCGGACCGCCGGTGGCCGGCGGAACGTTCGCGCCGTACGGAGTCGGCTCAACCGGGTTCGACATTGACGTTTCCTTTCACGCACGATCGAGGCCCGATCGCTTGGCAGGCGAGGATAACGACCCGCCGGAGGATCGCGCGACCCCACTTCACCTGCGGTTATCGACAATCACAGGTGGAGCCCTGAGACTTTGCTGGGAAAATGACGCAGGGTGCCGCCGCAGCGACACCGGGGTGGCGAAAAATGGCCGAAACGGTATTTCGAAATGTCCGGTCGGCCGACCGTGGGCGATCAGTCGGCGGCCAGGCCGAACGCGATCCCGTCGAGGATGTCGTGCTCCGAGGCGATCACCGTGTGCTGGCCGGAACGCTCCATGATGACGCGCATGATCAAGGCCCCGCCGCCGATCACGTCGGCCCGGCCCGGATGCATCACCGGCAGCGCCCGCCGCTGCTCGACGGTCATCCCGAGCAGGTCGCCGGTGACCCGGCTGACCGCGTCCCGGCTGACCCGGCTGTGGTGGATGCGGGCCGAGTCGTACTCCGGCAGGTCGTGCGCCAGCGCCGCCACGGTGGCGACCGTACCGGCCAGGCCGACCAGGGTGCGCGCCTCCCGGCCCGGGACGGCCGCCAGGGCGGTGTCCACGGCGGCCGTGATGTCCTTCTCGGCCGCCGCCAGCTGGTCCGCGGTCGGCGGGTCGTCGTGCAGGTGCCGCTCGGTCATCCGGACGCAGCCGATGTCCATCGAGATCGCGTGCTCGACGGTGTCCGTCCCGGTGACGAACTCGGTGGAACCGCCGCCCAGGTCGAAGACCAGGTAGGGGCCCGGAGCGTCGAGGCCCTTGACCGCGCCGAGGAAGGAGAGGGCAGCCTCCTCCGCGCCGGAGATCACCTCGGGGTCCAGGCCCAGCACGCCGCGGACCATGTCCCGGAAATCCTGCGCGTTCGAGGCGTCCCGGGAGGCCGAGGTGGCGCACATCCGGGTCCTCCGGACACCGGCCGCGGCGATCTCCGCGGCGTAACCCGCCAGCGCGACCCGGGTGCGCTCGATCGCGGCGGGTGACAGCATCCCGGTACGGTCCACGCCCTCGCCGAGACGGACGATCACCATTTTCCGTACGACGTCGGTCAGCCGATCGCCGTCGACGTCGGCGATCAGCAGGCGGATCGCGTTGGTCCCGCAGTCGATGGCGGCGACTCTCATGGGTGCCCTTCCCCCCGGTGTCCGGCGTTCACAGGTGCAGCAGCATCCGCTTGTTGCCCAGCGTGTTCGGCTTGACCCGCTCCAGGTCGAGGAACTCGGCGACACCCTCGTCGTAGGAGCGCAGCAGCTGCTCGTAGACGGCGTGCGGCACCGGGGCGCCGTCGATCTCGGTGAACCCGAACGAGCCGAAGAACCCGGTCTCGAAGGTGAGGCAGAAGACCCGGCGTACGCCCAGCTCACGCGCCTGGTCGAGAAGCGCGCCGACGATCTTGTGGCCGATCTTGTGCCCGCGCTTGTCGGGGTGCACGGCGACCGTGCGGATCTCGGCCAGGTCCTCCCACATCACGTGCAGGGCGCCGCAGCCGACCACCACGTCGTCCTCGTCGACTGCCACCCAGAACTCCTGGACGCACTCGTAGAGGGTGACCGTCGCCTTGCTGAGCAGCCGCCGGTCGGTGGTGTACGTGTCGACCAGGGCACGGATCGCCTTGACGTCGCCGGTCCGGGCGCGGCGGATCAGCATTCGTCGCGCTTGACGCAGGGGCCCTCGGCCCACCACGGCTCGACGGCGTCCCGCACCTCGTCGCCGAACGGGTTCACCCCGCGGCCGGCGGCCAGCGCGTGTCCCAGGTGGACGTGCAGGCACTTCACCCGGTCCGGCATGCCGCCGGCCGAGACGTCGTGGATCTCCGGCACGTCGTCGATCGCCTGGCGCCGGTCCAGATAGTCCCGGTGCGCGCGGGCGTAGTGGGCGGCCAGCTCCGGGTCGGTGCTGAGCCGCTCCTGCATGTCGCGCATCACGCCGGCCGACTCCAGCCGGGAGCAGGCGGCGGTGGCGTGCGGGCAGGTGAGGTAGTACATCGTCGGGAACGGCGTGCCGTCGTCCAGCCGCGGTGAGGTCTCCACCACGTCCGGGTTGCCGCATGGGCAGCGGTGCGCGATCGCCCGGGTGCCGCGGGGACGGCGGCCGAGCTGGGCCGCCACGATGTCGAGGTCGGCGGGGCTTGGTGCTTCCATCAGTTCGAAGGCTCCGCGTTGGCGGCTTGGACGCTGTGCCACAGCGTGTCGTACCAGCGGTCCGGAGCGGCCGCCGGGGATTTCTGATCGGACTCGCGAGCCGCGGCGTCCGGGTCGGAGTAGACCCGCAGCGGCGTCTCACCCGGGCGCACGAAGAAACCCTGCTCCCGGGCCTGAATCCGGATGTAGTCGTCGTCGCCCCACTTCGCCAGCTCCTTGCGGGTCTCGGCGATCTTGGCCTGCTGGGCGGCCTGCGCCCGCTCCATCTCCGCGATCTGCGCCTCCTGCTGCAGGTAGATCCGCAACGGGTAGGTGTAGGCCAGGGCGAGAACCACGAAGATCGCGAGCAGGACGGTGGCCCGGCTGGTCAGCGAGCGCGGGCGTGGGGCGGCGGTGCGTTTGGCCGCCGGGCCGCCGGACTGTGACGTCCGCCGGGAGCCGGCCGGCCGCGCGGAGCGGGACGTGGGCACCCGCACGGTCGGGCGTGCCTCGGTCCGGACCGGACCGGTGACCCGGGTCCGCGAGCCGGGACGGCCGGTGGCGCCGGTCGCGCGACGGGACGGGCCCTGACCGCTCGGCATGCGGCGCTGTGTCATCCGTCGGCCCTCCCCCCGATCGATACGACCGTCACGGATTGTGGCACCCACCGCCGGGCGGGTGCCACCACCCATGATCTGCCGGTCCGGTGTTACGCGACGCGGTAACGCGGGAACGCGCCCGCACCGGCGTACCGGGCGGCGCTCTCCAGCTGCTCCTCGATGCGCAGGAGCTGGTTGTACTTGGCGACGCGGTCCGAGCGGGCCGGGGCGCCGGTCTTGATCTGGCCGGAACCGACCGCGACGGCCAGGTCGGCGATCGTGGTGTCCTCGGTCTCACCGGAGCGGTGCGACATCATGGTCTTGAAGCCGGCCCGGTGGGCCAGGTCCACGGCGTCCAGCGTCTCGGTCAGCGAGCCGATCTGGTTCACCTTGACCAGCACCGCGTTGCCGGCCGCCTCGGCGATGCCGCGGGCGATGCGCTGCGGGTTGGTGACGAACAGGTCGTCGCCGACGATCTGGATCTTGTTACCGAGCTGCTCGGTCATCGCGCTCCAGCCGGCCCAGTCGTCCTCGGCCAGCGGGTCCTCGATGGAGACGATCGGGTAGTCGGCGGCGAGCTTCGCGTAGTAGGCGATCATCTCGTCGGTCGACTTGGGCGAGCCCTCGAAGACGTACGACCCGTCCTTGTAGAACTCGGTCGCGGCGACGTCCATGGCCAGCACGATGTCGCTGCCCAGGGAGAAGCCGGCGGCCTGGACGGCCTCGGCGATCAGGTCCAGCGCGGCGGCGTTGGCCGGCAGGTTCGGCGCGAAGCCGCCCTCGTCGCCCAGGCCGGTGGAGAGGCCCTTCTTCTTCAGCACCGACTTCAGCGCGTGGTAGACCTCGGCGCCGCTGCGCAGCGCCTCACGGAAGGTCGGGGCGCCGATCGGGGCGATCATGAACTCCTGCACGTCGACGTTGGAGTCGGCGTGCGCGCCACCGTTCACGATGTTCATCATCGGGACCGGCAGGACGGCGGCGTTCGGGCCACCGACGTAACGGAACAGCGGGAGCTCGGCGGAGAGCGCGGCGGCCTTGGCGACCGCGAGGGAGACACCCAGGATCGCGTTGGCGCCCAGCTCCGACTTGGTGTCGGTGCCGTCCAGGTCGAGCATCTTCTGGTCGATCAGGCGCTGCTCGCTCGCCTCGTAACCGATCAGCTCGTCGGCGATCTTGTCCTCGATGTTGGCGACGGCCTTCTCCACGCCCTTGCCGAGGTACCGGCCCTTGTCGCCGTCACGCAGCTCCAGCGCCTCGAACGCGCCGGTGGAGGCACCGGACGGGACCGCCGCGCGGCCGACAGTGCCGTCGTCCAGGCCGACCTCGACCTCGACGGTCGGGTTGCCCCGGGAATCCAGGATCTCGCGGGCGACGATCGCTTCAATGGTGGCCATTTGTGGTGTCGCTCCCTAAGCGTTGTACGAATACAGTTTCGGTCCGCGACCCTGCGGGCCGACCACGCTCCTGAGCGTATCGAGCCCACCGGGCGCTCGTTCGGCCGCCCGGTCAACTTCACCGGCCGGTATGCCCCGGCAGCCGGTCGCCGGGTGGGTGATTTTCCCGGGCCCTCGGCCGCCCGCCCGGCAACTTGACTCGCCGGTATGCCTCAAAACAGCGGCTCGCCTGCCGAAACAGGGGGCACTATGAGCAGCAGCCTGTTTCCCGAGGACGGCTCACACATCGAGATGGAGGCCGGCGGCGAATGCCACTCCGGCGTCCGTGTCGTGGCCGCCTCCGCCGCGGCCGTGACCGTCTCGCTCCCCCGTGCCGACGTACCGGCCACCGGCGCCACGGTGACGCTGCGCTGGGCAGCCGCGCCCCGCGGCCGGTTCGAGGTGTCCGCCGCGGTCGCCGCTGTCGACGAGAACCGCGCCGAGCTGCGGTTCATCGGGGAGCCGCAGATCAACCAGAACCGGCTCTACGTGCGCGGCGGCGGCGGCGAGCCGATCGTGATGACGCGCCCCGAGCTCCCGGAGGCGATCGGCTGGGTCCACGACATCAGTGAGCGCTCGGTGCGCGCGCACTTCACCGACGTCGAGGTGCGGCCCGGCCACGAGGTGTCGCTGCGGACGCAGCTCGGGCCGGACGTGATCGAGCTGCCGGCCACCGTGACGAAGGCCAGCGCGATGCGCCAGCAGGTGCCGGTACGCGGGCCGCTCTCGGTGGAGATGGTCGCGCTCTACGACCCGGAGGAGTGGCAGGCGAAGATCATTCGCCGTTATGTCATGCGTTATCAGCTCCAGATGCGCGCCAGAACCGCGGAGTCCGCCTGAATGAACGATTGATCGGTCCGCCGGTCCATTGATCGGTGGATATCGTTTGCGCGCGACATCGGGGTTGGGCCAGGGTGGTGATCGTGGCCCGCCGTCGTTTCGTGAATGGATTACTGGCCGCCGGCGCGCTGCTCGCCGGGGCGGCCTGCACCGGTGTCGATCAGGCCAGCGCCGCCGGGGTCGGCCCGGCCGACGCGGTGGCGGTGATCGCCGGCCAGCTCGCCGACTCGGCCGGCCTGACCTACACCGCCATCTACCGCCTGGCCGACGGCGGCACCGCCACGGTGGCCCGGGCACAGGACCCGGCCCGGACCGCGTACCGCTGGCCGGCCGGGCGGCTCATCGTCACCCCGGCCGACACCACCCGGTGCGACGCGGCGGCCTGCGTCATCACCGCCAAGGCCGACCCCGAGCTGCCGGCCGCCACCGGTCTGATCACCCCGGAGGCGGTCGCCACGATGCTCCGCTCGGCCGAGACCGACCCGGCCCTGGTGATCTCCCAGCGGGACACCACCATCGCCCAGCGGCACGCCGCCTGCGTCCGATGGGGCGGGCCGGCCGCTTACGAGGCCTGCGTGACCGGGGACGGCACGCTGGCCGCCTTCACCGGCACGGTAGGCGGGACGACCCGGTTGGAGATCACCCTGACCGAGCTCACCTCCCGCGCCGACCCGGACGGCTTCCGCCTGCCGGCGGGCGTGCGGGTCCACGACCACCGCTCCCGCTGACCGCGCTCCGGCTCCGCCGCGGGCGTCTCCGGCTCCGCCGCGGGCGTCTCCGGCTCCGCCGCGGGCGTCTGCGCCTGCGCCCGGACGTGCCGGTCAGACCCCCAGGAGAGCCCGCAGGTGGCGTGGCGGCGGCGAGCCGTGCGCCAGCATCGCGTCGTGCCACGCTTTCGGCGTCGCGCCGAACGGGCGCGCGGCGGCGATGGCGGACACCTCGGTGTACCCCACGAAGTAGGTGGAGAGCTGGGTCGAGGTGAGCAGGGCCCGCCGCCACTTGCCGGCCGCCTCGCCCTCCTCCTGGAAGCCGCGCCCGGTCATCAGCGCCATCGCCTCCTCCTCGGGCAGTTCCTCGCAGTGCACCAGCTGGTCGATGATCGCGTTCAGGCTCATCCGGAGCTGCATCTTGAGCTGCTGCAACCGCACCGCCGTGCCGCCGAAGCCGAGACCGGCCATCAGCTCCTCGGCATAGACCGCCCACCCCTCGACGAACGGGCCGGACCAGCCGAGCGCCCGCACCTTGCTGCTGCCCCGGAACCGCCGGGCGTGCGCCAGCTGCAGGAAGTGGCCGGGCATCGCCTCGTGCACGGTGAGGTTCCGGATCATCTCGTGGTTGTACTCCCGGTAGAAGCTGCGGACCCGCTCGGCGGACCAGCTCGACGGCGCCGGGGCGATGCAGTAGAACGTCGGCACGTCGGCCGTCTCCAGCGGGCCGGGCGGATCGCAATAGGCCACCGCCACGCCGCGGGCGAACTCCGGCATCTCCTCGATCACGCACGGGTCGTCCACCAGCGACACCACGTCGTGCTCCCGGACGAACGCGGTCGCCTCGTCCATCGTCAGCCGGGCCAGGCCGACGATCGTCGCGTTGTCCGGATGTTTCTCGGCGATGGTGTCCAGCGCCCGGCGCACCGTCTCGTCGGCGGCCGGCCCACCCACCAGCTCGGCGGCGAGGACGCGCAGCTCGGCGCCGACCCGGTCGAGATTCGCCCGGGCCCGGGCGAGCACCTCGGCCGCGGAGAGCTCGGTGTCCAGCGTGTGCCACAGCCGCGCCTCCCACAGCCGGCGGCCGAGCCGGGGGTCGCGGCCGGGCTCCCCGCCCTCCAGCAGGCCGCGCAGCCAGCCGTCGAACTCGCCGAGCGCCCGGAGCGCGGCCTCGGCGACCGGCTCGACGGTGCCGCGCAGCCCGGGCTCCTGGTCGAGCAGCACGGGCAGCTCGTCGCGGATCAGCCCGGCGGTGCCGGCGAACTGGCCGGCCGCGGTCTCGGCGTGCACGCGCGGCACGTCGCGCAGCCCCGACCGGGCGGTGACCAGCGCGTCGGGCAGCGCCGCGAGCCGGCCGCGCAGGCTCTCCAGCCGCTCGGCGGGCGGCGCGAACGGCCGGGACAGCAGGCCGTGCAGCAGCGGGCCGGGGTTGTGCTCCAACGGGTTCCACTCGTGCTCACGGACGTCGGTGAGCTCGAACAGCCCGCGCTCCACCTGGGCGGTGAGGATGGCGTGGTCGGCCTGCTCCTCGGCGTCGAGCGCGTCGGCGTCGATCCCGCTGAGCGCGTCGGCCGCGTCGCGCAGCATGGCGACCCGGGCCTGGACCCCGCCGGTGGAGAGGTCGGGCAGGCGATCGTCGAAGCGATGGTCCCCCGCGTAGAGGGCCGTCACGGGGTCGCTCTCCAGCAGAGCGTCGGCGATGCGGTCGGCGAGCGGCACAAACTCCGGCATGCCGAGAAAACTACTCGGCGGGTCCGACAATTTCCGCCGCACGCACGGCTTCGGCGTACGCCAAAGTGGCCCGCCGCAGCTCCGCCTCCGGATCGCGGGCGGCCGCCCGGGCGTCGGCGACCAGGCGCAACAGCGCCGGGCCGAGGTCGTCGCCGACCGGCAACGGCACGTCGACAGCCCCGCGCTCGGCCCGCTGCAGGATCTTGGCGGCCAGCGCCAGCGCGGGCTGGCTCAGCGCCACCCCGTCCAGGACGGACTCCCGCGCCTTCTCCTCGCGCTTGATCCGCTCCCAGTTGGCGGTGATCTCCTCGATGTCCTCGACCCGCTCGCCGGCGAAGACGTGCGGGTTGCGCCGCACCATCTTCTCCACCAGGGTCCCGGCCACGTCGTCGACGTTCCACGCCCGGCCGTCCGGCAGCTCCTCGGCGAGCCGGGCGTGCAGCACGATCTGCAGCAGCACGTCACCCAGCTCCTCGCGGAGCTCGTCGAGGTCGTCGCGCTCGATCGCGTCGTACGCCTCGTAGCTCTCCTCCAGCAGGTACGGCGCGAGCGTCCGGTGGCTCTGCGCCCGCTTCCACGGGTCGCCGCCGGGCGAGAGCAGCCGGTCCATCACCGCCACCGCGTCCAGCAGCCGGGCGCCGGGCGGGTCCCAGGAGCCGTACATCAGCTCCAGCTCGGCGAGGCCGGGCTCCCGGGCCAGCCGCAGGCCGAGCTGCCTGGCGAACGGCTGGTCGCCGTGCGGGCCGGCCAGCCAGACCGCGAGCGGCGCCGGGCCGATCGCGTCGAGCAGCCCCTGCGCGTCGGTGTCCAGCACGGTGACCGGCACCCCGGCCGCCCGCAGCGCCATCGCCTGCTCGGAGTCGGCGGCGGCGAAGACCGGACCGGACCGCACGGTGTCCCACGCCTCGGCGGTGAGCAGCCCCGCCGGCAGCCGCGGCGAGGTGACCAGCAGGACGATCCGGGCGCTCAAGAGACGTCGAGGACCGGCAGCGTGGCCTGGTCGTCCAGGGCAGCGCCGACCAGGTCCAGGGCCGGCGCGTTCTGCCGCGGGTAGGCGTACGTGACGATCTCCATCGGCCGGTACCGCGGGTTGATCGTGATGTGCAGCGGCTCGGCCGCCGAGGTGAGCTCGTCGCGCAGCGCGACCCCGGTCTTCAGCTCCTCGGCGAGCTGGGGGTTGAGCCCGTCGCGGAAGGACTCGAAGGTGGTGCCGGGCTGGATCGCCTGCTTCTCGCCGGCCCGCCGGAAGACGTCCTTCAGATCCTTGTCGCTGAGCGTGGCGGCACCGGTGATCGACTGCGACACGAGGTACTGCAGGACCGCGTTCTGGGTGTAGAGCCGCACGTACTCGGTGGAGGCCGGCAGGCCGACCGCGGCGCCGGCCCGGTCGTAGGCCAGCTCGGCCGGCAGCGTGACGCTGTGCCGCTGCGCGACCTGGTCGAACAGTTTCCGGCTGAGCAGGGCGCTGACCACGTCGGTCCGGGTGATCGGCAGCGTCCTGGGGATCTGCGCGAGCGCCTCGTCGGCGGCCTGGACGTCCGCCTCGGTGCCCTGGCCGGCGGCCACTTTCCGCTTCGCGTCGTCGACCGCGGCCTGGGCCGCGGCGACCTGCTTGCCGGTCTCCGCGTCGAACGCTTTCCGGGCCTCGTCCCAGACCCTCTCCACCTGGCGCTCGGAGATCGTGCTGTCGCCGATGTAGGCGGCGACGGCGGGGTCGGAGCGGCAGGCGGAGAGGCCGGCGATCGCCAGTGACGCGACGACGGCCATGGATGCGAGTCGGCGGGTACGCTGCATGGTCAACACTGTCTCACGCGGAATGTGATCCGTCACACGCGGGCCGGGACGGGCGCGTCGCCGAGCACGTCCTTGAGCAGCTGGGCGCACCACTGCAACAGCTCCTGGTCGCGCAGCGGCTCGCCGCCGACCCGCCGGGTGCTCGGCCGCGGGACACTGACCTGATCGTTCGCCGCCTTGTAGACCGAGTCCGGGTGGTAGCGCTTGAGCCGCAGCTGCTTGGAGTCGGGCAGGTCGAGCGGGGCGAAGCGGAGATGCTTGCCCTGCATCGAGACGTCGGTCAGGCCGTACGCCCGGGCCAGCTGGCGGAACCGGGCGACAGCGATCAGGTTGACCACCGGGGCGGGCGGTTCGCCGTACCGGTCGGTCATCTCGGCGATGACCTCCTCCAGCCGGGCGTCGTCGCGGGCCTCGGCGAGCTTGCGGTACATCTCCAGGCGCAGCCGCTCGACGGCGATGTAGTCGGTGGGCAGGTGCGCGTCGACCGGCAGGTCGATCTTGACCTCGGGCTCCTCCTCGGGCCGCTCGCCCTTGAAGGCGCTGACCGCCTCGCCGACCATCCGGACGTACAGGTCGAAGCCGACGCCCTCGATGTGGCCGGACTGCTCGCCGCCGAGCAGGTTGCCGGCGCCGCGGATCTCCAGGTCCTTCATCGCCACGTACATGCCGGCGCCCAGCTCGGTGTGCTGGGCGATGGTGGCCAGCCGCTCGTGGGCGTGCTCGGTGAGCGGTTTCTCCCGGGGGTAGAGGAAGTACGCGTACGCCCGCTCCCGCCCCCGGCCGACCCGGCCGCGGATCTGGTGCAGCTGGGCCAGGCCGAGCAGGTCGGCGCGCTCCAGGATCAGGGTGTTGGCGTTCGGGATGTCGATGCCGGACTCGACGATCGTGGTGCAGACCAGGACGTCGAACTCCTTCTCCCAGAAGCCGACCATCACCTTCTCCAGCTGCTCCTCGCTCATCTGGCCGTGCGCCACCGCGACCCGGGCCTCGGGCACCAGCTCGCGCAGCTTGCGCGCCGCCCGGTCGATCGACTCGACCCGGTTGTGCAGGTAGAACACCTGGCCGTCGCGGAGCAGCTCCCGGTGGATGGCGGCGGCGACCTGCTTGTCGTCGTACGCCCCCACGTAGGTCAGCACCGGGTGCCGCTCCTCCGGCGGGGTGGCGATGGTGGACATCTCCCGGATGCCGGTGATCGCCATCTCCAGCGTCCGCGGGATCGGGGTGGCCGACATGGTCAGCACGTCCACCGACGCGCGCAGCGCCTTGAGCTGCTCCTTGTGCTCGACGCCGAAGCGCTGCTCCTCGTCCACGATGATCAGGCCGAGATTTTTGAACCGGGTCGACTTGGAGAGCAGCCGGTGCGTGCCGATCACGATGTCGGCGGTGCCGTCGGCGGCCTGCTCCAGGGTGAGCGCGGCCTCTTTCGGCGTCTGGAACCGGGACAGCTGCTTGATCTGCACCGGGAACTGGCTCATCCGCTCGGTGAACGTGTTGTAGTGCTGCTGGGCCAGCAGCGTGGTGGGCACCAGAACGGCCACCTGTTTGCCGTCCTGCACCGCCTTGAACGCCGCGCGCACCGCGATCTCGGTCTTGCCGTAACCGACGTCGCCGCAGATCAGCCGGTCCATCGGGGTCTGCAGTTCCATGTCGTGCTTGACCTCGTGGATGGCGGCCAGCTGGTCGGGCGTCTCGGTGTACGGGAAGGCGTCCTCCAGCTCCCGCTGCCACGGCGTGTCCGGCCCGAACGAGTGGCCCTTGGAGGCCTGCCGGGCGGCGTACAGCTGGATCAGCTGGGCGGCGATCTCCTTGACCGCCTTCTTCGCCCGGGCCTTGCTCTTCTGCCAGTCGGCGCCGCCCATCTTGTGCAGCGTGGGCTGCTCGCCGCCGACGTAGCGGGAGAGCTGGTCGAGCTGGTCGGTGGGCACGTAGAGCCGGTCGCCGGGCTGGCCGCGCTTGGACGCGGCGTACTCGATCACCAGGTATTCCCGGTCGGCGCCGTTGACGGTGCGCTGCACCAGCTCGATGTAGCGGCCGATGCCGTGCTGCTCGTGCACCACGAAGTCGCCCATCTTCAGCTCGAGCGGGTCGATCGTGTTGCGCCGGCGGGCCGGCATCTTGCGCATGTCCTTGGTGGACGCGCCGCGGCCACCGGAGATGTCGTTACCGGTGATCACCGCGAGCCGGGAGGCCTCGTCGACGAAGCCGTGGTTCAGCCCGCCGCAGGTGACCAGCAGCTGACCGTCGGCGATCGGGGTGCTGATCGAGTCGACCGGGGTGATCCCGAGACCCGCGTCGCGCAGCAGCTCGGTGGCCCGCTGCGCGGTCCCCTTGCCCTCGAAGACCAGCGCGATCGCCCAGCCGGCGGCGGCCCACCCGGACAGGTCGCCGGCCAGCCGCGCGGTGTCGCCGTGATAGAGCGGCACCGGCTGGGCGGCCAGCGCGACGGCGTCGCCGGTGTCCGGGCTGACCTCGACGGCCAAGGAGTCCTCCCAGGGCAGCGCCTCGTCGGCCGACGGCGCGGCGAGGCCGAACGGCGAGACCGTCCACCACGGCTGCTTCAGCACCGCGGCGTGCGCGCGGACATCGGCCAGGCTGCGGAACGCGACGGCGCCGACGTCGATCGGCGCCTCACCACCGACCGCCGCCGCGGCCCAGGAGGCCTCCAGGAACTCGTCCGACGTCCGGGTGAGATCGTGCGCCCGGGTCCGGATCCGCTCCGGGTCGCAGAGCAGCACGTGGGTGCCCGCCGGCATGCAGTCGATCAGCAGCTCCATGCTGTCGGTGCCGTCCAGCAGGGCGGGGGCCAGCGACTCCATCCCCTCGACCGGGATGCCGGCGGAGAGTTTGTCCAGGATCTCGGCCAGCTCCGGGTGCCGGGCGGCCAGCGCCGCGGCCCGCTCCCGCACCGCCGGGGTGAGCAGCAGCTCCCGGCACGGCGGCGCCCACAGCCGCTCGACCTGCTCGATCGTCCGCTGGTCGGCGACCGCGAAGGTGCGGATCTCCTCCACCTCGTCGCCCCAGAACTCCACCCGGGACGGGTGCTCGTCGGTGGGCGGGAAGACGTCCAGGATGCCGCCGCGGACGGCGAACTCGCCCCGCTTGGTGACCAGGTCGACCCGCGCGTACGCCATGTCGGACAGCCGCCGGGCGACCTCCTCCAGCTCGGCCGCACGACCGCTGACCAGCTCCACCGGCTCCAGGTCGCCGAGGCCCTTGAGCTGCGGCTGCAGCAGCGACCGGACCGGCGCCACGACCACCCGCAGGGGCTGCTCACCGGGGTGGGCCAGGCGGCGCAGCACGGCCAGCCGCTTGCCGACCGTGTCCGAGCGCGGGGACAGCCGCTCGTGCGGCAGCGTCTCCCAGGACGGGTAGACCGCGACCTGGTCCGGATCGAGCAGGCAGCCGAGCGCGTCGGCCAGGTCGTCCGCCTCGCGCGAGGTCGCGGTGACCGCGAGCACCGGGCGCTGCGCGCCACCGACGTCGGCCGGACCGGCCACCGTGGCCACCACGAACGGGCGCAGCGAGACCGGCGCGGTGAGGTCCAGCGCGTCGGCGTCGACGAAGCTCTTGCGAGCCAGGTCACGGGCCCGGGCGAGGCCGCGGTCGCGCAGGGCGGCCGGGATGAGACCGGCGAGTTGCATGACGAGGACCCCCCGAGGGCACGACGAACAACCCCGGTCGCCCAGTGGGGCGGGGGTCTGTGCCACACAGCTTAGTCCGACCCACCGACACTTCCCGCCGCGTGCGCCTCATCGCACCGCATGTCCGACATCAGGGCGGTGGCCCCGCCAAGACTTCGTGGCGGACCTAGGGGAGGCAACGTGCGGATCCTGCTGCTCGTCAGCGCGTTCAACGGCTTGAGTCAGCGGGTCTGGTGCGCGCTGCGCGACGCCGGGCACCAGGTCGGCCTGCTCATCGCCGAGAGCGAGGAGCAGATCGCCGACGGGGTGCACGCCGCCGACCCGGAGCTGATCCTCTGCCCGTTCCTCAAGCACCGGGTGCCGGCCTCGGTGTGGCAGCGCCGGCGCACGGTGATCCTGCATCCCGGCCCGGTCGGCGACCGCGGGCCGTCCGCCCTGGACTGGGCGATCAGCGAGGGTGCCCGGACCTGGGGCGTCACCGCGCTGCAGGCGGTCGAGGAGTTCGACGCCGGGCCGATCTGGGCCACCCGGACCTTCCCGCTGCCGGCCGCCCCGCCGCGCAAGTCGGCGCTCTACGCCGGCCCGGTCTCGGACGCCGCGCTGGAGTGCGCCCTCGAGGTGGTGGCCAAGGCCGCCGACCCGGCGTTCCGCCCGGTACCGGCGGAGAACACGCCGACCGAGACGCCCGGCGCCCGGCCCCGGCCGCTGATGCGGCAGTCCGACCGGGCCTTCGACTGGGGCGAGCCGGGCGACACCATCCTGCGGCGGATCCGGGCCGCGGACGGGTCGCCGGGAGTGCTCTCCGAGGTGGGCGGGCTGCCCGCGTACGTCTACGACGCGCACCCCGGGCCGGCCCACGGCGCCCGGCCCGGCACGCTGCTGAGCCGCCGCCAGGGCGCGGTGCTGGTGGCGACCGGCGACGGCAGCCTGTGGATCGGGCACCTCAGGGTGCCGGAGGGGATCAAGGTGCCGGCCACCACGGCACTCGGCGCGCGGCTGCGCGGGGTGCCGCACGCGCCGCTCGGCGCCGACCAGGAGCCGGAGGCGCCGCAGACGTACCGGCAGATCCGCTACCGCCGCACCGGAGCGATCGGCTGGCTGTTCTTCGACTTCTACAACGGCGCGATGGCGCCCGGGCACTGCCGGCGCCTGCTGGCCGCGCTGCGGCACGCGGCCGGGCAGGACACCCGGGTGCTGGTGCTGCGCGGCGGGACCGAGGCGTTCAGCAACGGCATCCACCTCAACGTGATCGACGCGGCACCGGACCCGGCCGGTACCGCGTGGGCGAACATCCGGGCGATCAACGAGGTGTGCCGGGAGATCATCACCTGCACCCGGCAGGTGGTGGTGGCCGCCTACGCGGGCAGCGCCGGTGCCGGCGGGGTGATGCTCGGGCTGGGCGCGGACGTGGTCGCGGCCCGGGACGGCATCGTGCTCAACCCGTACTACGACATCGGCCTGTACGGCTCCGAGCTGCACACCTTCAGCCTGCCGCGGCGAGTCGGCGCGGATCGGGCGCAGCGGCTGATCGACGACAAACTGCCGGTGAGCACCGCGCAAGCGGTCCGGATCGGGCTGGTCGACGAGGTCGGGCCGCGGCACCCGGAGGCGTACGCGCAGTGGCTCGCCCTGCTGGCCGAGCGGCACGCGGACCCCCGGACGGTGCGCAAGCGGCGCGCCGCGAAGGCACGACGGCTCGCCGCCGAGCGGGTTCCGCTGGACGTCTACGAGACCCGGGAGCTCGCCGAGATGAGCCGGGACATCTACACCGACCGGTCCGGTTTCGCGGCGGCCCGGCGTGCGTTCGTCACCAAGGCGGGTACCGGTGGCACGCCGCGGCGGCTGCTGCTGGCCGGGAACGCGGGACCGGCGATCGCCGGCCGGCTCCGTACCGGCAACGCCGGGCCGGGCGACCGGCGGCCGCCCGTGACGGTGCGTCCGGCCGTGCCGGTGACCGCCTGACCGGGCGTACCGAAAACCGGTCTTGATCTTGGTGGTGGCCGGGCCAGCACGCGGACCGCCTGAACGACCGTGAGACTCTTGACTCAATTCACCCCCGCGACGGGGGACGCCGATACGATCGGCGAAGTCGGGACAGCGCCGTCCTGGAGCCATCCGAAAGAAGGAGCGCCCCGATGACAGAGCTGCCTGCCCACCTCGACGAGCCGGAGGGGTCGGACGCCGCGCTACGCGCCGACATCCGCCGGATCGGCACGCTGCTCGGGCAGACCCTGGCCAGGCAGGAAGGCCGGCCGCTGCTCGACCTGGTCGAGGAGATCCGGGCCCTGGTCCGGCAGGACGCGCCGGCGGCCGCCGAGCGGCTCGCCGCGATGGACATCACCACCGGCACCAAACTGGCCCGGGCCTTCTCCACCTACTTCCACCTGGCCAACATCACCGAGCAGGTGCACCGCGCCCGGGACCTGCGGCGCCGCCGCGCCAAGGAGGGCGGCTGGCTGGACCAGGCCGCCAAGCGGATCGCCGAGCAGGGCGTCCCGGCCGACGAGATCGCCGCGGCCGCCCGCCGGCTCGCGGTCCGCCCGGTCTTCACCGCGCACCCGACCGAGGCCGCCCGCCGCTCGATCCTGAGCAAGCTGCGCCAGGTCGCGGACTCGCTGGACGCCGAGTCGGCGGCCGCCGCGCTCTACGGCGACACCGACACCACCGTCTCCACCAAGCGGTTCGCCGAGCTGATCGACCTGCTCTGGCAGACCGACGAGCTGCGACTGGACCGGCCGGACCCGCTGGACGAGGCCCGCAACGCCGTCTACTACCTCAAGGACCTGTACGCCGAGGCCGCCCCGCAGGTGCTCGACGACCTGGCCGAGACGCTGCGCCGGCTGGGCGTGGAGACCGCGCCGACGTCCCGCCCGCTCACCTT
Source organism: Actinoplanes oblitus (assembly GCF_030252345.1). NCBI lineage: Bacteria > Bacillati > Actinomycetota > Actinomycetes > Micromonosporales > Micromonosporaceae > Actinoplanes > Actinoplanes oblitus. The sequence continues at coordinate 831,606 of NZ_CP126980.1, read as the reverse complement.
CGGCTCGTGGATCGGCGGCGACCGGGACGGCAACCCGTTCGTCACCCCGGCCGTCACCCGCGACGTGCTGCTCATCCAGCACGAGCACGGCATCCAGGCCGCCGAGAAGGTGATGGACAAGCTGATCGAGGAGCTGTCCGTCTCCCGCCGGCTGCGCGGGGTCTCCCTCGACCTCTCCGCCAGCCTGGCCCAGGACCTGGACAACCTGCCCGAGGTGGCGCCCCGGTTCCGCCGGGTGAACGCCGAGGAGCCGTACCGGTTGAAGGTACGGGCGATCAAGGCGAAGCTGGCCAACACCCGGGCCCGGCTGCAGAGCGGCACCCCGCACGTGGCCGGCCGCGACTACCTGGGCAGCGACGAGCTGATCGCCGACCTGGAGCTGATGCGCGCGTCGCTGGCCCGCAACTCCGGCCAGCTGTCCGCTGTCGGCCTGGTGTCCACCGCGATCCGCCAGGTGTCGGCGTTCGGCCTGCAACTGGCCACGCTCGACGTGCGCGAGCACGCGGAGAAGCACCACGAGGTGCTCCAGCAGATGTACACCCAGGTCGGCGAGGTGGAGGACTACGCCACCCTGGACCGCACCGAGCGCACCAAGCTGCTCGCCGCCGAGCTGACCGGGCGGCGGCCGCTGTCCAGCGCGGACACCCCGCTGACCGACTCGGCGCGCAAGACCTTCGACGTGTTCCACACGATCCGGGACGCGCAGGACCGGTTCGGCATGGACGTCATCGAGACCTACATCATCTCGATGACCCTCGGCGTCGACGACGTGCTCGCCGCGGCGGTGCTGGCCCGCGAGGCCGGCCTGATCGACATCCAGACCGGGCGGGCCCGGGTCAACATCGTGCCGCTGCTGGAGACCCCGGCCGAGCTGGACGCCGGCGGCGACCTGCTGGACGAGATGCTGTCGATGCCGGCGTACCGGGAGATCGTCCGGGCGCGCGGTGACGTGCAGGAGGTCATGCTCGGCTACTCGGACTCCAACAAGGAGGCCGGGATCACCACCAGCCAGTGGCGCATCCACAAGGCACAGCGCTCGCTGCGCGACGTGGCCGCCCGGCACGGGGTGCGGCTGCGGCTCTTCCACGGCCGGGGCGGCACCGTCGGGCGCGGCGGCGGCCCGACCCACGAGGCGATCCTGGCGCAGCCGTACGGCACGCTGGACGGCGCGATCAAGGTGACCGAGCAGGGCGAGGTCATCTCCGACAAGTACACGGTGCCGGCCCTGGCCCGGGAGAACCTGGAGCTGACCACGGCGGCGGTGCTGCAGGCCACGCTGCTGCACACCACCCTCTCGGTCGACCCGTCCCGGCTCGAGGTGTGGGACGCCACCATGGACACCGCGTCGGACGCGGCGTTCCGGGCGTACCGCGCACTGGTCGAGAACCCGGACCTGGCCGCGTACTTCTGGGCGGCCACCCCGACCGAGCTGCTCGGCGCGCTGAACATCGGCTCCCGCCCGGCCAAGCGGCCGAACGCGGACGCCGGCCTGGGCGGCCTGCGGGCCATCCCGTGGGTGTTCGGCTGGACCCAGACCCGGCAGATCGTTCCCGGCTGGTTCGGCGTCGGCACCGGCCTCGCCGCGGCCCGCGCCGCCGGTCTCGGCGACGTGCTCGACGAGATGCACGAGAACTGGCAGTTCTTCCGCACGTTCCTGTCGAACGTGGCGATGATGCTGGCCAAGACCGACCTCTCGATCGCCCGCCGATACGTCGAGACGCTGGTCCCGGCGGAACTCCACCCGATCTTCGCCACCATCGAGGCGGAATACGACCGGACCGTCCAGGAGGTCCTGGCCATCACCGGCGAGCCGCAGATCCTGGCGGCGCAGCCGGAGCTGTCCCGCACCCTCGGCGTCCGCGACACGTACCTGGAGCCGCTGCACCACCTCCAGGTGGCCCTGCTGCGCCAGTACCGCGACCTGGGCGAGACCGGCCGCCAGCTGCCTACCGCTCCGGGCGTCCGCCGCGGGCCGTCGGACTCGACGGCCCTGGAGCGGGCCCTGCTCACCACTGTCAACGGCATCGCCGCCGGCATGCGCAACACCGGCTGATCGTCTGACCGAGCGGCCCGGCGTCATTCAGCGCCGGGCCGCTTTCGGTTTGGCTTCTCGGCTGCTTACCTCTCGGGCCGCTTTCTCGGCAGGCCGCTTGCGAGCGGGTCGCTTTCCTGCGGGCCATTTCCCTGCGGACCGATTTCCCTGCGGGCGAATCTTCCTGCGGGCGACTCTTCCTGCGGACCGCTTTCCTGCGGACCGCTTTCCTGCGGGCCGCATCCAAGATCAAGTTCTTCATATACGCAGGTCCGCTCGGGTGCGGATCGCATGCTCCCGCGCGGGCCGAGGGCGGCGATCTGGCCGCTGCGCGTCCAAAACAATCGCCCCCCTCTTCACTGTCCGTGGGTGGTTCAGGAGATCAAAAACACGGCCCCCGCTTGTCTTTCCCGGCGGCAGCTCACCCTTCTTGCCCCTCCCGCCCGGCAGCCCATTCGGCGTAGCCGCATTCGGCGCGGCCCGCTGCGGAAGCCGGTTCGGCGTGGGCCGCTGCGGAAGCCGGTTCGGCGTGGGCCGCTGCGGAAGCCGGTTCGGCGTGGGCCGGGGCGGCGGTAGGTGTCGGCTAGGTCTTTGCGGCGACGACGTGCTCGGAGTTGTCGAGCCAGCGGCGGAACCAGCGGGCGAAGCCCAGCGGCGACCCGTCGTCGTCCCGCATCGGGGTGAATCCATCGCCGTCCGCGGTCTGGTCGGCCCACATCACCCCGCGCCGCGGCCCGCTGACCACCAGCGCCTCACGGTAGGCACAACCGAGATGACACAGGTAGAGCAGGCCGCCGAAGTCGGTCGCCTCCTCCATCAGCCGATCGTGCTCCGCCCAGTAGTCGTCCTCCGCCTCCTCGTCGTCGGGTGGCTCCGGCATGCCCTCGACCGGGTTGAACGCCTCGCTGTGCGGAAACGCCTCCCCCAGCCGGGCCCAGTCCGTCAGGTCGGCCCCGTCGCCCTCCCACCGCCACCTGCCGCCCACCCGGCGCAGCGGAAACAGCCCATAGGCCGGCCCCGCGCCGCCCCTGCTCACCTGGAGCAGGAACGACCGGTACTCCCCCGGCAACTCGGCGCCGATCTGCGCCTCCACCTCGGCCAGCTCGGCGGTGGACAGCGGCGGCTCCAGCACCCAGCCATGTCCCCACCGGGCACCGAACACCTCGCCGCGATCCGGATGCGCGCCGAGAGCCGCCACTCGCGCCCGAACATCGCTCCAATCGATTCCTGTCACGGCCCGCAACCTACAAGCCCCCACCGACAAAAACGCTCGGGCGAGGCCGGCCTTCGGAATCCACGCCGGAGGTGGAAGGCGGCGCACTGCTGGGCGCGGAGCGGCAATGAGGGTAGGCGGCCGAACCGGCCGGGCGCCCGAAAACCGAGAGCCCGAGAACCGGACGGCCAGGCGAACCGGCTGGGCGGGCGGACGAACCGGGCGGGCGGGCGGGCGAACCGGGCGGGCGGCGAACGACGTACCGAAAAATGGTCTGACCTGTAGGGACGGACTGCCCGGAGCGGAATGGAAAATGCCCCGCGCGGAAGTCCGCGCGGGGCACCGGATCCGGCCGGGTCAGCTGGTTTCGCCGGCCAGGCTGAAGGAGCCCAGGCGGTTGATGGCGATGACCGTGCACAGCACCACGAAGACCGCGCTCATCACCGCGGCCGTCATCAGGCCGACCTTGGCGTCGAGCAGGGCGGTGGGCTGCAGCTTGTCGGCGATGGTGATCACGTACTGCTCGATGGAGAGCACGCGGGTGCCGCTCACCCAGCGGCCCAGCAGGCCCTCCCAGATCAGGATGTAGACCAGGCCGAGCAGCACCGGGCGTTTGGTGAGCAGGCTGAGCAGCAGGAACAGCGCGGTGTACGCGAACGACCCGACCAGTGCGGCGACGGCCAGGGCGACACCGAGCTGGACGGAGCCGGCCAGCGCGCCGGCCACGAAGAGCGGGAGCATGGTGGTGATCGCGGTGGCCAGTACGGCGACAGCGAACTTCGCCAGGATGATGTCCCGGCGGGGCAACGGCTTGGTCAGGATGTGCACCAGCGTGCCGTCGTCGACCTCGGAGCCGAGCACCCCGGTGCCGACGATCAGGGCCACCACCGGCAGCACCACGGCGAAGCCGAGCCCGACGATGACGGCGGTGCCCCACTGGGTGGGCTCCAGGCCGTACGCCTTGCAGATGGCCGCCAGGCCGATGAGCAGCAGGGGCAGCGGCAGGAGCAGGAGTGCCCGGCGCCGGCCGAAGAGGCCGCGTGCCGTGATCATGGCGACGGTCGACATCAGGCCTCCAGCAGGTAGGAGAAGACGCTCTCCAGGGACTCGTCCGACGGCACCAGCTGGTGCAGGCGGATCCCCTGGTCGAGGGCGATACGGGGCAGGGCGCGGGTGAAGTCGCCGTAGTCGGCGGCACGGACGGTCATGCCGCCGTTCTCGATCTCGATGCCGGCCACCGATTTCTCGCCGATCAGCGCCACCGCCAGCCGGCGGTCGTCGGAGCTGCGGACGGCGAACACGTGCGGCCGGTTGGTCATCAGCCGGCGGATCTTGCGGTAGTCGCCGGAGGCGGCGAGCCGGCCCGCCACGATCACCTGGACCAGCCCGGCGACCTGCTCGACCTCCTCCAGGATGTGCGAGCTGAACAGGATGGTGTGCCCGTTGTCGCCGAGCCGGTGCAGCAGCTCCATCATGTGCATCCGCTGCCGCGGGTCCATGCCGTTGAACGGCTCGTCGAGCAGCAGCACCCGCGGCTCGTGGACCAGCGCGGCGGCCACCCGGGTGCGCTGGCGCATGCCCTTGGAGAAGGTGCCGATCCGGCGGTTCGCGGCGTCGGTCATCTCGACCAGCTCCAGGGCCCGGCGGGTGGCCCCGGCCGGGTCGCGCAGTTTCTGCATCCGGGCGCAGGCCAGCACGAACTGCTCGGCGGTGAGGAAGGCGTGCACCGCCTCGCGCTCGGTGACCAGGCCGAGGTCGCGGTAGACGGCCGGGTTGCGCCAGGTGGGCTTGCCGTCGATGGTGACAGCGCCCCGGGACGGCGCCAGGAAGCCGGCCATCATGTGCAGGATCGTGGTCTTGCCGGCGCCGTTCGGGCCGAGCAGGCCGGTCACCCCGGTGCCGAGGGCCATGGTGATGTCGTTGACGGCGACCACGTTGCCGTACCAGCGGGACACGTTCCGCAGGTCGACCACGCCGGGCGTGACGTCGTCAGGCACGGCGAGGGCCGAGGATTCCACAGAGGTCGTCACAGCGCGGCCACCTTCCGGTACCGGGCGAGCAGGAGCAGGAGGCAGGCGGCGATCAGGCAGAACGCCTCGATGCCGTAGATCGGGCCGTACCGGCCGAGGTCGATGCCGATCTCGGTGCCGAACGCCCAGGAGCCGAACCCGCTGATCAGGGTCATCGGGCTGACCAGGCCGGCCAGGTGGTTGGCGGTGGTGGACGGCAGCACGCTCATCACCCCGACCACCGGGGTGGTCATCAGGAACACCGCGACGATGCCGCCGGCGGCGAACGCCTGCTTGCCAGTCAGCGACGCGATCAGCAGGCCGATGCTGGTGAACAGCAGTGCCCACACCAGGCTGTACCCCAGGCCGGGCACCAGGTCCTTGACCTCCGCCCAGACCCCGGAGAAGCCCTTGTCGGTGGTGAACGCCGCACCCAGGAACATGATCAGCTGGGGCACGCCGAGCAGCAGGAAGATGGCGGTGGTCATCGCCAGGAACTTGGCGATCACGTAGTCCGCGGCGCGCAGTGGCCGGCTGAAGTACAGCGGCAGCGTGCCGGAGCGGATGTCCCGGGAGACCAGCGTCGGCGCCAGGATCGCGGCGAAGAAGATGATCAGCCAGCTCAGCGAGTCGTCGAACTCGGCGTAGCCGAACTCGAAGTCCGGGATCTGCGACCGCACCGCCGCGATGATCACCGCGACCAGCACGGTGATGCCGGCGACCAGCCACGGGAAGATCTTGGCCTTGGCGGAACGGCCCAGTCCGAACGCGGCGCGCAGGCCGTGCACGTAGAGCGCGTTGATCCCGGCGGCGCGGCCCAGCCGGGGGCCGGTGTACCGCTGATAGCCGATGTCATGGATGACGCCGGTCTCAGACATCGGCGGTCTCCTTCGCGGTGAAGAGCTCGGCGACGCGGTGCCGGCGCTGGTCCAGACGGTGCAGGTTGAGATCGAGGTCGGTGACCGCGCGCAGGATCCGGTCGTACGCCGTGTCCGAGTCCAGCGGCACGAGCAGCATCCGCCCGTCCCGGGACACCGGCAGGCCCATCTGCGCGAGGTGCGCGGCCAGTTGGTCGGTGCCCTCGCTGACCTCGACCGCGAGCACGTCGGAGGCGGCGGTCATCGAGGAGATCCGGTCGGCGCGCAGCAGGCGGCCGCCCTGGATGGCGATCAGCGAGTCGCAGATCCGCTCCACCTCGCCGAGCAGGTGCGAGCAGACCACCACCGAGATGCCGAACTCGGTGCCGATCCGGTGGATCAGGGCGAGCATGGCGTCCCGGCCGGCCGGGTCCAGGCCGTTTGTCGGCTCGTCGAGCAGCAGCAGGTCGGGGTCGTGCACCAGCGCCTGAGCGAGCTTGACCCGCTGCTTCATGCCGGTGGAGTAGCCGCCGATCTGCCGGTACCGCTCCTCGTAGAGGCCGACGTGCCGAAGCGCCTCGGAGGCGCGTTCCCGGGCGGTGGTGCGCGGCAGGCCGCTCATCCGGGCCAGGTGGGTGACGAACTCGGCGGCCGACACGTCGGGCGGCAGGCAGTCGTTCTCCGGCATGTATCCGACCCGCGCCCGCACCTTGTCGGTCTCGGTGACCGGGTCGAGGTCGAAGACCCGGACCGAGCCGCCGCTGGGCGCGATCAGGCCGAGCATGATTTTGATGAACGTGCTCTTGCCGGCGCCGTTGGCGCCGACAAGGCCGATGACGCCGGCCTCGACCTCGACGGTGAGGTCGGCCAGGGCGGTCACCCCGCCCCCGTACGTCTTGGTGAGCGCTTGAGTAGCGATGATGTTCACGGCCTCAGCCTAGGAACCCACCGCACCCCGCCGAATCCGGAAGGACCCTGAGGCGTCCTCAGGGTCCCTCAGCGTTCTCACAGGTTCGATACGCCCGAAGCGGGACGTTCTCAGCCCAGCGACACCTGGAAGACCGGGAGTTTGCCCAGCCGCCGGTACTCGCGCAGCGCCGCCGGCGTGCAGTCCACCGACGAGTCCTGGCCCTTCTGGTTGGCCGGCGTCTCGAAGTGCACCATCGCCTTGATCGCCGGGAACCGCCCGATCTGCTGCCCCACTTCGCGGTAGAACTCCGCCATGTGTCCGGGGTTGCGCTTGCTGAACCACACCCCCCACTCGGCCACCATCAGCGGTTTCCCGGGGTGCCGGGCCCGCACCCAGTTGTAGAAGCCGGGCCAGCGCGGCTTGAGCGCCGACCGCCGGTTGAGCAGCTCCTCGAAGTCGCCGTGGCCGTACCCGGGATCGCTGTACGAATACGTGTCGAACCCGATCCAGTCGACCACGCCGTCACCCGGATACATGTCGCTGAACCAGCTCTTCGTGGTGTGCGGGACGTACGCCATGTGCACCAGAACGGTCACCATGTTCGTCGCCCCGTGCGCCCGCAGCCGCCGCACCACGTGCCGGAACATCGCCGCGTAGTCCCGCGCGGTGTACCCCGAGCCGGGCCGCTCGCGTACCTGGTCCTCGGCCTCGTGGTGGATGGCGAAGAAGAACGGCTCATGGAAGTCGCGGTGCAGGTGCTCGGCCATCCGGTCGAGGAACTCGTCGGTGCGCCGGTCGCCGCGGGCGATCCCGGCCCAGGTGGTGCTCTCCGGCTTCCAGTTGAGCAGCAGGATCCGCTTGCGGCCCGGCTGCCGGGCGATCGCGATCTCCTGCTCGGTCGGGAAGACCTGCCGGATCCCGTGGTGGTAGGCGTGGTAGATCGCCTGGTGCCGGCCGGTCTTGCGCTCGAAGTCGGCGAGCGCGCTGGGACCGCGTTCCTCGGTCCGCGCGCCGGGCGCCACGCCCCACAGCACGCCGCAGGTGGGCACCAGCTTGGGCCCGGTGTGGCAGGGCTTGCGGGCCGAGGCCGCGCCCGCCGGCAGGCCGGCCCGCAGCGGTCGCTCGGCGCCGCTGAGCACGGTCGGCCGGATCCGGACCGGCCGCTCCCGGATCGCCGCGAAGCTCGCGGTGGGCGAGGTGGTCCCGGTGGGCTCGACTTCCCGGTACGACGTGCTGGCGCCGGGCGCCGCGGTGACCGTCGGGTCCCCGTACGGCGTCAGCCCGAGCTGTTCCACACCTCCGGTCCAGGCCCAGGCCAGGGTGGCCGCCACGGACATCGCGAAGGCGGTGCCCAGAGCGGTGACGTGCAGGATCTGTCTCACAATCGCCCAGTATTAGAGGATCATGCCGAATTGTCCAGGAAGAACGGCCCGCAAACCGGTATCGGGTAAACGGACGATTTTGTCGGCGCGAACGCGAGATCGTGATCCCGCCTCGACCGGATCGAACGGGGCTGCGAAACTGTCACCCAAGTCAGCCGCGGCAAGGGGATCGCAAGGTGAGTGGCTCGGTACTGCCCGAAGACGTCCTGCGGGACGCACCGTCGTTCGCCCCGCGCCCTTTTGAGCTGGCAGATCTCGAACTGCTGCTCTCCGGGGCGTACGCGCCGCTGACCGGTTTCCTGGTCCGCGCCGACCTGGCCGCGCTGGCCCGCACCGGCCGGCTGGCCGACGGCACGCCGTGGCCGGTTCCGGTCACCTGCGAGATCCCGGCCGAGCTGGCCGAGCGCCTCGACCCGGCCGACCCGGCGCGGCGCACCGTGGTGCTGACCGACCTGGAGGGCGCGCCGATCGCCGCGATCGAGGCGGCGGACGTCTGGCGGATCGCCGACAACCGGTACGGGCTGGGCGGCCCGGTGCGCAAGATGGGCGACGGCGGGCACGGCCCGTTCCAGCGCCTGCGCCGCTCGCCGGAGGAGGTCAAGGCGCTGCTCCCGCCCGGCCGGGTGCTCGGCGTGATCGCCGACCGCCCGCTGCACCGGCCGCAGCTCGCGCAGATCGCGCACGCCGCCCGGACGCTCGCCGCGCACCTGCTCATCCTGATCCCGATCAGCGGGCACGGGCCGGACGGCCTGCCGCCCGAGGCGCTGGTCCGGGCGATCTTCGCGGCCCGGGACCGGATGCCCCCGGCCACCGTCGTCGCGGTGCCGCTGATGCCGCACGGCGACGAGATGCGCGACGCGCTGCTGCGGTCCCGGGTGGCCGCCGCCTACGGGGTGACCCACGTGCTCTCCACCGTCGAGGCACTGCCCGGCGCCGGCCTGCGCGTGCTGGTCCCGCGCGAGCTGGCGTACGACAACCGGGACGGGCAGTGGCGCTGGCGGGACGATATCCCGCCACGCAACCGCCGGCTGGCGATGACCCCGGCGGAGATCGACGACCTGCTGGACCGGGGCTTCCCGCTGCCCGAGTGGCACACCCCGCCGGCGGTGGCCAAGGAGCTGTCCCGGGTCCGGCCGCCGCGCCGGCACCGCGGGCTGGTGGTCTTCTTCACCGGCCTGTCCGGCTCCGGCAAGTCGACGGTCGCGCGCAACCTGGCGGACGCGCTGCGGGAGACCGGCGACCGCACCGTCACCCTGCTCGACGGCGACGTGGTGCGCCGCGAGCTGACCGCCGGGCTGGGCTTCAGCAAGGCCGACCGGGACCGCAACGTGCGCCGGATCGGCTGGGTGGCGGCCGAGGTCGGCCGGCACCGCGGGATGGCGGTGGCCTGCCCGATCGCGCCGTACGAAGCGGCTCGCGCGGCGGTGCGCCGGATGGCCGTGGAGGCCGGCGCCGGCTTCATCCTGGTGCACGTGGCCACCCCGCTGGAGGTCTGCGAGCGCCGCGACCGCAAGGGCCTGTACGCCCGCGCCCGGGCCGGCCAGCTGCGCGGCATGACCGGCATCGACGACCCGTACGAGGAGCCGGCCGACGCCGAGCTGACCCTCGACACCACCACCATGTCGGTCCCCGAGGCCGTCGAGCAGGTCCTCGGCTACCTGGTCGAGAACGGCTGGGTCGAGCCGAAGCTCAGTTAGCCCATCACTCGCGGCTGGAGTGGGACGTTAGCCCCTTAGGGCGAAACGCCCAAAGCTGACACTCCTCCTCGAAAGGCCGCGGAATCCGATGGAAGCGTCTCGTCCGCCGTCCTCCGATGTCGCGCACTACCTGGGCGCGGTTCGCCGGCACTGGTGGATCGCCCTGCTGGCGACGGCCGCCGGCTTGGGCGTGGGCACCGGGGTGACGCACGCGTTGCCCCGGGTCTACGAGTCCTCCGCTGCTGTCCTGGTCCAGCCGGTGGACCAGGACGTGAACGCCCAGGGTGGCCGCACCAAGGGCGCGGTCAACCTGGACACCGAGGCCCAGCTGGTCGGCTCCGGCGCGGTCGCCGGGAAGGCCGCCGCGCTGCTGCGTACCACCGTGCCGCCGCTGGAGCTGGCGCACTCGGTGTCGGTGCAGGTGCCGGCGAACACCACGGTCCTGGTGATCACCTTCCAGGCGGACACCCCGCTGAAGGCGCAGGCCGGATCGCACGCGTTCGCCGAGGCGTACCTGCGCAACCGGGAGGAGAGCGCCCGGTCGGTGCTGGACCAGCAGATCGCCTCGCTGAACCTGAAGGTCAAGCAGCTCACCACCGCGCTCACCGGGATCAACGCCCGGCTGGCCACCGCCCGCAGCGGCAGCTCCCTGGAGAGCAATCTGCAGAGCCTGCGGAGCAACTCGCAGAACCAGCTGAACAACCTGACCGGCCGGCTGAACGAGCTGACCACCACCACCGTGGGCGCCGGCGCGATCATCAGCGACGCCCGGATGCCGGACGCCCCGTCCAGCCCGAACACGCTGCTGGACATCGCCACCGGCGGGATGATCGGCCTGCTGGCCGGGCTGGCGCTGGCATACCTGCGGGAGCGCTTCGACCGGCGGCTGGTCACCGCTGCCGACGTCCGGGACCGGGGCCGGGTGCCGGTGCTGGCCGCCCTGGACGAGCGGACCACCCCGCACTTCGACGACGTGCTGCAGCCGTACGGCCCGGGTGGCCGGGTCTTCAACAGGTTGCGCAACGAGGTGCTGGCCAGCCTGCGCCCGGAGGACCGGGTGATCGTGGTGACCGGGACCAGCCGGGGCTCGGCGAGCACCCTGGTCGCGGCGAACCTGGCGGCCGCGCTGGCCCGTACCGGCGGTGACGTGGTGCTGATCGGCGCGCACCTGCCGGACAGCGTGGTGGACGCCGCGCCGCTGGCCCGGATGCTCGGTGTCTCGGCCACGCCCGGCCTCTCCGACCTGCTGGCCGGCCGGGTCCCGCTGTCCCGGGCGCTGCAGCGCACCCCGCGCATCCCGTCGCTGCGGGTGATCACCACCGGTGGCACCGCGACAGCGGCCGGGCTGATGCAGTCGCAGCGGCTGCGCGACACCCTGGAGGCACTGCGCCGGCAGGGTGGGTACGTGGTCGTCGAGGCCCCGTCGACAAGCAGCAGCGCCGACGCGCAGAGCCTGGCCAGCCTCGCCGACGCGGCCATCCTCGCCGTCGAGCTGCGCCGCACCCGGCGCCCCGCGCTGCTGGACGCCACCGAGCAGTTGCAGCGGGTGGGCACCCGGCTGCTCGGCGCGGTGGTGCTGCCACGGCTGGCCGCCCGGCGTACCGAGGCGATGTCCGGACCGGCGGTGACCCTGCCGCTGCCCGGTACCGAACCGGTGATCGACGAGGCCACCCAGCAGCTCTCCTCGCTGCCGGACCGCGGCGAGCCGGTGTCCGCCACGGTCCGGCCGCGCCCCGCCGACGGCGAGCCGGGCGAGCCGACCTCGATCATCGACCTCGCCGGCACGGGCGCCACGGACGGCGACGAGAAGTGACGGCGGTCGCCCCGGCGGCGCCCCCGGCCGGCTCGGCCCAGCAACGCGCCGGACGGGACCTGAGCCTGCCGGCCTGGCCGGTGACCGGGATCCTGCTGCTGTACCCGCTCTGGTGGGCGCTCGGGCTCGGCGTGCTGATCTTTCCGCTGTTCGCCGTACCGATGCTGGTCCTGCTGATCCGCCGGCGGGCCGCCGGCCGCCCGCTCCGGCTGCCCCCCGGTTTCGCCTGGTGGGCGATCTTCCTGATCGCCGCGGTGGTGAGCATCGCGGCGCTCGGCGCGGACCCGGCGCAGACGGTTGTCGAGCGCGCCGCCGGCCGGCTGCCGGCGGTGCTCTACAAGCTGGCCATGTACGCCTCGCTGACCGTCCTGCTGCTCTACGCCGGGAACCTGACCGAGCGGGAGCTGCCCCGGCGCCGGCTGGTCCGGCTGCTGGCCGGGATGTTCGTGCTGACCGTGCTGGGCGGGCTGCTCGGCATGGTGGCCGGCACGTTCGAGTTCACCGCGCCGGTGGAGTGGCTGCTGCCGCACGGGATCCGGAGCAAGGGTTTCGTCCGCTCGCTGGTGCACCCGTACGCCGCGCAGATCATGGACATCGTCGGCGGCGAGAAGCCCCGCCCGGCGGCACCCTGGGGATACACCAACACCTGGGGCAACAACTTCTGCCTGCTGGTCCCGTGGCTGATGGTGGCCGCCGCGGCCACCCACCGCCGCGGCCGGCGGGTGCTGGCCTGGCTCTGCCTGCTGGTCTCGGTGGCTCCGGCGGTGGTCTCGCTGAACCGGGGCCTGTGGATCGGCCTCGGCGTGGTGGTCCTCTACGCCGGGATCCGCTACGTGCTGGCCGGCAAGCTCTGGGTGCTCGGCGCGCTGGCGCTGGCGGCCGCCGCGATCGCTGTCGCGCTGCTGGCCACCCCGCTCGGCGGCACCGTGCAGGCCCGGCTGGACAACGGCAAGTCGAACGGGGTCCGCTCGTTCCTGATCGAGCGGGCCATGGACGGATTCGCCGACTCCCCGGTGATCGGTTACGGCGGCACCCGCAACACCCTCGGCGGGCGCAACTCGATCACGGTCGGCGAGAGCTCGGAGTGCGAGCGCTGCGGCAACTTCACCATCGGCGGCAACGGCCAGCTCTGGCAGCTGCTCTACGCGTACGGCGCGGTCGGCACCGCCGGATACCTCGGCTTCTTCGGGTACGGCCTGTGGCGTTTCCGCCGGGACCGCTCCGCGATCGGGGTGGCCGGCAGCGCCGCGCTGGTCAGCTCGTTCTCCGCGATGCTCTGGTACAACTCGCTGGTCACCCCGCTGGCATTCATGGTTCTGGCGTACGCGCTGCTCTGGCGCAACTGGATCGAGGGGAAGACCACCAATTGAGCCCAGTCAAGACCGCACCCGCCGCGCTGACCGCGGGTGACGCGGCGCTGCGCACGCAGTACCTCACCGAGGTCCTCAGCCTGCTGTACCCGCGGCCGTGCGACCCGAACGGCGGCGAGGGCAACCTGATCGCGGAGTACCTGGTGGTGCCGAACGCGCACCGCCCCCGCCTGCTGGTGCCGAACGCGTCCCGCCCGGTCGCCGCCGCGGCGGTGCGCCGGTACGCCGAGCCACAGTCCCGGATGGCCCGGCTCAAGCGCAACGCCGTGGTGGCCACCGTGCACGCCCGGGCCGACCGGCTGGTCTTCCGCGACCGGATCCGGATCACCGGCCCGGTCTCGGCCAGCATCGACGGTTACCTGAGCGACTCACTCCGGCGCGATTTGTCAGTAAGTGTCCATATCGGTCCGGCTCGGGCCAACCGCAAGCCGGTGCTCCAGCTGCTCACCCCGGAGGGCGAGACGTTCGCCTTCGGCAAGATCGGCACCGGCCCGCTCACCCAGCGGCTGGTCCGCGCCGAGACGGCAGCGCTGCACGCGCTGGGCAGCAGCGGGCTGACCAAGCTGACAGTGCCCCGGGTGCTGCACGCCGGGCAGTGGCGCGGCCTGCAGGTGCTGGTGCAGACCGCGCTGCCGGTCTGGCTGCCGCGCGCGCCGCTGACCCCGCGCCGGCTCACCGCGGCGATGGTCGACATCGCCGGGTGCTGCGGATACACCACCGGGCCGCTGGTGCAGAGCGCGTACTGGCACGAACTGCGTGCCCGGCTGGCCGCGGTCGCCGAACGGCCGGAGGGCGCCGGGCTGGCCGCCGCCGTCGACCTGCTCGCCGCGCACAGCGGTGAGACCACCCTGCGGTACGGCGCCTGGCACGGCGACTGGGCGCCCTGGAACATGGCCAACCTGGCCGACGCGCTGCTGGTCTGGGACTGGGAGCGGTTCGCCACCGGGGTGCCGCTCGGCTTCGACGCGGTGCACCACGAACTGCAGAAACGCATCCAGACCAGCGGCGACGCCCGGGGCGCGGTGGAGGCCACGGTACGCCGGGCCGACGAGCTGCTCGCCCCGTTCGGGGTCGCTCCGGTGGCCCGCGAGACCACCGCGCTGCTCTACCTGGTCGATCTCGCCGTGCGCTACCTGACCGACCGTCAGGCCGAGGCCGGTGCCCGGCTCGGCGTGCTCGGCACCTGGCTGCTGCCGGTACTCATCCGGCGCGTGGAGGAACTCTGATGAACGTCCGCAACCTGCCCGCCCCGATGAAGGCGGTGGTGCACCTGGGCTCCCGATCGTTCGGCCGGCTCACCTCGGACCAGCGGATGCTCCCGAGCTTCCTGATCTGCGGCGGCCAGCGCTGCGGCACCACCTCGTTGTACCGGGCGATGTCCGCGCACCCGGTGGTGCTCAAGGCGGTGCTGCACAAGGGCGTGCACTACTTCGACACGTCCTACCACCGCGGGATCGACTGGTACCGGGCGCACTTCCCGGCCCGGCGCGCGGCGGAGAAGGTGGCCGAGCGGTACGGCGTCCCGGCGCAGACCTTCGAGTCGAGTCCGTACTACATGTATCACCCGCAGGCCGTCGCTCGGATCGCCCGCGACCTGCCGTACGCCAAGATCGTGGTCCTGGTTCGTGATCCGGTGGAGCGCGCCTACTCGCAGCACCACCACGAGGTGGCTCGCGGCTTCGACACCGAGCGTGATTTCGGCGCGGCGCTCGCCCTGGAGCCGGCTCGCCTGCACCGGCAAGAGGAGCGGCTGGCCGCCGACCCGGAGTACTACAGTTTCGCCCACCAGCACCACGCCTACCGGGCCCGCGGCGAGTACGCCCGGTACCTGAGCGTGATGGCCCAGCACGTCGGGCGGGAACGCATCCACGTGGTGGAGTCGGAGCGGTTCTTCGCCGATCCGGAGCCGGTCTACGACGAGGTCTGCCGCTTCCTCGGGCTGCCGCCGCAGCTGGAACGCCCGGCGTTCGAACGGCACAACGCCCGCCCCC
This sequence comes from Actinoplanes oblitus, assembly GCF_030252345.1. Lineage (NCBI taxonomy): Bacteria > Bacillati > Actinomycetota > Actinomycetes > Micromonosporales > Micromonosporaceae > Actinoplanes > Actinoplanes oblitus. The sequence continues at coordinate 816,332 of NZ_CP126980.1, read as the reverse complement.
GGCAGGCCGACATGGACCCGGGGCTGCGGCGCGAGCTGCGCGCCTACTACCAGCCGCACGACGAGGCGCTGGCCTCCTGGCTGCGGCACACCCCGATCTGGCGCCGCGGGTGACCTCAGGGTTGCTCACCGCGAACCCCGCCGAACAGACGCGCGGCGCGGCCCGCGGCGGACTGGCCAACATCGCCGGATCGGCCCTGGCCGGCGGCGTCGGCGTGGTGGTGACCTGGATCGTCGCGCGTCGCCTCGGACCGGCCGAGGCCGGCGCGTTCTTCTCCGCCACCGCCGCGTTCGTGCTGGCCGGCGGCCTGGCCAAGCTGGGCACCGGCACCGGGCTGGTCTACTGGCCGGCCCGGCTGCGAGCCACCGGCCGGGACCACCTGCTCGGCGCCTGCCTGCGCACCGGCATCCTCCCGGTCGTCGGGTTGTCGCTGGTCCTGGCCCTGGCGATGGGGATCGCCGGCTCCGGCGGCCACCGGGACGCGCTGCGGATGCTCGCGGTCTTCCTGCCGCTGCAGGTGCTCACCGACACCCTCCTCACCGCCACCCGCGGCTATCGCTCGATGCGCCCGACAGTGCTGGTGGACCGGGTGACCCGCAACGTCCTGCAACTGCTCACGGTCGGCGCCGCGGCACTGTGGTTCCCCTCGCTGCCCGCTCTCGCGCTGGCCTGGGCCGTCCCCTACCTCCCGGCCGCCGTGCTCGCCGGGCTCGCGGCCCGCCGCGTCCACCTGACCGGACGTCCCGCCGGCGCGACCAGCCGCCGGGCCGAGCGCCGGGCCCTGCGCCGTGAATTCTGGCTGTTCACCGGACCGCGCGCGCTCGCCGCGGTGGCCCAGCTCGCCCTGCAACGGGTGGACGTGCTGCTGGTCGCCGCGCTCGGCGGGCTCGGGGCGGCCGCCGTCTACGCGGTGGCCGGCCGCTTCGTGATCCTGATCCAGTTCGCCAACCAGGGCATCTCGCAGTCCGTGCAGCCGCGGCTGGCCGAGGCACTGAGCACCGGCGACCGGGACACCGCCAACCGGCTCTACCAGGTCGCCACCGGCTGGCTGGTGCTGATCACCTGGCCGATCAGCCTGCTGGTGATCCTGCTCGCGCCGTACTACCTGCGGTTCTTCGGTCCCGGCTATGCCGCCGGGACGCCGGTGGTGCGGCTGCTGGCGGTGGCGATGCTGGTGGCCACCGGCTGCGGCATGGTCGACATGGTGCTGGCGATGGCCGGGCGCACCTCGCTCAATCTCGGCAACGTGCTGGTCGCCCTGGCCGTCACGATCGGCCTGGACGTGCTGTTGATTCCCCGGTGGGGCGCGCTGGGCGCGGCCGCGGGACTGGCCGGCGCGATGGTGGCCAACAACCTGCTGCCGCTGGTCCAGGTGTACCGCGGCGCCCGCCTGCACCCGTTCGGGCCGGGCACCCGGGCCGCCGCGCTGCTGGCGGCCGGCTGCTTCGGCGTACTGCCGTGGGCCGTGACCACCCTTGCCGGGGGCGGTCCGGCCGGCCTGGCGCTGGCCACCGCGGTCGCGGTGCCCGCCTTCGCCGGCGGCGCCTGGCTGCTGCGCGACCGGCTCGAACTCGGCGCGTTCACCCGACGAAACCCTCAGGAGGCGAGTTGACCAGCGACTACACGCAGGTGTTCCGGGACACCGAAGCGGTGGAGAAATACGAGTCGGTGACCTACGCGCCGGACAGTTACGCGTCCCGGATCAACGACCGGCAGCGCGACTACCTGCGTGACCTGGTCCGCCGCGAGTTCGAGGGGCACCACCCGCCGGTACACCACGACTTCGCCTGCGGCACCGGGCGAGCCATCCGCACCCTGCACGGCCTGGTCCGCGAGGCGCACGGCTACGACACGTCGGCCGAGATGATGGCGAAGGCGGCCGAGGTGGGCTCCCGGGCGTACTGGCATCAGGTCGCCACCGACGGCCCGGTGCCGACCCCGGTGGCGGCTGGTTTCCCGGCGATCGTGACGGTGTTCCGGCTGCTGCTCAACGTGGACGAGACGGTCCGCGACCGGGCCCTGGCGTTCGCCGCCAAGGCGCTGCCGCACCGCGGCTCCGGGCTGCTGGTGGTGGAGAACCACGGCAACGCCGGATCGGTGCGGCACCTGCGGGCCCGCCGGCACCACGGCGAGCGCTGGTTCGCCGAACTGTCCCACGAGGAGGTGGCCGCGCTGCTCGACCGGCACGGCTTCGAGATCGTGGAGCGCCGCGGGTTCTCCATGCTCACCCCGTCGCTGCACGAGCACCGGCTGGCCCGGCTCGCGGACGCGGCGGCCCGGCGGCTGCCCGGCACCGACGGGTACGCGGTGAACGTGCTCTACACGGCCCGGCGGGTCCATGCGTAAGGCGCTGGCCGGGACGCTCGTCGCCGTACTCGTGCTGCTGTCGGCCTGCACCGGCGACAAGCCGCGACCGGCGCCCGAGCCGTCCCCCGATCTCTCCGGCCGGCCGCCGGCCGTAGCGGTGCGCGGTGGTCCGTTCGCCGCCGGGCCGTTCGCGCCTCCGGCGACGGGAGCGTACGTCGGCGCTTGGATCAAGCCGGACGAGCTCACCCACGTGGGGCGGCTGGCAGCTGTCGACTCGCTGGAGACCTCGCTGGGCCGGCGGCTGGACATCCTGAACACCTACCGGCGCTTCGACCAGCTGGTCGGGACCGAGTCCGATCAGGAGTTCCTGGCGCAGGGCCAGTCCCTGATGATCAGCTGGGCGACCGGCGACAACAGGTCCATCCTGGACGGTGAGCACGACCGGCTGATCGCCCAGCAGGCCCGGCGGATCCGGAAGATCAAGCGCCCGGTGCTGCTCCGGATGCGCTGGGAGATGGACCGGCCGAACCTGCGGGCGACCATGTGGTCGGGCGCCGACTACATCGCGGCCTGGAAGTACGTCCGGGCGATCTTCCACCGGGAGCACGCCGACAACGTCTCCTGGGTGTGGTGCCCGACCGCCGAGGGTTTCCAGCGCGGCGAGGCGCCGGACTTCTACCCGGGCGACGACCAGGTCGACTGGACCTGTGTCGACGTGTACGCCGGCGCCGACTTCCAGCCGATCGGCGAGCTGATGGGCCCGTTCCTGCAGTGGGCCGCCCAACGCCCGAAACCGATCATCATCGGCGAGTTCGGCGTGGCGAAGGCCTGGGGCTCGGCGAACCGGGCCGCCTGGCTGCGCGACGCGGAACGCACCTTCAAGGCGAACCGGCAGATCAAGGCGGTCGCGTACTTCGAGTCCGACCCGGACGGCAACGGCCCCAACCAGCAGTTCCAGCTCAGCGGCGACCGGGCCGCCTTCGGCGCGTTCCACGCACTGGTCACGGACCCGTACTTCAACCCCTGATCGGTTCCAGGAACTCCAGGCGGTTGCCGTGGCCGTCGGCGGAGTAGAGCCGCCGGTGACCCGGGAAGTGTGGATCCCACTCGACCGGGTGGCCGGCGGCTTTCAGCGTCTCGGCCAGGGCGTCCAGGTCGTGAATCAGCACGCCCGGGTGCGCCTTGGTGGCCGGGGCGAAGTCCGGGACCGGGCTGAGGTGCACCTCCCAGCCGCCGGCCCGGAACCAGCAGCCTCCCCGAGCCGCCAGGACCGGCGGTTTCACCACCTCGGCCATCCCGAGGACGCCGCTGTAGAAGGACCGCGCGACGGCTTCGCCGCCGGGCGGGATCAGCAGTTGGACATGATGCAGGCCGACGATGCGCATGGCGGCATTCTAACAGTACGTACGTACGGTTTGGGTACCGCGAAAAGTGTCGTACACCTGTTCCATAGTGGGCCTCAGTCCGTCTTCCCAGGGGGTCCCATGTCCGACTTCTTCAGTGAGCAGACCGAGATCATCCAGCAGTTCGGCTGGGCTGTCGTGCACGTGCTGCCGTCCGACGAGGATCCGCCCGGCGCCGTCCCGTTCGCCTACACGGTGGGCCTGACCGCCGGCGGCCATCCCGAGCTGATCATCGCCGGGCTGCCGCCGGACCTCGGCCATCAGCTGCTCAACGAGGTGGCCGGCCGGGTGCACGAGGAGGGCGCCCGGTTCCGGCACGGCCGCCGGGTCGCCGACCTGATCGTCGACCAGGAGGTGGTGGTCCTCGCCGGCTCGCCCACTGCCGAGTTGTGGCCGGGCGCCGCCCTGGCTCGCTACGGGTCCGGCCGGGTCCGCCTCCAGCAGCTGGTCTGGCCCGATCCGGAGGACCGGTTTCCCTGGCAGCCGGCTTATCCGGCGGAGGAGTACCGGCAGCCCCTGATCGACGCCCCGCCGGCCGTGGTGATCCGCTGCCGGGCGCCTCGCAGCCTGGCCGGCCCGCGCGGCCGTCGTGGCCGGACCACCCGGTGAGTGGTCCCCGCTTCGCTGGGCGGGCTGCCGGGTGGGGGGCTCGGGGCCGGTGCGCTCGGGTGCCTTCCGGGCCGGGCCACCGCATGACCGTCTCCATCCGGATCGGCCCGCCCGGCCGCCGCCGGGCCCCTCTCCGGGAGTGGCTCAGGCCCGCACGGCCGCCGCCGGCCCCTCTCCGGAATTGGCTCAGGCCCGCACGGCGGCCGCCGGGCCGCCCCGCGACCGGCTCAGGCTCGGCGGGACCGGCGGCGTGGCGCGCGGGCCAGCAGACGCAGGGCGTACGGAGCATCGTGGCGCAGATAGCGGCCGGCCAGCCGGCGCGGCTCGGTGCTCAGGCGGTGCGCCCACTCCAGGCCGGTGCGCTGCATCCAGCGCGGCGCCCGGTGCACGTCGCCGGCCACGAAGTTGACGGCCGCCCCGCACCCGACGAACCAGGCTGCCGGCAGCTGCCGGCGGAGGCGTTCGATGACCAGCTCCTGCTTGGGAAACCCGAGCCCGACGAAGACCAGGTCCGGCCGCGCGTCAGCGACCTGCCGGCACACCTCGGCGTAAGACGTCTCGTCCCGTTCGAAACCGAACGGCGGGCTGACCGCGCCGGCGATGCGCAGCCCGGGGCTCGCGGCGGCGAGCCGGACCGCGGCGCGCACCGCCCCCGACGCCCGCACCTCGCGCACCGTCACCGCGCCGGCAGCCGAGCTCCGCCGCCGGCCGACGATCGGCACCTCGGCGGTCGGACCGGCCAGCGCCGAGGCCCCGATCGTCGGCACCTCGACGGTCGCCCCGGCCAGCGCCGCCCTCGCCCGGGCCGCGGCGCCCTCGAGATCCACGGCCGTCCTCAGCGGCGCCTCGGGGTCCGCGGTGATCGTCCGGGGCGCCGGCGCGCCGCCGATCACGAAGATCGAACGGTCGTCCCGCCCCAGCCCTCGCGACAGCGACCAGATCAGGCTGCTGCCGGCCACCCGCTCCGGCAGCGGCGCCCCACCCAGCTTGCTGGCCCAGATCAGCGGCATCCCGTCGGCCACGATCAGGTCGGCGTCGTCGAGGTGGCGGCGCGCCTCCGGGTCGATGGACGCGCGACGGAGGATGTCGACGTTCGGGGTGATGATCCGGCCGCCCCGACCGCGGGACAGCGCGTCCCGGACCACCGCCACCACCTCGTCCTCGGTGATCCGGTCGATCCCGGTGCCGTCCAGGTGCACGCGGTCGAAAGCCTCGATAACCACCTGACGCCTCCTTTTGCCTGCTTCACTCGTTACCAGAGCGAAACGAGTGAAGGCGGGCCAAAGTGGCACAAGTGCTATTTCTGGGCGGATTGGGGCGAAGCGGCACCACACTCGTCGAACGTCTGCTCGGCGAACTGCCCGGGGTCTGCGCGCTCGGTGAGGTCGTCCACCTGTGGCAGCGCGACCTGTGTGACGACGAGCGCTGCGGGTGCGGTGCGCGCTTCTCGGCCTGCGAGTTCTGGCAACAGGTCGGCAAGAACGCCTTCGACGGCTGGGCGAACGTCGACGTCGACCGGGTGCACGCGCTGCGCGACGCGGTCGAGCGGACCCGGCACATCCCCCGGCTGGCCGCCTCCGCCACACCCGCCGCCGACGTGCGGGAGTACGCCGGCTACTACGCCAGGATCTACGCCGCCGCCGCGGAGATCTCCGGCGCCCGGCTGGTGGTCGACTCCTCGAAGCACTCGGCCCTGGCCCACGTGCTGCGCGCGGCCGGTGGCATCGACCTCAAGGTGCTGCACGTGGTCCGGGACGCGCGCGGGGTCGCGTACTCCTGGACCAAACGGGTGGCCCGCCCGGAGACCGACGGCGTGCAGGAGATGACCCGCTACTCCCCCGGCCGCTCGGCCCTGCTGTGGAACGCGCACAACGCCGCGTTCGGGCTGCTCGCCCGCCGCGGCGTACCGGTCCGCCGGATCCGCTACGAGGAGTTCCTGGCCGACCCGCGGGCCGCGCTGATCCGGCTGGCCGACTTCGCCGGGCTCACCCTGCACCCCAGCGACCTGGACTTCCTCCGGCCCGGCCACGCCGACCTGCGGGTCGGGCACAGCGCGGCGGGCAACCCGATGCGCTTCACCGTCGGCCGCCTGCCGCTGCGCCACGACGACGCCTGGATGCGATCACTTCCGGCCGCCCAGCGCCGCCTGGTCGGCGCGGTGTGCGGACCGATGCTGCGCGCGTACGGCTATCCGCTGAACCCACAGGAAGCCCGGTGAAGCGCCCCCGGACGGAACGGAACCACCCACCGGAAGCCCGGCGCAGCAGCTACCCACAGGAGAGCCGATGAACTGGCCGTCGGTAGGAGTCGTCATCCCCACCCGGAACCGCCCCGAGTTGGTCCGCCGGTCGATCGCCGCGGTACGGGAGCAGCGATACCCCGGCGAGCTCAAGGTCATCGTGGTCTACGACCAGACCGAACCGGACTATCTGCTGGCCTGTACCGAGGACGTACCGGTGCTGGTCCTGACCAACTGGCGGTCCGCCGGCCTGGCCGGCGCCCGGAACACCGGGGTCCTGGCCCTGGACACCGAACTGGTGGCGTTCTGCGACGACGACGACCAGTGGGTGCCGGACAAGCTGCGCCGTCAGGTGGCCGCGCTGCTGGCCGAGCCGGACGCCGAGTTCGCCACCTGCGCGATCGAGGTGGAGTTCGAGGGGCGCACCACGCCCCGGCTGGCCGGCCGCAGCCGGGTCACGGTGGAGGACCTGGCCCGGTCGCGGATGGCGATGCTGCACTCGTCGTCGTTCCTGATCCGCCGCGAGGCCCTCGCCGAGGACGCCGTCGGCCTGGTCGCCGAGGACGCCCCGGGCAGCCAGAACGAGGATTGGGACCTGTTGCTCAGGGCGGCCCGCCGCGCGCCGATCGTGCATCTGGACGAGCCGCTGGTGCGGGTGCTCTGGGGCCGCAGTTCGCACTACGCCTACGAGTACGCCACCAAGATCTCCTCACTGCGCTGGATGATGCAGCGGCACCCGGAGATCAGCGGTTGCCGGCCCGGCGCCGCCCGGGTGTACGGGCAGCTCGCGTGCTGGTCGGCGGCGACCGGCAACCGCAGCCAGGCCTGGCAGTTCAGCAAGGAGGCGGTACGTGCCAACTGGAAGGAACCGCGCACCGCGATCGCCCTGGCCGCGATGACCGGGGCGGTGAAGGTGGAGAATGTTCTTTCAGCGCTGCACAAGCGCGGCCGGGGTATCTGAGGTCACTCTTTCGCGCACACCCGATCAGCAGGTACTGTTCAAGTGTGTTCGAAATAGTGCGGATACCGCGACTGAAGATGGTGGATTGCTAATGCTGGCACAGCAACGTCAAGCTGCCATCCTCGACCGGGTCCGCGCCACCGGAGGCGTCCGGGTCAGCGAGCTGGCCGCGGAGTACGGCGTCTCCGACATGACCATCCGCCGCGACCTGGAGGCCCTGGCCGACCGCGGACTGCTGGCGAAGGTACACGGCGGCGCGACAACGGTCAGCCCCGGTTCCGCACACGAGCCGGGCTTCGCCGCCAAGTCGGTGCGCCAGCGCGACGAGAAGGCCGCGATCGCCGCCCGCGCGGCCGCACTGGTCTCCCCCGGCGACGCCATCGCGCTCTCGGCCGGCACCACCACAGCGGTGCTCGCCCAGCGCCTGGTCGACGTGCCCTCGCTGACCGTGGTGACCAACTCGATCCCGGTCGCCGACGTGTTCTACCGCGCCGGCCGGCCGGACCAGACGGTGGTGCTCACCGGTGGCACCCGCACCCCGTCCGACGCCCTGGTCGGCCCGGTGGCGGTCGCCGCGATCGGCACCCTGCACCTGGACGTGCTGTTCCTCGGCGTGCACGGGATGAGCGAGCGGGCCGGTTACACCACGCCGAACCTGATGGAGGCCGACGTCAACCGCGCCCTCGTCGAGGCCGCGGAACGACTGGTCGTCCTCGCCGACAGCACCAAATGGGGCACCGTCGGCATCTCCTCGATCGTGCCCCTGCAGCGCGCCGACGTGCTGATCACCGACGACGGCCTGGACGCCGCCACGCGTTCCCTGCTCTCCGAAACCGTCCCCGAACTCGTGGTGGTGAACCCCCAGTGACCCTCGTCCGCTCCGCCGTCAACCTCTCCGACGGCCGTGAACTCATCTACTTCGACGAGAGGCCGGACTCCGGCCGGACGAAGTACCAGGACACCCGGGAGCTGCCGCCGCCACCGCCGGCCTCCCAGCTGCGCTACGACCCGCTGGTCGACGAGTGGGTGGCGGTCGCCGCGCACCGGCAGACCCGCACGTTCCTGCCGCCGTCCGACGCCTGCCCCCTCTGCCCGACGAACGCGAACTTCGCCAGCGAGATCCCCGCGCCGGACTACGACGTGGTGGTCTTCGAGAACCAGTTCCCGTCGTTCAGCTACCGCGAGGTGCCCGGCGGCGAGATCACCGAGCTGACCGACATGGTGCCGGTCCGACCCGGGCTGGGCCGCTGCGAGGTGGTCTGCTTCACCAGCGACCACAACAGCTCGTTCGGCGCGCTGCCGCCGTCCCGGGTGCGCACCGTCGTCGACGCGCTCGCCGACCGGACCGCCGAGATGTCCGAGCTGCCGGGCGTCAGCCAGGTCTTCCCGTTCGAGAACCGGGGCGTCGAGATCGGCGTGACGCTGCACCACCCGCACGGCCAGATCTACGCGTACCCGACGGTTCCGCCGCGCACCGCCGCGATGCTGCGGGCCGCGCGCAAGCACGCGGAGAAGACCGGCGGGCGCAACCTGTACGCCGACGTGCTCGCCGCCGAGCAGGCCGCGAAGGTCCGGGTGATCGCCGCGAACGAGCACTGGACGGCGTACGTGCCGGCCGCCGCCCGCTGGCCGTTCGAGGTCCAGCTGGCCCCGCACCGGCAGGTCGCCGACCTGCCCGCGCTCACCGACGAGGAACGCGACGCGTTCGGCCCGCTCTACCTCGACGTGCTGCACCGCTTCGACGGCCTGTTCGGCAAGCCGATGCCGTACATCTCCGCCTGGCACCAGGCGGTCGTCGGCGAGGGCCGCGACCTGGGCTACCTGCACCTGCAGCTGTTCAGCATCCGCCGCGCCGCCGACAAGCTGAAGTACCTGGCCGGCTCGGAGTCCGCGATGGGCGCCTTCGTCAGCGACGTCGTCCCGGAGAAGGCCGCCCAGATGCTCCGCGACGCCGCCTAGCCCAGCCCGAAGCGGCTGGCCGTGACGGTGGTCTCCGCGACCGCGAGACCACCCTGAGCACCAGCCCAGCAGCCGGCTGGCACCAGCGGTGGCATCCCAGCGCCCGACACCACCCTGAGCACCAGCCCAGCCCACCGGCTGGCACTCACGGTGGTATCCCGGCGCTTGACACCACCGTGAGGACCAGCCGAACAGCCGCAAAGCCACCGGCTGGCACTGGCGGTGGTATCCCGGTGCCGGACACCACCGTGAGGACCAGCCGGACAGCTGCAAAGCGACCGGCTGGCACTGGCGGTGGTATCCCGGTGCCGGACACCACCGTGGGCACCAGCCGGACAGCTGCAAAGCGACCGGCTGGCACTGGCGGTGGTGTCCCGGCGGTTGAGACCACCGTGGGTGCCAGCCGTTGTGTGTCGCGAATGCCGCTGGGGGTGCGGGCGGCGGAAAAGGGACCAGCGGGGGCCCGGGACAAGGCCCCCGCTGAAGGGGACGGCGAGCGGCGTACCCAAGCCCACCACCCGCACCACTAGGACAAACGAATCCTTCTACCCAGCGGTTACTATCCAGAAACATCCCTTTTTCGGGAAATTTCCGGCACGCCTGGCAGCCGAGCTCACGGCCGGACCCCAAGCGAAGGCCCACTGGCCCTCGAGACGGCCCGCCCGACGAACGGGCCGCAGGCGAAAGACCCAGCCGAACAAGCGGACCGCAAAACGAAAAGGCCCGCCGGCACCCCCCAGCCGAACAAGCGGACCGCAAGACCAGAAGGCCCACCAGCACCCCAGCCGAACAAGCGGACCGCAAAACGAAAAGGCCCGCCGGCACCCCCCAGCCGAACAAGCGGACCGCAAGACCAGAAGGCCCACCAGCACCCCAGCCGAACAAGCGGACCGCAAAACGAAAGGCCCGCCGGAATACCGGCGGGCCCTGTCGCGAGGCGAGATCAGGCGAGCTTGCGCGCCAGGTTCTCGTCGAGCGCGTTCATGAACTCGTCAGTGGTCAGCCACGGCGCGTCCTTGCTGATCAGCAGGGCGAGGTCCTTGGTCATCTGACCACCCTCGACGGTCTCGATGCAGACCTGCTCGAGCTTCTCGGCGAACTGGGTGACCTCCGGCGTCCCATCCAGCTTGCCGCGGTGCTTGAGACCGCCCGTCCACGCGAAGATCGACGCGATCGGGTTGGTCGAGGTCTTCTCGCCCTTCTGCCACTGCCGGTAGTGCCGGGTGACGGTGCCGTGCGCGGCCTCGGCCTCGACGGTCTGGCCGTCCGGCGTCATCAGGACCGAGGTCATCAGGCCGAGCGAGCCGAAGCCCTGCGCGACGGTGTCGGACTGCACGTCACCGTCGTAGTTCTTGCAGGCCCAGACGTAGCCACCCTCCCACTTGAGCGCGGCGGCGACCATGTCGTCGATCAGCCGGTGCTCGTAGGTGATGCCGGCGGCCTTGAAGTCCTCGGCGAACTCGGTCTCGAAGATCTCCGCGAACAGGTCCTTGAAGCGGCCGTCGTAGGCCTTCAGGATGGTGTTCTTGGTGGACAGGTAGACCGGGTAGTTGCGGGCCAGGCCGTACCGGAACGAGGCGCGCGCGAAGTCGCGGATCGACTCGTCGAAGTTGTACATGGCCATGCCGACGCCGCCGGCCGGGAAGTCGGCCACGTGCATCTCGATCGGCTCCGAGCCGTCCTCAGGGGTGAAGGTGACGGTCATCTTGCCCTTGCTGGGCGCGACGAAGTCGGAGGCCTTGTACTGGTCGCCGTGGGCGTGCCGGCCGATGATGATCGGCTTGGTCCAGCTCGGTACCAGGCGGGGTACGTTCTTCAGGATGATCGGCTCGCGGAAGACCACGCCGCCGAGGATGTTGCGGATGGTGCCGTTCGGCGACCGCCACATCTTCTTCAGGCCGAACTCCTGAACCCGCGCCTCGTCCGGGGTGATGGTGGCGCACTTGACGCCGACGCCGTGCCGCTTGATGGCGTTGGCGGAGTCGATCGTCACCTGGTCGTCGGTCTCGTCCCGGTACTGGATGCCGAGGTCGTAGTACTCGAGGTTGACGTCGAGGTAGGGCAGGATCAGCTGCTCACGGATCTGCTTCCAGATGATCCGGGTCATCTCGTCGCCGTCGATCTCGACGACCGGGTTCTTGACCTTGATTTTCGCCATCGGCCGGCGCTCCTCTCCCGAAACACATGCTTAGCAGTACGAGCGTACTGCCCGCCCACTGAAGATCGCCGGGCGGCCCCGAACTGGTGATCTGCCTCTACCATCCCAGGCGATGAAGATCCGGCGTGGCGATCAGCGATACCAGCCCCGACATGGCGGCCACCCCTTCCCGACCCTGCGCCCAGTGTCACGCTTCGCCGGCCTGTTCACCGCCGCCCTCGCCTTCTACGCGGCGACCCGGGAGCACTTCCAGCGGGCGGCGTCGGCGTCCGCGTGCTGGTCGGCGCGGCGTTCCGCCTGGGTGCGCTGATCACGGCGGTCACGGTCGCCGGTTGACCAGGTGCACTGCGCTTTCGGTACGGCGCGAGCACCGCTCGGACCAGGACCGCCGGGCGGGTTGCTGACCGCGTACCGGAAAGCAGGCGGCGCCGGACCGCGAGCGGTCCGGCGCCGGGAAGCGGACCTCAGTGGTAGAAGTGCCGGGTGCCGGTCAGGTAGACGGTGAGGCCGGCCTTCTCCGCGGCCTCGATCACCAGGTTGTCCCGGATCGAGCCACCGGGCTGGACCACCGCCTTGACGCCGGCTTCGATCAGCACCTCCAGGCCGTCCGGGAACGGGAAGAACGCGTCGGAGGCGGCCACGCTGCCGGCCGCCCGGTCGGCGCCGGCCCGGGAGACCGCCAGTTTCGCCGAGTCGACCCGGTTGACCTGGCCCATCCCGACGCCGACCGTGGCGCCGTCGCTGGCCAGCAGGATCGCGTTGCTCTTCACGCTCCGGATCGCCCGCCACGCGAAGACCAGGTCCTCGAGCACCTCGGGGGCGGCCGGGGCGCCGGTGGCGAGGGTCCAGTTCGCCGGGTCGTCGCCGTCGGCGTCGATCCGGTCGGCCAGCTGCACCAGCACGCCGCCGCCGACCTGCTTGATCTCCGCGGGCGGCGGGTTCCAGGCGGGGGCGACCAGGACGCGCAGGTTCTTCTTCTCCTGGAGCAGGGCGAGGGCGTCGGGCGCGTAGGCCGGCGCCACGATCACCTCGGTGAAGATCTCCGCGACCTGCTTCGCCAGCTCGAGGGTGACCTCCTGGTTGACGGCGATCACGCCGCCGAACGCGGAGACCGGGTCGCACTCGTGCGCCTTGCGGTGCGCCTCGGCCACGTCCGCGCCGATCGCCACGCCGCACGGGTTGGCGTGCTTGATGATCGCCACGGCCGGGTCGGTGAAGTCGTTCGCGGTACGCCAGGCGGCGTCCGCGTCGACGTAGTTGTTGTAGGACATCTCCTTGCCGTTGAGCTGCTCGGCCTGCGCGAGCCCGGCCGGCGCGTTCGGGTCGACGTAGAGCGCGGCCCGCTGGTGCGGGTTCTCGCCGTACCGGAGGGTGTCCTGCTTCTTCAGGGCGAGGCCGGTGAACTCCGGCCACTCGGCGCCGGCGACCAGCGTGGACGCGGTCCAGTTCGCCACCGCGATGTCGTACTCGGCGATGTTGATGAACGCCGTGGACGCCAGCATCTTGCGCTGCGCCAGGGTGAAGCCGCCGTCCCGCAGAGCGGCGAGGATCAGCGGGTAGCCGTCGGTCGAGACGACCACGGCCACCGACGCGTGGTTTTTCGCCGCCGCGCGGACCATCGCCGGCCCACCGATGTCGATCTTGGCGATGCACTCCTCCTCGCCGGCCCCCGAGGCGACCGTCTCGGAGAACGGGTAGAGGCTGCTCACCAGCAGGTCGAAGGGCTCGATCCGGTGCTCGGACAGCTCCGCCACGTGGCTGTCCAGCCGCATGTCGGCGAGCAGCCCGCCGTGCACCTTCGGGTGCAGGGTCTTCACCCGGTCGCTGAGGATCTCCGGGAAGCCGGTCAGGTCCTCGACCCGGGTCACCGGCACGCCGGCTTTCTCCACGGTGGTGGCGGTGGAGCCGGTCGAGACGACCTCCACCCCGGCGGCGTGCAGAGCCTGGGCGAGCTCGACGATCCCCGCCTTGTCCCACACGCTCAGCAGCGCCCGCTTGATCGGGCGGCGCCCCTCGTCGGCAGTCACGGAATCCGTACCTTCCTGTTCTCGATGGTCCAGCCGTCCCGGACCAGCCGGCCGACGAACTCGACCAGCTGGGCCCGCTCGGCCACCTTGATCCGCTCGGTCAGCGTCTCCTCCGTGTCGTCGTCGAGCACGGGGACACTGACCTGGGCGATGATCGGTCCGGTGTCGACACCGGCGTCGACGAAGAAGAGGGTCGCGCCGGCCAGCTTCACGCCGTAGGCGAGCGCGTCGCGCGGGCCGTGGATGCCGGGGAACGCCGGCAGCAGCGCGTTGTGCGTGTTGATGTACCGGTCGCCGAACGCGTCCAGGAACTGCTTGCCGACCAGTTTCAGGAAGCCGGCCGAGATCACCAGGTCGGGGCGGTGGGCGGCGACGTGCCCGGTGAGGGCGGCGTCCCAGTCGTCCCGGGTCGGGTAGGCCTTCACCGCGTCGACGAAAGTGGGAATCCCGGCCGCGGCGGCGATCTCGAGACCGGCGATGCCGTCCCGGTCCGCGCCGACGGCGACCACCTCGGCGCCGTAGGCCGGATCACGTGTCGCTTCGAGAAGGGCTTGCAGGTTACTGCCCGATCCGGAGATCAGGACGACCAGGCGGGCGGGCGCGGGGTCAGTCACCTGTGCACCCTATCCGGGCTGCGCCTACTTCCGGATTCTGGGGCTTACTTCCGGCCTTTGGGGCGACGCGGGGCGTGGAAGGCGCGGGCCGCCGACGCCCCGGCCAGCACCGAGACGGCGGCCACGATCGCGGCGACCAGACCCACCTGCCCGGCGACCGGCCCGATCTCGGCCAGCCGGCCGCCGCCGACCGGTCCACCGGACGCCCGGGCGAGGACCGCCATCGCCAGCCCGGCCACCGGACCGGCCAGCAGGCTCGCGCCGACCAGCAGCGACCAGGCCGGCTCCGGCCCGTCCGCGCCGGACCCGCGGCCCGGCCCCCAGGCGTGCGCCCGCCCGTAGCGCAGCCGCTGGGTGAGACCCCAGCCGGCCGCCCCGCCGGCGATCACCGGGAGCATCAGCAGCAGCGTGCCGGCCGCGCCGATCGGCCCGTCCGGCAGGCCGGCCAGCAGCGGCAGGGCGGGCAGGTCACCGACGGTGAACTCGGTGAGCCGGATCACCGAGCCGACGCCCAGCGCGAAACCCGGCCCGAGCAGGTAGGCGGTGGCCCAGATCGCGGCGTTCGCCGCGTAGGCCACGCTGATCAGGGTGATCCCGGCCCGGCCGGCCACCCCGGTGTGATAGGCGGAGAGGACCTTCGCGGCGTCGCCACCGCCGAGCGCCATCGACAGGCCGCCGACCGCCGCGCCCGCGCCGACCATCAAGAAGACCGCGACCAGGCCGGTCCGCACCCCGTGCCGCAGCACCGGCGGCACCCGGCGGGCCAGGGTGGTCACCGCGTCGCTGCCGCGCACCGCGCCGATCAGTGCGCCGGCCAGGCCGAGGACCAGGAAGTGCCACGCGGCGCCGGCGGTGGAGACCTGGGTGCCGCGGCCATCGGTGAGCTGGGCGGTCAGGCCACCGATTCCGGCGTACGCCACCCCCACGCCCGTGGCCACCAGCAGCGCCGACCGGATCGACCCGGTACGCCGCGCCCCGATCGCCCGGACCACGTGCAGCCCGGCCCGGTTGAGCCGCCACACCACCAGCACGGTGAGCAGCAGCGGGGCGAGCCCGAGCGAGCCGAGCGAGGTGCCGATCGGCACGCCATGCCCGAGCAGCCAGGCGGCAGCCCCGGCCCGGGCCGCGCCGAGCAGCCCGCCGGCCCCCTCGAGAGTCCGGGCCAGCCCGAGCACCGCGGCGACCGGCAGGTAGGTGAGCAGCGCGGCCCACAGCGTGGCGAAGAGCACCGCCACCGGCAGCGGCGCGCCCCGGCGGGACTCCGGCCGGCGCGGGCCGGGCACCCGGACGGTCTCCCGCCGGCCGAGCATCGCCTCGTCGACGACGACGGTGTCCCGGTTCTCCTCGTCCCGGTCCGGCGGGACCTCCAGCGCCTCGGTGTCCCGCACCCCGGGCCGCAGCGCCTCGGTGTCCCGGGCCCCGGGCCGCAGCGGCTCGGTGTCCCGCACCACGGATTGCAGCGCCTCGGCGACCGCGAACGGGTCCTCCGAGCCGCCGGGACGGTCGGTTGTGCTGGACATCGCGACTACCTTGTCACGCCGCGGCGCTCACGGCGATGCAGAAACAGCGGCGCGCCGCCGATCGGGTCGCATCGACCTGATCGACGGCGCGCCGTCCGTGCCGTGCCGTACTCAGCTCATGACCTCGCGCATGAGCCGCGCGGTCTCGCTCGGCGTCTTGCCGACCTTGACGCCGGCCGCCTCCAACGCGGCCTTCTTCGCGTCGGCGGTGCCGGCCGAGCCGGAGATGATCGCGCCGGCGTGCCCCATGGTCTTGCCGGGCGGGGCGGTGAAGCCGGCGATGTAGCCGACCACCGGCTTGGTCACGTTGGCCTTGATGAACTCGGCCGCCCGCTCCTCGGCGTCGCCACCGATCTCACCGATCATGACGATCGCGTCGGTCTCCGGGTCCTCCTGGAACGCCTTCAGCGCGTCGATGTGCGTGGTGCCGATGATCGGGTCACCACCGATGCCGACAGCCGTCGAGAAGCCGAACTCGCGCAGCTCGTACATGAGCTGGTAGGTCAGCGTGCCGCTCTTGCTGACCAGGCCGATCCGGCCGTGCGGGGTGATGTCGGCCGGGATGATGCCGGCGTTCGACGCGCCGGGCGAGGCGATGCCCGGGCAGTTCGGCCCGATGATCCGGGTCTTCTGCCCCTTGGCGACGTTGTACGCCCAGAAGGACGCCGAGTCCTGCACCGGTACGCCCTCGGTGATCACCACGGCGAGCGGGATCTCGGCGTCGATCGCCTCGACCACCGCGGCCTTGGTGAACGCCGGCGGCACGAAGATCACCGACACGTCGGCGCCGGTCTCCTTGATCGCCTCCGCGACGGTGGCGAAGACCGGCAGCTCGGTGCCGTCGAAGTCCACCTTGGTGCCGGCCTTGCGCGGATTCACGCCGCCGACCACCTGGGTGCCCGCGGCGAGCATCCGCTTGGTGTGCTTCGAGCCCTCACCACCGGTGATGCCCTGGACGATGACCTTGGAGTCCTTGGTGAGCCAGATAGCCATTAGTTCACTTCCCCGCAGCCGCGAGCTCGGCGGCGCGCTCGGCCGCTCCGTCCATCGTGTCGACCCGCTCGACCAGCGGGTTGTTGGCACCGTCGAGGATGGCGCGGCCGGCCTCGGCGTTGTTGCCGTCGAGACGCACCACGAGCGGCTTGGTGACCGTCTCGCCGCGCTCGGCGAGCAGGGCCAGGGCCTGGATGATGCCGTTGGCCACCGCGTCGCAGGCGGTGATGCCGCCGAAGACGTTCACGAAGACCGACTTCACCGACGGGTCGCCGAGGACGATCTCCAGGCCGTTCGCCATCACCTGGGCGCTCGCGCCACCACCGATGTCGAGGAAGTTGGCCGGCTTGACGTTGCCGTGCCGCTCACCGGCGTACGCGACCACGTCCAGGGTCGACATGACCAGGCCCGCGCCGTTGCCGATGATGCCGACCTCGCCGTCGAGCTTGACGTAGTTGAGGTTCTTGGCCTTGGCCGCCTGCTCGATCGGGTCGACGGCGGACTTGTCCTCGAGCGCCTCGTGGTCGGGGTGCCGGAAGCCGGCGTTCTCGTCCAGGGTGACCTTGGCGTCGAGCGCCAGCACCCGGCCGTCGCCGACCTTGGCCAGCGGGTTGACCTCGACCAGCAGGGCGTCCTCGGCGACGAACGCCTGCCACAGCTTCACCGCGATGTCGACGACCTGGTCGGCGACGTCGGCCGGGAACTTGGCGGCGGTGACGATCTCCCGCGCCTTCGCCTCGTCCACGCCCTTGCTCGCGTCGATCGCGATCTTGGCGACCCGGTCCGGGTCCTCCTCGGCGACCGTCTCGATCTCCATACCGCCGGCGACGCTGGCGATGCAGAGGAACGTCCGGTTCGCGCGGTCCAGCAGGTAGGAGAAGTAGTACTCCTCCTTGATGTCGGCCGTCTCGGCCAGCATCACCTTGTGGACCGTGTGGCCCTTGATGTCCATGCCCAGGATGTCGGTCGCGCGGGCCTCGGCCTCGTCCGCGCCGTCGGCCAGCTTGACGCCGCCGGCCTTACCGCGGCCGCCGACCTTGACCTGCGCCTTGACGACGACCTTGCCGCCCAGCCGCTCGGCGATCGCCCGGGCTTCCTGCGGGGTCTCGGCGACGCCGCCGCCCAGCACGGGCAGCCCGTGCCGTTCGAACAGGTCGCGCCCCTGATACTCGAACAGGTCCACGTGTCTCCTTTCGCTCGCGACGCCAAGCGCCGGCAAGCCGCACCATTGCGTCCCGACCTGTTGTGTGCGCGGCGCGTCGCAGCGGCGCCGCCAGCGTGAGGATCGTCCGGCCATCCGGAAATGGCCGTCACCCGCAGACTAGCGACCGAATCGGCCCCCGTGCCCTCGCGGGTACACGGTGTGCAAGACCACACACTGGAGGGACGAAATCGCAGCTCCGGGACGGTCGGGACGACTGGGCGAGGAGTGACGGCGGTGACTTCCCGGGAACTGGTCAGAAAAAGTCACCGGAGCGCGCGTAACCCCGCGGAGAAGGGCGTCGTTGAGTGTGATGTCAGCGAGGTGCTACACGGGCCCGCGGATGAGAACGGCCGATGCCCTGTCGGTCGAGGGGTGGCGGCGGGGCATCGCGCATGGAGAGGCCGGACGTGTGAGGGGTGCGTCCGGCCTCTCCCCTTTGCTCACGCGACCTGGGTCCCCACATTGGCGCGAACCCATTCGATGATGGACGCCGTGGTAGCACCCGGCGTGAATACCTTGGCTACCCCGAGTGATTCCAATTCCGTGATGTCATCCTCCGGAATGATGCCGCCGCCGAATACCACGATGTCCGCGGCATCACGCTCCGCCAACAGTTCCATCACTCGCCGGAACAACGTCATGTGGGCGCCGGAGAGGATGGACAGGCCAACGGCGTCGGCGTCCTCCTGAATCGCGGTCTCGACGATCTGCTCGGGCGTCTGATGCAGCCCGGTGTAGACGACTTCCATGCCGGCGTCGCGCAGCGCCCGGGCGACCACCTTGGCTCCCCGGTCGTGCCCGTCCAGCCCGGGCTTGGCGACGACGACCCTGATCCGTGCTTGCATGCTGACCCCTCCACGCCGGGGACCTCGACGTCCCACCTGAACGAACGGTAACCCGCGCCACCGGCCCCCGGGTAGCGCCTCCGGCCGCGACACGGCCCAGTAATGGTTACCCCGGTCACATTACTTTCCGTTTTCTGAGCGATCACGCACCGTCGCTAAATTGCCCCTAAGGAAAGGTGGCCAATTCGGACAATAGCTGATCAATACCGGCGTGGAACTGTCACGAAAATGGCGCTGCGACTTGTGACCCGGCGGTCGTTTCGTTACCGTGGCCACGGCTGTCGCACAGGTTCACCCCCCAGCGACCGCCCGGCCAACACTCGTTAACCGCTTGCGCGGGGCCATGAGCGTGCCGCCGCAATGCCACCGACGGAGGGTCCTTCGTGCGCCAGCGCTTGTCGTCTGAGCCGGATCGCTATCGCGGCCGACGCCGCGTTCCGACCCCGCCGCGCAGCCGCTACGCCGCAGTCGTCACCTCCGCCTTCGTCGGCGCCGGTGTGGTCGCCCTCGGCGCGGCCTCCAACCTCCCGGACGCCAAGACGGTCAGCCCGGACGTCCTGTCCAGCCTCGACAAGTCCCAGGTCGCCACGGACGCGCTGCAGAGCCGCGCCGGCGACGCGAACCGCGCCTCCCGCTCGGAAAACCGTGGCACCGCCGCCAAGGCGGCCAGCAAGCTGAGCGACGAGCAGGCCGCCGCCGAGGTCTACCTGCTCCCCCTGGACGACTACCAGTTCACGTCGGCGTTCGGCGTCCGGTTCGGCAAGCTGCACGCCGGCATCGACCTGGCCGCCCCGGACGGGACCCCGTACAAGTCGATCCACGCCGGCACGGTGACCGCCGCCGGTTACAACGGCGGTTACGGCTACTCGATCACCGTTCAGCAGGACGACGGCACCGAGGTCATCTACGCCCACTCCCGGCGGCTGCTGGTCAAGAAGGGCGATGCCGTCAAGGCCGGTCAGGTGATCGGCGAGGTGGGCAACACCGGTTATTCGTACGGGACCCACCTGCACCTCGAGATCCACGTCGGCGGCAAGCCGGTCGACCCGATCACCTTCCTCAAGCCGCACGGCGTGGACATCCAGCTCCAGATGGAGTCGGTGTACGCGGGCATGGCCGCCGCCGAGGCCGCTTCCTGACCCCTCCGGGTACCACCCGGTTGCGGCTCGGTTGAACCGGCCGCCCACCCCCTCAGCGCATCCCGCCCCGGGCCGACAGAACCGTGTCAGCACTGATCACGGACGTCGGGAGGGGAGTCGCGCGTGCGGCAGACTTCGGCATCGGGCAGCACCGGTCGGCACCGCCAGGAACGTCTCCACCGGCACCGTGCCCCGGCCTTCCCGGCCCTGTTCGCCAGCCGCGGCCGCTCCGCGGTCTCGCTCACCGCGCTGACCGCCACCCTGGCCACCGGGATCGGCGCGGCCAGCGCCAGCGCCTCGGCGGCCGACCACACCTCGGACGAGAAGCACACCGCCGCGCACGCCCCGGCCGCGCTGCCGATCGTCCCGCCGGCCGATGACGAGGCCCCGGCCAAGACGCACCTCCGGCAACCGGCCGCGCACCGCGCCGCCGTCGTGCCGGCCACGGTCCAGCGCAAGGCGAAACCGCTCCCGCGGGAGGAGCGGACGACAGCCGTCGCCGGCGGCGCCGCCTGGGTGAACCCGAACCCGACCGCCCGGGTCACGTCGTGCTTCGGCCAGCGCTGGGGCCGGCTGCACGCCGGTGTCGACCTGGCCGCCGCGGACGGCACCCCGATCGTCGCGGCCGGCGCCGGCGTGGTGGTGGCCGCCGGGATGGCCCAGGGGTACGGCAACGCCGTCCTGATCGACCACGGCGACGGCTGGCTCACCCATTACGGCCACCTGTCCCGGATCGCCGTGACCGTGGGCGAGAGCGTCCGGGCCGGGCAGCGGATCGGCGACGAGGGCTCCACCGGGCACTCGACAGGCCCGCACCTGCACTTCGAGGTGCACCAGGGGCACTACAAGAACCCGGTCGAGCCGACCGCGTGGATGCGCGAGCACGGTGTCGACATCCCCGGCTGCTAGCTGCAGGTTGCCGAGCCGCTAATGCCTGGCCTCGCGTGGGTGGCCTTCAGCAGGTCCGATCGGGCCCCTGCTCGACCTGCGCCATGGGTCTCGCGACGAAGATCAGCGCCACCTAGCTCAAGGCGTCAAGAGGAATGCCCTGCTCATCGTGTCCATGTCACGGCAGGTCAGAGCGTTCACGCGCTTCGAGATCACGCTCGCGTTGGTTGGCCCTGTCCTCGCGGATGTCTTCCCACCGTTGGTGATCGTTGATCTGGCGGTCGCGTTCGTCGGCGGCGCGGTCGCGTTCGTCGGCCGCGCGGTCGCGTTCGTCGGCCGCGCGGCCGCGTTCGTCGGCCGTGGAGTGGCGGGCCGGATCGGCAGTAGGGATGTGAGCAGGAGGCTGGTCGTCGTCGCGGTACTGGGAGCCGCTGTCGTCGTCAATCAACAGGTCGGTGACGCCGCAGGTGTCCAGCAGCCAGACGAGACACGATGGCGGACGGCGCAGGGTCAGGGTGATGCCGTTGCGGATGCTGATGTCGTGAACGTCCAGCAGGATGCGCAGGCCAGCTACATCGATGAAGGCGAGCTCGCTGAGGTCGAGGACGATGTGCCGGAGGGTGGCGTCGATGGTGTCGACGATGAAGTCCGGCATCCAGTATCTCGCCATCAGGTCGAATTCACCAGACAAGATAATGGTCACGGTCGACGCCGTGCGATGCATCCGGGCACCGCGTGGAAGCCGGCCGGGGGAATCGTCTGTCACGACATCTCCTTCCCGCCGATGGCGAGGGTGGCCCAGACGATCTTGCCGCCCCCGCAATGCACGGCGCCCCAGGCGGTGGCGGCGGCGTCAACGACCCACAGGCCCGCGCCGCGTCGCATCGGCCGTTGCCCTCGCAACGGCCTCGCGGCGGGGCGGGGCAGTTGCCGCGCCTGGTCCTGCACGGCCAGGTGAAGTACGTCACCGCGCAGCGTGACCGCGACGCCGAAGGCGGCGCGGACGTGTTCGACAGCGTTGGTGGCCAGCTCGCTGATGATCAGCTGTGCTGGGTAGCGGAGCCGCGGCAGTCGCAACCCGTCGCACAGATCTCTCACCATGCCGCGGGCCAGCCTGACGGAGGCCGGGTCCGCCGGCAACGGCCGCGTACGGCGCTGGGGCCATATCGGCTGCCGTGGGCCGGCCGCGCGAGCGGCGTCGAGTGATACGGCGATCGTCACACCGCCGGCAGTGCCGGACAGGCGGTGCCGCAGGCGCGGCGTCGGCGCGCACATGACCACGTCGACCGGCGGGGTCCGCTCGCGGGCGTACTGGTGCGCGATCTGCCACGTCGTCAGGGACTCGCCAGCGGGATCCGACAGCCGGGCTACGTCGATGAGAAGCAAGCGGGGCGTCTCGGCCACACACATCCGCAACGTCTGCGCCATCGCCGTGCGTACCTGCGGGTCCCAGGACCCGTGCACGGACACCTCCGTCACACCGGTGTCAGGGTTGTTGGCGCAGCTGATATGGGAATCTTCGGGAACCAGATAGCCGGTATCCATATCAAGACCACCAAATCCAGATCATCGCGCATGATGCCTGACATCCAGCAGTCTTCTCCTCAAGACGCCCATAGTGAAGGGCTCATAGGCCTCGGGCGCACCGATCACTCGGGTATCCCGCCGAGCCGGCCGACCCGCTGGATGCCGTCAGGGTGGGGTGCTCGGCAGGTCCGCCGGGCTACGTGTCACCCGTTCCGGTGGTCCGCCGGGGCCGCGCGGCGTGGAGGAACGCATGAGAAGCGGCGGTTTCGCAAGTCACTGAGAGGTGGCGCCAACCGGCTGAAGGACCGGACTCCTCAATCATGGCAGCCGCTGCCGCGCCGATGTCCGACCGGATGGTCGACGCGAACCTCCGCGGCTCACCGGCAACGGCCTAGATCTTCTCGATCGGGGCGTGCCGGAGGATCAGCCACATCACCTGGTCGCCGAAGTCGATCTGGGCACGGGCGCCCGGCCCCTGCCCCTCGACCACCACCACCCGGCCCAGGCCGTAACGCTGGTGGTTGACCCGGTCGCCGGGCGCCACCTTCGGTGCCTGTTTCAGCTCGCTGGCGGTGGCCAGCTTGCTGGCGTCGATGCCGAGCCGCTCGGCGATGCGCTGCGCCTTGGGCGTGCCACCGGCGAAGCCGCCACCGCGCTGGCGGTCGCCGCCACCGCGGCCACCCACCCCGCCGCCGGTGCCCGACCAGGACGTGTACGACCCGCCGGTCCGCTCCCACCGCACCAGCTCGGCCGGCAGCTCGTCGGTGAACCGGGACGGCGGGTTGTACTGCGGCTGGCCCCAGGCCGACCGGGTGACAGCGCGGGACAGGTAGAGCCGCTGGCGGGCCCGGGTGATCCCCACGTAGGCCAGCCGGCGCTCCTCCTCCAACTCGGCGTTGTCGGACATCGCCCGCATGTGCGGGAACACGCCGTCCTCCAGGCCGGTCAGGAAGACCACCGGGAACTCCAGGCCTTTCGCCGTGTGCAGCGTCATCAGGGTGACCACGCCCTGATGGTCGGGGTCGTCGCTGGGGATCTGGTCGGCGTCGGCGACCAGTGCCACCTGCTCCAGGAACCCGGCCAGAGTCGCCGTCTCCTCCTGCGACTCGACCCGCTCGGTGTACTCGCGGGCGACGCTGACCAGCTCCTGGAGGTTCTCCACCCGGCCCTGGTCCTGCGGGTCGAGGCTCTCCTCCAGCTCGCTGAGCAGGCCGGAACGCTGCAGCACCGCCTCCAGCACCTCCTCCGGCGGCACGATCAGCGCCATCTCCCGCAGGTCGTCGAGCAGCTGCACGAAGTCACCGATGCTGTTCGCCGCGCGGGTGGAGATGCCCGGCGCCGACCGCGCGTGCCGCAGCGCCTGGCCGAACGAGATCCGGTCCCGGTTCGACAGCGCCTCCACGCACGCCTCGGCCCGGTCGCCGATCCCGCGTTTCGGCGTGTTCAGCACCCGGCGGACGCTCACCGTGTCGTCCTCGTTCACCACCGCCCGCAGGTAGGCCAGCGCGTCGCGGACCTCCTTGCGCTCGTAGAAGCGCACCCCGCCGACCACCTTGTAGGGCAGGCCGACCCGGATGAACACCTCCTCGAACACCCGGGACTGGTTGTTGGTGCGGTAGAAGACGGCCACGTCGCCGGGCCGCACCTGGTGCCGGTCGGTCAGCCGGTCGATCTCCCGGGCCACCCAGTCGGCCTCGGCGTGCTCGGTGTCGGCGACGTACCCCACGATCTGCTCGCCGGCGCCCTGGTCGCTCCAGAGGCGTTTGGGCTTGCGCGAGGTGTTCCGGTCGATCACCGCGTTGGCCGCGGACAGGATGGTCTGGGTGGAGCGGTAGTTCTGCTCCAGCAGGATGGTGCGGGCGTCCGGGTAGTCGCGCTCGAACTCCAGGATGTTGCGGATCGTCGCGCCGCGGAACGCGTAGATCGACTGGTCGGCGTCACCGACGACGCAGAGCTCCGACGGGTCCTCGGTGCCGACCAGCTCGCGGATCAGCGTGTACTGCGCGTGGTTGGTGTCCTGGTACTCGTCGACTAGGACGTGCCGGAACCGCCGGCGGTACGCCTCGGCGACCAGCGGGTGCGACTGGAACAGGTGCACCACTGCCATGATGATGTCGTCGAAGTCCAGCGCGTACGCCTCCTTCAGGCGGCGCTGGTAGAGCTCGTAGGCCTCGGCGACGGCCCGCTCGTTCGGCCCCTTCGCCCGCTGCTTGAACTCCTCCGGGTCGACCAGCTCGTTCTTCAGGTTCGACACCTGGGCGGCGAGGCCGCGCGCGGTGTAACGCTTCGGGTCCAGGTCCAGCTCGCGGGCCACCAGCTGCATCAACCGGCGCGAGTCGTCCGCGTCGTAGATGGAGAAGGTGCTCTTCAGCCCGGCGTGCTCGTGCTCGGCACGCAGGATCCGGACACATGCCGAGTGGAACGTCGACACCCACATCAACCGGGCGCGCGGGCCGACCAGATGGGCCACCCGCTCCTTCATCTCGCCGGCCGCCTTGTTGGTGAACGTGATCGCGATGATCTCGCCGGGATGCACGTCCCGCTTGGCCAGCAGGTAGGCGATCCGGTGGGTGAGCACCCGGGTCTTGCCCGAGCCCGCACCCGCCACGATCAGCAGCGGGCCACCGGCGTGGGTGACGGCGTCGCGCTGAGGGCCGTTCAGCCCCTCGAGCAGCGCTTCCGGGTCGACGGCGGGACGCGGCGCACGCGTGGCCACCGGCGCCGGCGGCCTGCCGACGGGGGCCGGCGGGACCACCGTGGGCAGCGCGAACAGGGCGTTGTCGGAAGGTTCTGAAGAAGGTCGCATCGCGGGAGCCAGTGTATGCCGCCCCTCCGACAGGAAATCGCGCCGAGGCGGCCGGCGCATCGGTGTGCGGCAATTGACTTGTCACCTGGAAGTGGTGGCGTCCACCCGGCCGATCCACCAGTCTGATCGAGTCACTTGACAGTCCACTCGGATCGAGGGATCGAATATCATGACATCACCGCTACGGCGGCGGATCGCCGTGCCGGCCGTCGCGCTGGCCGTCGCCGGCGCGCTCAGCACCGTGCCCGTGCAGCCGGCCACCGCCGCGCCACCGGCCGAGTTCGCCCCGGTGACCGCGTCCTACCCCGCCATTGACCGCGCTGCCCTGGTCAAGGGCCAGTTCCTCAGCTACAACGACTTCCACGGCGCGATCGACCCGCCCACCGGCAGCGGCGCGGTGGTCAACGCGAGCGGCACCAGCACCCCGGCCGGCGGGGTGGAGTACCTGGCGACGTACCTGAAGAGGCTGCGCGCCGAGGCGGCGGCCGAGGGCCGCCAGACCACCACTGTCGGCGCCGGCGACCTGATCGGCGCCACCCCGCTGGTCAGCGCCGCGTTCCACGACGAGCCGACGATCGAGCTGATGAACACCGTCGGCCTGCAGGTCAGCTCGGTGGGCAACCACGAGTTCGACGAGGGCGTGGCCGAGCTGATCCGGATGCAGCGCGGCGGGTGCCACCCGACCGACGGCTGCCAGGACGGCGACGGTTTCGGCGGCGCCGAGTTCAGCTACCTGGCCGCGAACACCATCGACAACAAGACCGGCCGCCCGATCCTGCCGCCGGTCGACATCAGGTTCGTCGGTGGCGTACCGGTCGGCTTCATCGGCATGACGCTGGAGGGCACGGCCGGCATCGTGAACCCGGCCGGCATCAAGAACGTGCACTTCACCGACGAGGTGGCGACCGCGAACAAGTGGAGCCGGATCCTCAAGCTGTTCGGCGTCAAGGCGCAGGTGCTCCTGCTGCACGAGGGCGGCTCGCAGGGCTCGGCCACGCCCACCCCGGGCGTCTCGGACTGCGTGAACTTCTCGGGCGCCGTCGTGCCGATCGTGGCGGGCCTGAACCCGGAGATCGGCATCGTGGTGTCCGGGCACACCCACCGGTTCTACTCCTGCAAGCTGCCCAACAAGGCGGGCACCGACACCGTGGTGACCAGTGCCGGCGCCAACGGCCAGCTGATCACCGACATCGACTACTCACTGGACCGGCGCACCGGCCGGTTCGCCGGGATCACCGCGAAGAACGTGATCGTGGAGAACGGCGTGCCGGACGGCAACGGCGGGTGGAAGAAGGACACGTCGGGCGTCTACTTGAGGAACCCGGACACCGTCGACGCGACGGCGAAGAAGGTGGCCGACAAGTACCGCGCCGCTGTCGCCCCGATCGCCAACAAGCTGGTCGGCACCATCTCCGGCGACATCGTCCGGACGAACAACGCGGCAGGTGAGAGCCCGCTCGGCGACGTCATCGCGGACGCCCAGCTGAAGTACACGACGGGCGCCGGCGCGCAGCTGGCCCTGATGAACCCGGGCGGTATCCGGGCCGACCTGGACGCCGACCAGTCGTCCGGCGGCGAGGGCTACGGCCAGGTCACCTACGGCGAGGCGTTCACCGTTCAGCCGTTCAACAACCTGGTGACCACCGAGCCGCTGACCGGCGCGCAGCTCAAGGAGGCGCTGGAGCAGCAGTTCGCCGGCTACCAGGGCCAGACCACCACGAAGATCCTGCAGGTCTCCGCGGGCTTCACCTACACCTGGAGCGCGTCCGCCCCGCTCGGCGCCAAGGTCAGCAACCTGGCGCTGAACGGCACGCCGATCGACCCGGCCGCCACCTACCGGGTCACCATGAACAACTTCCTGGCCAACGGCGGTGACGGCTTCGGCAAGCTGGTCGTCGACCCGTCGCTGGTGGTGACCGCCCCCGGCTTCGACGTCGACGCGCTGACCGCCTACCTGGGCAGCGGCACCATCCAGCCCGGCCCGGCCGACCGGATCAGCACGACCCCCTGACCGATGTCCCTCGCGGCCCGGCGTTCGCGCCGGGCCGCTCTCCCTCTCCGCACCCTTTCCGGTACGGCGGACGCACCGTCCCCGGAGCGGTGTCCCATCGTTCGGGCGGTTTCCTTGCGGGCCGGTCCGGCAGCGGGGCATACTCGGCTCGTGATCCAGCAGGCGCGATTTTTTTACTACGGCACCGGAAGTCCGGCAGCCGTAGGTCGCCTCTGAACGACAGACCTACTTCAAGCCCCGGGCCTTCCACAGCCCGGGGCTTGTTGCTTTCCGGGCCGGGCTGTCCGGGACGACGAGCACCCGAGGAGCACGACATGACCGCCGACGTGATGGACCAGTCCACCAACACCGAGAAGTCCCCCGAGAACTCCGCGATGGACCAGGTCACCGGCGCCGGCAAGCCGCTGGCCGCCGACGAGATCCGGGGCATGCGCGAGCGGATCGACGAGATCGACCAGGCGATCATCGACCTGTGGCTGGAGCGTTCCCGGCTCTCCCAGGAGGTCGGCAAGACCCGGATGGCCTCCGGCGGCACCCGCCTCGTCCTGGCCCGCGAGCGCGAGATCGTCGACCGCTTCCGCACCGCCCTGGGCCCGGACGGCACCCAGGTCGCCCTGCTGCTGCTCCGCTCCGGCCGCGGCCCCCTGTGACCGGGTTCTGATCTCCGGAACGCGAAGCGCCGGAAAACGAAAAAGCCGGGCCGGAATGCTCCGGCCCGGCCTTTTCTCAGCTCAGCGTCCGTGCACGACGTCGCGGATCTCCGCGAAGTGGCACGCGCTCGGGTGCGGGGACCGCTCGCGGATCTGCAGCAGCGGCTCCTGCTGGGCGCAGACCTCCTGAGCCTTCCAGCACCGCGTGCGGAAGCGACACCCCGACGGCGGGTTGGCCGGCGACGGGACGTCACCCTCCAGCACGATCTGGTCACGGTGGCCGCGCAGGCGCGGGTCCGGGACCGGCACGGCCGAGAGCAAGGCCTGCGTGTACGGGTGCGTCGGCTGCTCGTAGATCGCCTGGTCCCCGCCGGTCTCGATGACCTTGCCGAGGTACATCACGGCGACCCGGTCGGAGATGTGCCGGACCACCGACAGGTCGTGCGCGATGAAGATGTACGACAGGCCGAACTCGTTCTGCAGCCGCTCCAGCAGGTTGATCACCTGGGCCTGGATGGACACGTCCAGCGCCGACACCGGCTCGTCGCAGACGATGATCTCCGGCTTGAGCGCGAGCGCCCGGGCGATGCCGATCCGCTGGCGCTGACCGCCGGAGAACTGGTGCGGGTACCGGTTGATGTGGTCGGGGTTGAGGCCGACCGTGTCCAGCAGGTCCTGCACCGCGCGCTGCCGGCCGCCCTTCGGGACCACCTCCGTGTGGATCTCGAAGGGCTCGCCGATGATGTCGCCGACCGTCATCCGCGGGTTCAGCGACGTGTACGGGTCCTGGAGCACCATCTGGATGTTGCGCCGGGCGCGCCGCAGCTGGGCACCCTTCATCGTGACCATGTCCTGGCCGCGCACGTTGATCGAGCCGGCGGTCGGTTTCTCCAGACCGACCAGCAGCTTGGCCAGTGTCGACTTGCCACAACCGGACTCGCCGACGACGCCCAGGGTCTCGCCCCGGCGCAGCTGGAGGTCGACGCCGTCGACCGCCCGGACCGCGCCGACTTTGCTCTTGAAGACGATGCCCTGGGTGATCGGGAAGTGCTTGACCAGGCCCTTGGTCTCGAGGACGACGTCACTCACTGATGACCTCCCGGAAGAAGTGGCAGCGGGCCGTGCGGTGCGGCGTGACCGACACCTGGTACGCCGGCGGCGGCGGATCCTGCCGGCAGGCGTCCCGCGCGTAGGCGCAACGCGGGTTGAACGCGCAGCCCTTCGGGACGTCGGTCAGCGCCGGCGGCAGGCCGCGGATGACGCTGAGCTGCTGCCCCTTCATGTCGAGCCGGGGAATCGACTCGAGCAGGGCACGGGTGTACGGGTGGGCCGGCCGCGAGTAAATGTCGTAGACACCCGCCTCCTCGACCACCTTGCCCGCGTACATCACCGAGATCCGGTCGGCCACGTCGGCGACCACGCCCATGTCGTGCGTGATCAGGATGAGGCCCATGTTGCGCTGCCGTTGCAGGTCGGCGAGCAGACCCATGATCTGCGCCTGCACGGTGACGTCGAGCGCCGTGGTGGGCTCGTCGGCGATCAGCACCTCGGGGTCGAGCGCCAGCGCCATGGCGATCATGACGCGCTGCCGCATACCACCCGAGAACTGGTGCGGGTAGTCGTTCACCCGGTTCCGCGCGGCCGGGATCTTCACCTGCTCCAGCAGGTCGATCGCCTGCTTCTTGGCGTCAGCCCGGGACATCCCCCGGTGCTTGCGGAACAGCTCGCCGAGCTGGAAACCGACCGTGTAGACCGGGTTCAGCGCGGAGAGGGCGTCCTGGAAGATCATCGCGACCTTGTTGGCGCGGACCTTCCGACGCTCCTCCTCCTTCAGCTTCAGCAGGTCGATACCGCGGTAGCGGATCTCTCCCTGTGTGACGTAGCCGGGCGGGGTGTCGAGAATGCCCATGATCGCCTGCGCGGTCACCGACTTGCCGCAGCCGGACTCACCCAGGATGGCGAGCGTCTCGCCCGGGGAGAGCAGGAAGTTCGCGCCGTTGACGGCCTTGGCCACGCCGTACTGGGTACGGAACTCGACGTGCAGGTCGGTCACTTCGAGCAGGGGTGCGCGCGGATCGACGCCCGGTAGGACGTCCAGTTGCGCCTTGATATCAGTCACCGGGTCACCGCAGCTTCGGGTCGAAGGCGTCGCGGACCGCGTCGCCGAGCATGATGAAGGCCAGCACCGTGACGCCGAGGAAGACGGCCGGCCAGACCAGCGGCCACGGCTCGGCCCGCGCGAACGCGGTGCCCTCGGAGATCATGATGCCCCAGCTGATCGCGCCGTTCTTCAGGCCGACGCCCAGGAACGACAGGGTCGCCTCGCTGGAGATGTTGATGCCCAGCAGCAGCGTCAGCATGACGATGTAGGACGCGATGGAGTTCGGCAGGATGTGCCGCAGCATGAGCCGGCTCGGCTTGGCTCCCAGCATCCGGGCGGCCGCCACGTAGTCCTGCTGCTTGGCCGAGATGACCGCGGATCGCATGACACGCGCGCCGGAGGTCCAGCTGAGCAGGCCCAGGGTCAGGGTCACGGCGAGCACGCCGTCCGACTTGGGGTCGGCGCCGAGCCGGCGGGACAACACGATGCCGGCCAGCAAGAACGGGACGCCGAGCATGATGTCGATGATCCGGGACAGGACCGCGTCCACTCCGCCGCCGAAGTAGCCCGCAGCCAGACCGAAGGCCAGACCGATGAGGCCGGCCAGCAGCGTGGACAGCACGCCCACCTTGATCGAGTTCCAGGCGCCGTTGACGATCTTGGCGTAGATGTCGCAACCCTGGAAGTCATACCCGAACAGCGCGTTGCCGGTCGGACCCTTGAACTGGTTGGCGAGCGAGCAGGCCCCCGGGTCGGCGGTGGTGAACAGCGACGGCCAGAGTGCCATCAGCAGGATCAGCGCCACCAGGACGATCGCCGTCCAGAAGGTCTTGCGCTTGCGAAGGTCGGCCCACGCGTCGCCGGCCAGGCTGCGCGGCTTGTCCTTCCTGACCGGGCCGTGCGGGACGTTCGGCTGACCGCCGGGCAGTTCGGCCTCGGTCACGGTGTTCAAGTCACTCATAGCGGATCCTGGGGTCGAGGGCGGCGTACAGCAGGTCGACGAGCAGGTTGATGAACAAGAAGAGGATCACCAAGATGCTCACGAAACCGACCACGAGCGGGCCGTCCTCGGTGCGAATCGCACGAGCCAGGTTGAACCCGACACCGGGGATGTTGAAGACGTGCTCGGTAACGATGGCGCCGGAGAGCAAGGTGCCCAGGTCGACGCCGATCAGCGTGGCCACCGGGATCAGCGAGTTGCGCAGCACGTGCACCCAGATGACGCGAATCCGGGTCAGGCCCTTGGCCCGCGCGGTGCGTACGTAGTCGGCGCGGAGGTTCTCCACCACCGACGTCCGGGTCACCCGCATCTCCGGCGCGATCACGATGCAGGCCAACACGATCGCCGGCAAAAGCAGTTGCCAGAACGTCGCGTCCCGTGTTGCGGTGGGCGGGAACCAGCCCAGCTCGATGCCGAAGACGAGCTGCGCGATCGGCGCGATCACGACGATCGGCATGGCCAGCAGGACGAGAGTGAGGATCAGCGTGGAGTTGTCGAAGATACCGCCGCGCTTGATGGCGGAGTAGACACCAACGGTGATGGAGAAGACCGCGGCGATGACGATGGCGATCAGCGCGAGGCGGATGGTCACCGGCCAGGCGTCGGCCATCATGTCGGCGATCTTGCGGCCGGTCAGCGACGTACCGAAATCACCGGTGAGGACGCCCTTGATGTAGTACCAGTACTGCATGAAAAAGCTTTCATCCAGGTGGTACCGCTCGGTCAGCGCGATGCGCTGACTCTCCGAAACGGGTCGTTCGCCAACCAACGCCTGGATGGGGTCGGTCTGGTTGGCGAACATGAGCGCGTACACCAGGAACGTGGCACCGAAGAAGGTGAGCACCATCTGGAGTAAGCGCCGCACGATGTAGCGGAACATGTGGGTTTAGCCTCTTCCGCGGAAGAGCGCCGGCCTCGTGAGCACGGCGACGATGAGGTTGGGGTAACACAGTGGTGGCGCCACGGTTTCACATTCTCCGTGACGCCACCACCGGTCGAGCGGTCAGGCTAGATCAGCCGACAACTTCGATCTTGTACAGGTCCACCTTGCGGAACAGGTCCATGTTCACGTTCGTGACCTTCTCCGAGTAGCCGTACACGTTCTGCTGCGTGTAGATCGGGACGACCGGCATGTCCTTGGCCAGGATGTCCTCGGCCTGCTGCCACTTCTTGATGGCGTCCTGCGGCGTCGCGGCCTCGGAACCGGCCTTGACCAGGTTGTCGAAGGTCGTGTTGGAGTAGCCGTAGTAGTTGGAGGAACCGTCGGTGCTGTACAGCGGGCCGAGGTAGTTCTCCATCAGCGGGTAGTCCATGACCCAGCCGAGGCGGATCAGGCCGACCGGCTGCTTCTTCTCGACCTTGGTCAGCAGGTCGGCGAACTTGGGCTCCTCGCCACCGACGCAGTTGACACCCAGGGAAGCCTTGATCTGGTTACAGGTCGCGTCGATCCACGCCTTGTGGCCGCCGTCGACGTTGTACGTGATCTTGATTTCCTTCGGACCGTTGGCCTCGGTGTACAGCTTCTTGGCCTCGGTCGGGTTGTACACGCAGTTGTCGCCACACGAGTTGGCGCGGTAGCCCGCGACGACCGGGGAGACGAAGGAGGTCGCCGGCGAACGCGAGCCCAGGAAGATCTGGCTGCTGATCTCCTCGCGGTTGATCGCCATCGAGATCGCCTTGCGGACGCGGACGTCCGAGAACTCCTTCTGGAAGGTGGGGAAGCCGACGAAGCCGAAACCGGAGTTCGGGCTCTTCTTGAACCGGTCACCCAGGTCGG
This sequence comes from Actinoplanes oblitus, assembly GCF_030252345.1. NCBI lineage: Bacteria > Bacillati > Actinomycetota > Actinomycetes > Micromonosporales > Micromonosporaceae > Actinoplanes > Actinoplanes oblitus. Next base: position 783,594 of record NZ_CP126980.1, on the reverse strand, counting down.
CGGAGGCCTTGGCCAGCGCCTCGGTCGGGATCACGGTCTGGACGTCGACGTTGCCGGCGACCAGGTCGGCGTACTCCGCCTGCTGGTCCTGGTAGATCTTCCAGGTGATGCCATCGATCTTGGGAACGGTGCCCTTGAAGTCGGCGACCTTCTCCACGACGATCTGCGAGTCGTGCTCCCACTTGCCCTTCATCTTGAAGGGGCCGTTGCCGATGATGGCGTCCTCGAAGCCGTCGGCGATGACGCCGTCCGACGAGAAGGCGGCCTTCGGCAGCGGGTAGAAGGAGGTGTAGCCCATGACGGACGCCCAGCCGGCGAACGGCGCCGAGAGGGTCACCTTGAAGGTGGTGTCGTCCACCTTCTCCAGCCCGGTCAGCTTCTTCGCCTTCGGCTCGGGGGCCTTCTGCGGGCCCTCCTCGCCGTCCGGGTCCTTGGACTGCATGTCCGCGAAGCCCTTGATGCGCTCGAAGAAGTACGAGCCACCCTGGCCGTTCGGGCCGTAGGCGCCGTAGTTCCAAGCGTTGATGTAGTTGTCCGACGTAACCGGCTCGCCGTTACTGAACGTGAAGCCCGGCTTCAGCTTGATCGTCCAGACGGTGTTCTTGGCATCAGGGGTGATCGACTCCGCGGCGACCGGGACGGCGTTGTTCTGCGCGTCGAAGTCGACCAGCGGGTAGAACAGCGCGGCGAGCACCGCGGCGCCTTCGGTCTCGGTGGTGTTGCTCGGAATCAGGTGCTGCGGCTCACCGATACCGATAACTACCGTGTTCGAAGCGGCGTCCGAGTCCTCCGACCCGCCACCACCGCAACCGGCGGCCAACAAGGCGATGGCGGTCGCACCGACCGCCATCTTCCATGGGCTTTTCCCAAACATGGGAGTGCCTCCTTCAGGGGCGCTCACGAGGGGTTGTGTGAGTAGCTGCCACTGTGACACAGGGGCACTGAAACCAAAGAGCGCCGTTATCAAGCCGATATTAGCCGTTTACGTCCGTACGCAGGCTCAAAGATCGTTCTTTCGGCTGATTCGACGGGTCTGACCTGCATGTACTCCTCGCAGTGGCCGAACGTACACCGAACGCGGCCGAACGTGGGAACTTCGGTGACACTCGGTTGATGCGGGCTTAGACAAGCCGGCGGTCGGCGGCCCAGCGTGACAACTCGTAGCGGTTGCTCATCTGCAGTTTGCGCAGCACGTTGGAGACATGCGTCTCGACCGTCTTGATCGAGATGTACAGCTCCTTGGCGATCTCCTTGTACGCGTACCCCCGCGCGAGCAGCCGCAGCACCTCCCGCTCCCGGTTGGTCAGCTGGTCCAGCTCCGGGTCGGCGACCGGCACGTCCGGCCGGGAGGCGAACGCGTCGAGCACGAACCCGGCCAGCCGCGGGCTGAACACCGCGTCCCCGTCGGCCACCCGGCGCACCGCGGCGGCCAGCTCGTCCGGCGAGATGGTCTTGGTGACGTAACCCCGGGCGCCGGCCCGGATCAGGCCGATCACGTCCTCGGCCGCGTCCGAGACGGAGAGCGCCAGGAACTTGACCTGCGGGTGGCTGCGCCGGATGCTCTCCAGCACCGCGCGGCCGCCGCCGTCCGGCATGTGCACGTCGAGCAGCACGACGTCCGGCCCGATGGCGCCGATCCGGCTGATCGCCTCGGCCACCGTGCTGGCCTCGCCCACCACCTCGACGTGCTGGCCGAGCTCGGCGCGCACCCCGGCGCGGAACATCGCGTGGTCGTCGACCAGGAAGACGGTCAGCCGGCCGGCCGACTGGGTCACGGGCTCGGTCATCGTGCTGACTCCTTACCGGCGGTCACGCTCTCCCGGGAGACCGGGAGCGTGAGACGCACTTCCGTTCCGTTGCCGGCGGCGCTGCGGATCTCCGCGCGCCCGCCGTGGCGCTGCATGCGCCCGATGATCGAACCACGAACCCCGTGCCGCGTCTCGGCCACGCCGCTCAGGTCGAAGCCGGTGCCCCGGTCCCGGACGAAGACGCTCAGCTCGTCCGGCTCCACCTCGGCGTAGAGCGACACGGTCTGCACCCCGGCGTGCCGGGCCGCGTTGACCAGCGCCTCGCGCGCCGCGGCGACCAGCGCGGCCACCCGCTCGTCGCACTGGGTGTCGCCGACCACCACCGTCTCCACGCTGATCGCGTAGGTGTCCTCGACCTCGGCGGCGGCCTGCTCGAGTGCGGCGGAGAACCGCTCGGTGGGCGACGCGGTCGGCTTGTAGAGCCAGTTGCGCAGGCTGCGCTCCTGGCCCCGGGCCAGCCGCTGCACCTCCTTGATGTCCGCGGAGTTGCGCTGGATCAGGGCCAGCGTGTGCAGCACCTGGTCGTGGATCATCGCGGCCACCTCGGCCCGCTCCTGCTCCCGGATCCGGCCCTCGCGCTCGGCGCGCAGCTGGCCGAAGGTGCGCCAGACCAGCGGCGCCACCACCACGCCGACGCCGAGCAGGCCGACCAGCGCGAAGATCATCCCGTTCAGCACCGAGGAGAGCGAGCCGGCCGGCGAATAGATCGCGACGACGCCGATCACGCCGATCGCGACCAGCACGCCGCCGCCGACGAAGCGGAGCATGAACGAGCGCCGGTCGGTCTCGCCGACGATCGCGGCCATCCAGCCGGACTTGCCGTTCGCGTCGGTCCACTGCTCGCGGCGGCTCGGGTCGGACTGGTGCCAGATCACCCCGGCGCCGACCGCGACCACCGCGATCATCCAGCCCACCGTGGTGGCCACCTGGTCACCGAAGACCAGCGCCTGCAGCAGCACCACGCCCAGCCCGATCGCCGCGAACGGGACCAGCGCGGCGAAGTCGCGGCGGGCCGGCCGCTCGTCGTTGCGCGCCTCCTGCGGGAGGACCGCCCAGTAGGCGGCGTAGAGCAGCAGGCCGAGCGCGTTGAAGCCGAGCAGCACCACCAGGCTGATGCGCACCGCGAGCACCGGCACGCCCAGGTGGCGGGCCAGGCCCGCGGCGACACCGGCCACGATCCGGTGCTCGCGGGGGCGATACAACCGGCGCGGTGGCGGCGGAGCGGTGGCGGTAGTCACCCTCGAATCGTCACACGTACGGCAAGCCCCGGCCACGGGGAACTTCCCCGGTAACCGGGGACCGGGATCTCAGGGTGGCCTCAGGGTCGGGTCCTGAGGCGCCTCGGGCCGCCCGGGACGCAGGATCGAAGGCATGACCGACGAAGCTGCCGAACCCCGTACCCCGGGTACCGGCCCCGAGGGCGGGCCGGCACCTTCCGCCTCCACCGCACCGCCCCCGCCGCCGCCCGGGGCGAACGTGCCGCCGTGGCTCTCCGCGGCCGGCGCGGCGTTCGCCAGGCAGCAGTTGATCCGCCCGCGGGAGGGCCGGTACATCGCCGGCGTCTGCGGCGCGCTGGCCCGGCGCACCAACACCGACCCGGTGCTCTGGCGGGTGCTGCTCGCCGTGCTCGGCGTGCTGGGCGGCGCCGGGGTGCTGTTCTACCTGATCGGCTGGCTGATCATCCCGTCCGAGGGCGACTCCGCCTCGCCTGTCGAGTCGCTGCTCGGCAAGGGCCACTCCGGCATGTCGCCGCTCTCCGTGGTGCTGCTCGGCAGTGCCGCGCTGCTCACCTTCTCGTTCGTCGTCAGCGACGGCGCCCGGGCCAGCATGCTCGCGGCCGCCGTCCTGGTCGGCGCGTTCCTACTGATCAAAAGGGGGGCGCCGGCCGGCGCCTTTCCACCGCCCCCGCCGGCCGCGCCACCTGCCGGTCCGCCGCCGGCTCCGGCGTCCGACGAGCCCACGATGGCGTTCACGCCGCCGGCCCCGGCCGCACCGGCCGGCCAACCGGTGACCCCGGTGCCGCCGCCGTACGAACCGCCGCGCTGGACCCCGCCGACCGAGTCGGGGTACCGGCCGCCGTTCGCGCCGCACGGCCCGTTCGCCGGTGGCGGGGCGCACCCGCCGTACCCGTCGGTCCCGCCCAAGCCGCCGAAACCGCCGAAGCCGCCGAAGGAGCGCTCGATCCTCGGCCGGCTCACCTTCTCCGCCCTGATCGTGGTGATGGGCCTGCTGGTCGCGCTGGACATGGCCGGCGTGAGCGTGGCGGTCTCGGCGTACTTCGCGGCCGCCCTGGTCACCATCGCGCTCGGCCTGCTGGTCGGTGCCTGGTTCGGCCGGGCCCGCGGGTTGATCTTCCTAGCCTTCCTGACCACTATCGGTCTGGTGATCTCCACGGGCACCGAGCGCTGGGGCAGTGAGTTCCGGGACAGCGTCTACCGTCCGGCCAGCCTCGCCGAGGTCGCCGACTCCTACGAGTTCACCCTCGGCAACGTCACCCTCGACCTGCGCGGGGTGAACTTCACCGGTGCCGAGCAGACCACCACCGTCACCATGAAGGTCGGCCAGCTGCGCGTGCTGCTGCCGGACCAGGTGGACACCACCACCCAGGTCCAGGTCGGCGGCCGCGCCGAGGTCTTCGGCCAGGAGTACAGCGGCACCGAGGCACAGTCGAAGTCGATCACCGACCTCGGCCGGGACGGCGCCGGCGGCGGCCAGCTCCACCTCGACCTGCGCCTCGACACCGGGAACCTGGAGGTCCTCCGATGAAACCGCATCGCCTGGACGGCGTCTCGCTGACCTTCGGCCTGTTCTTCCTCCTGATCGCGATCTGGTGGGCGGTCTCCCAGGTGGTCACCCTGCACCTGCCCGCGCTGGGCTGGACGGTGGCCGGCGGCCTGATCCTGTTCGGGGTGGTGGGCCTGCTCGGGGCGATCAGTTCCGGACGCCGGGACCAGTCAGTGGCCCCTGTCGCGGAGCCGGTCCGGGTGCCCGCCACGCCCGGCGACCTGCCTCCCGAGGTGCACGCCTCGATCGTCCAGGAGCTCCTGGAGGACCCGGGAGCACGCTTCCAGAAGGAGCACCCGGGCACCGAACGGCAGCCGGAGAAATGACCGAAGCCCCGCCCACGGGCCACCGCCCGGGGGCGGGGCAATATGCTCGCTGAATGACCCAGTTTCCCGCCGTGTCCGCCACGCCCGTTCCGGCCGTGGGAGCCCGGGCCGCTCGTGCCCTCACCGCCGAGTTCGCCAGGCAGAACGCGGCCACCACCGCCCTGCTGATCGGCGCCGACCACGCCTCCGCCGTGGTGGCCGCCGCCGTCGAGGCGCTGCTTCCCGGTGACACGCTGGTCCTGGTGGCCGGCGAGCACAGCAGCGCCGACCTGCTCCGCGGCCACATCACCGGCTTGGGCAGCTGGGTGGCCGACCGGGTGCGGATCGCCGAGTCGCTGGACGAGGCGCCGGCCGCCGACGTGGTGATCGTCGGCGAGCCGCAGACCGGCACCGCCGAGGACACCCGCGGCCTGATCGACAAGCTGGCGAAACACCTCAACGACGGCGCCGTGCTCAGCATCGCCACCCCGGCCGGCCCGGGCCGCACCGGCGGCGCCGCTGCCGAGCTGTTCCGGCAGGGCTCGCTCTTCGGCGTCGGCTCCGACCTGGTGGTCCGCAACCAGCCGCCGCTGCGCGTGCACAAGCTGCGCTTCACCCCGGCCGACGTGGCGAGCGCCGCCGGCCTGGCCCCGGCGTACCGGCCGTCGAGCGTGCCGGTCACCCGTGGCATGCACATCGACTCGAACGGCGTGGCCGCCGCCGGCATCGCGCTCGGCCTGGCCGCGCTGGCCCGCCGCGCCCGGCCGAAGTCCAAGCTGTGGCTGATCCCGGCGCTGGCCGCCGCCCCGGTCGCGGCGTTCTTCCGGGACCCGGAGCGGGACGTGCCCACCGAGGCGTCCGCGGTGATCTCCGCCGCCGACGGCAAGGTGCTCTCGGTCGAGCGGCTGCACGACGACCGGTTCGGTCCGGGCGAGTTCCTCCGGATCGCCGTCTTCCTGTCCGTCTTCGACGTGCACGTCAACCGCTCGCCGGTGGCCGGCCGGGTGGCCGACTACTTCGTCGAGGAGGGTGGCTACGCGAACGCGGCGACCGCCGCCGCCGAGCACAACGTCGCGGCGTACACGGTCCTGGACACCGACCACGGCACGGTAGTGGTGGCCCAGCGCACCGGCCTGATCGCCCGCCGGATCGTGCAGCGCGCGCCGGTCGGCACGCTGGTCGCCAAGGGCGAGCGCTTCGGCCTGATCCGCTTCGGTTCCCGCACCGACGTCTACCTGCCCGCTGACAAGGCGGAGGCGCTGGTCAGCGTCGGTGAGCGGGTGGTCGGTGGCGCGACGGTGATCGCCCGCTGGAAGTAACCGCCCGGACAACGCGGAAGGCCGCCTCCGTCGGGAGGCGGCCTTCCGCGTTGCTGAGGGACTTCAGTGCTGAGGGACTTCAGTGCTGAGGGACTTCAGTGCTGAGGGACTTCAGTGCTGTCGGACTTCAGTGCTGTCGGACTTCAGTGCTGTCGGACTTCAGTGCTGTCGGACGTCAGGCGCGCTTGGCGCGAACCCAGAGCACCGGGCCGCTGACCAGGTACGTCGCGACGACCAGGACGAACGTCATCTTCGGCTGGAGCAGGGCGCCGACGATCGGGAGCAGCCAGAGCCACGGCGGCAGCTTCACGATCCGGGCCAGCTTCGCGTACGGGAAGCTGGACACCATGGCGAAGGCGATCAGCGCGACGCCGGCCAGCACCGCCAGCCCGGGCAGCGGCAGGCCGATCAGCACGGCCAGGGCGAGCACCGCGGCGGCCATCGTGGTGGGCACGCCGCAGAAGAACCGGCCGTCTTTCGGCGAGACGTTGAAGCGGGCCAGCCGGATCGCGGCACACCCGGCCACCAGGGCACAGGCCAGCGCGGCGGCCGACTGCGGCGCCTTGTCGACCAGCGAGGCGTAGACCACCACCGGCGCGGCCAGGCCGAACGAGCACATGTCGGCGAGCGAGTCCATCTGCGCGCCGAACGGGCTGGCGACCCCGAGCTTGCGGGCCAGCGCGCCGTCCAGGCCGTCGAAGATCACGCAGGCGACCAGGCAGGCCGCCGCGATCTTGGCGTGCCCGTCCATGGCCAGGAAGATCGCCAGCAGGCCGAGCCCGAGGCTGCTCAGGGTGCACGCGTTGACCAGCGCGAACCGCGCGCGGCGGGCCATCGTGGGCTCGCCGGGGAGTAGCGGGATGGTCGCCGGGACGGACGCGTCGTCGATGGTCGTAGAGGTCTTCAGCGGAACTCCGGGTGCGGCGATGTTACGGCTCAGCCCCGGCTCCACCGTGGTGTACAACACCTCGGCGCGGGTCGCCGTGGCGGCCCGGCTCGTCTCGGCGGAGCGGCGACCCACCCGAACCAACAGGGCTTGCCGGGCGAGCGACCCGCCGCGGCGCAAGCGGCCAGCCCAACGGCGTCCGGCGGGACGAGGACTATCCGTCGATCGACGCCGGCGCCAAGGGGTACTCGGCACGTGCTTCCTCCATGGAGTTCGTGGTCACCGGCGTCTTCCATGAGCCCGGCGAAATTGCGGGTTACACCATCGCACAGCGGGGCGGCCTTGGCGAGAGTTCGCCTGGTAGCGCTGTGTAACGGGCCGCATCGCGTCTTACCTGTAACGACGTCGCCGTCGCGTTATTCCTCGTAACGATTTTAGCCCGCGTTGGCGAGCGCCTCCTGGGCCAGTTCGGTCAGAGGCAGTTCGGCCACCTCAGCGGGGGTGAACCAGGACGCCCGGTCGGTGGAACCGCCGGCCGCCTCGGTGACCGCGGCGGGGACCGGCTCGTCCACGTGCACGCGGTACACCACCCGGATCACGTGCCAGTCCATCGGCACCCCCTCGGGGCCCAGGGCGGCCGGGTCGTAACGGTGCCCGACGCTGATCAGGCCGTCGAGCCGGCCGCGCTGGGAGGTCTCCTCGAAGAGCTCGCGGAGCACCGCCTGCTCCGGGGTCTCGCCGTAATCGGTGCCGCCGCCGGGCAGGTGCCACCGGCCGCCGCCCGGGAAGCCCTCGGCGATCCGGGCCAGCAGGATGCGCCCCTCCGGGTCGGTGACCAGCCCGTACGCCCCGAACCGCTGCACCGGGCCGGTCCGGTGCACCGGCTCGTCGTCCGGCGCGACCTCGGCCGGCGCGGCGCACCGCACGCCGAGCGCCCGCGCCGTGAACGGCAGCAGCGGCAGCCCAGGCACCGCGGCCGGGGCCACCCACGCGGCCAGGTCACTGGTGCCGTCCGCCTCCGGGCGCAGCTCGCCGGCGGTGACCGTGACGTCGTAGACGATCCGGTCGGTGTGCTCGACCGGCCCGTCCGGGAGCGCGATCACGTCGGCGACCACGGTCCGGACCCCGCTCACGGCGACGGTCAGGCCGGTCTCCTCGGTGAACTCCCGGACGACCGCGTCGGCCGGGTGCTCGCCGTGGTCGACGCCGCCGCCGGGCAGCGACCAGACACCCGGGAACGAGCTCAGGTCCGATCCGCGGGTGAGCAGGACGCTGCCGTCGGCGGCGCGGCACACGCCGTACGCCGCCACCCTTCTGATCTTCACCGGCCCTAGATTAGCCCGGCCGCCCGGAGCGCATCGGCGGTGACTTCGGTGAGCTGGTCGGCGGCGAGCGCCGCCACGTCCTTGAGCGGCATCCAGCGGGCGTCGTCGGTGGAGCCGCCCACGTCATGGATGGTCACCTCGGTGGGGTGGTCGACCACCACCCGGTAGAACGCCCGCACCCCGTGCCAGTCGATCGGGTAGCCCTCCGGCCCGAGCGAGGCGGCGTCCCGGTGGCTGGCCACCCCGAGCAGCTCGATGATCCGGCCCTGCTGACCGGTCTCCTCGACCAGTTCGCGGAGCAGCGCCGGGCCGGGCTGCTCGCCGTAGTCGGTGCCGCCGCCGGGCAGGTGCCACCGGCCGCCGCCGGGATAGCCCGGGGCGATCCGGGTCAGGAGCAGGTTCTGGTACGGGTCGGTGGCGATCGCGTACGCCGCGAAGCGCTGTGCCCGGTGCAGCCCGTCCGGCCCCTCGTAGGCATAGAAGGACGGGAAGGTCGGCGGCACGTCCGGGCGCAGGTCGGCGGAGGCGGCGCTGAGCCCGAGGGCGGCCGCGGCGAACGGCCGCAGTTTCAGCCGCTCGGCCTCCTCCAGGGTGTGCCAGCGCGCCAGGTCGGTGGGGTGACCGACCCGGTCGATCAGGGTGCCGCCGCGGACCGACACGGAGTAGATCAGCCGGTCGGTGTGGATGGTGACGCCTCGGTGCGGCAGCGAGCGCATGTCGGCCAGGACGTCACGCAGCCCGGTCACCGCGACGGAGAGGCCGGTCTCCGCCGCGGTCTCACGGACGACGGTGTGATTGGGATCTTCGCCGTGGTCGACGGCGCCGCCGGGCAGCGACCAGATTCCGGGCGTCCCGGATTTGGCCGATGCGCGGACCAGAAGCACGCGGCCCTCGTCGTCGGTCGCGACGGCGTAGGCGGCGATCCTGCGGAGCGGTTCCAGTGCGGGAGTCACGAAGCGGCATTCTGCCCGGATTATGTTACTAATTCAGACCGACTGTCGGGTTCCTGACAGTTGAATCGCGCTAAGTAACCGCAGCTCAGGGCGGATTTAGCCGCCCTGGGCGATTGATCCACTACTGGCCGTCACTCCCACTCGATGGTGCCCGGCGGCTTGCTCGTGACGTCCAGCACCACCCGGTTGATCTCGCGGACCTCGTTGGTGATCCGGTTCGAGATCTTGGCGATCAGGTCGTACGGCAGCCGCGACCAGTCGGCGGTCATCGCGTCCTCGGAGGAGACCGGCCGCAGCACCACCGGATGCCCGTAGGTGCGGCCGTCGCCCTGCACGCCGACGCTGCGCACGTCGGCCAGCAGCACCACCGGGAACTGCCAGACGTCGCGGTCCAGGCCGGCGGCGGTGAGCTCGTCGCGGGCGATCAGATCGGCCTGGCGCAGGATGTCCAGCCGCTCCCGGTCGACCGCGCCGATGATCCGGATGGCCAGGCCCGGACCGGGGAACGGGTGCCGCTGGACCATCGCCTCGGGCAGGCCGAGCGCGGCGCCCAGCGCGCGCACCTCGTCCTTGAACAGCGTGCGCAGCGGCTCGATCAGCGCGAACTGCAGGTCGTCGGGGAGGCCGCCGACGTTGTGGTGCGACTTGATGTTCGCGGTGCCGGTGCCGCCGCCGGACTCCACCACGTCCGGGTAGAGGGTGCCCTGCACCAGGAACTCGATGTGCCGCTCGGCGTCCAGGTCACGGGCCGCGGCCTCGAACGTCCGGATGAACTCGCGGCCGATGATCTTCCGCTTCTGCTCCGGGTCGGTGACGCCGGCCAGGTGGCCGAGGAACTGCTCCTCCGCGTCGACGACCACCAGGCGGATGCCGGTGGCGGCGATGTAGTCCTTCTCCACCTGCTCGCGCTCACCGGCGCGCAGCAGGCCGTGGTCGACGAAGACACAGGTGAGCTGGTCGCCGATGGCCTTGTGGACCAGGGCCGCGGCGACCGCCGAGTCGACACCGCCGGAGAGCGCGCAGAGCACCTGCTTGTCGCCGACCTGCTCGCGGATCAGGGCGACCTGGTCGTCGATGATGTTGCCGGGGGTCCAGGTGGGCTCGATGCCGGCGATGTCGTACAGGAACCGCTTGAGCATCTCCTGGCCCTGCTCGGTGTGCGCCACCTCGGGGTGGAACTGCACACCGGCACGCCTGGTCGTGACGTCCTCGAACGCGGCGACCGGGGCGCCCGGGGTGGACGCGGTGACCATGAAACCGGCCGGGGCGACCGAGACGCTGTCCCCGTGGCTCATCCAGACCGGCAGGTCGGTCGGCAGATCGCGGAGCAACGAGCCGCCCTGTGCGGTCAGCAGGGTCCGCCCGTACTCCCGGGAGCCGGTGTGCGCGACGGTGCCGCCGAGGGCCTGGGCCATCGCCTGGAAGCCGTAGCAGATGCCGAAGACCGGCACGTCGCTGTCGAACAGCCCGGCGTCGAGGACCGGCGCGCCCGGCTCGTAGACGCTTGACGGGCCGCCGGACAGGATGATCGCTGCGGGGTTTTTCGCCAGCATCTCGGCCACCGGCATCGAGTGCGGGACGATCTCGGAGTAGACGCGGGCCTCACGGACCCGGCGGGCGATCAACTGGGCGTACTGGGCGCCGAAGTCGACGACGAGGACGGGACGCGGGGTACTCACCCGGCGAGTTTACCGACGGTGGCCTGGCCCGAATGCGCTGAGGGGCCGGTCGTCACCGACCGGCCCCGCAAACCATCACACACCGCGCGGATTCCCCCGCCCGGATCGGAACACGACGTCGCGCTGGGTCAGGCGCGGGTGTACGTACGGATGGAACTCGTCGTGTAGTTGCCCGCCCGGTCGTACACGCGGACCTTGACCTTCATGGTCTTCTTCTGCTTGCTGACCTTGAAGGTCAGCTTGTAGGCGGCGCTGTAGTCGGTCGCCACCACCTTGCCGTTGACCAGCAGCTGCACCTTGCTGATCCCGGAGGCGTCGCTGGCCTTGGCCTTGACCGTGACGGTGCCCTTGACCTTCTTCTTGTTCTTCGGCCAACTGGTCACCGACAGCTTCGGCTTGATGTTGTCGGCGATCACCGTGCGGGTGCCGGACCAGGTGTAGTTACCGGCCTTGTCCCACACCTTCAGCTGGACGCTGATCGGCCCGTTCTTGCCCGCGGTGTTCAGTTTCGGCGCGAACGACGGGCCGGAGTAGGACCAGCTGTGGTACCTGCCGTTCACGTAGAGCTGCACGCCCCGGATACCGGCCCAGTTGTCCTTGAGGCCGACCGGCGTGATCGGGACCGAGCCGTGCACCCGGGCGTTCTGCGCCGGCGAGATCCCGCTGAGCGTCGGCTTGGTCCGGTCGGTGCCCTTGGTCAGCGCGGCGGCCGCATTGACCAGGCCGTACCGGGTCCAGCGGATGCCGGACTGGACGGCCGAGCTGGTGATCGCCTGCTGCAGGGACCACCCGGAGTACTCCGGGTGCGCCGACTTGATCAGACCGGCCACGCCGGCCACCAGCGGCGACGAGAACGACGTGCCCCGCACCATGTACTTGCCCCGGTAGAGGCACCGGCTGTCGGTGGTGCCGTTGTAGCAGTACCAGGGGGTGCCCCGGCCCTTGCTCAGCATGCCGGCCGTGATGGCCGGCGCCGCGACGTCCACCCAGTTGTCCCGGCTGCTGGAGTAGTTGGAGAAGTAGACCCGGTTGTTGCCGCCCTGCACGGTGTCGGTGCCGCCGACCGCGAGCACGTCCGGGAGCGCCGCCGGATAGGAGCGGCGGGTGGTGTCCTCGTTGCCGGCCGCGGCCACCACGAGCACGCCGCGGCCGTTGGCGTAGGCGACCGCCCTGGCCAGCACCGGGTCGTTCTCGAAACCGCCGAGCGACAGGTTGATGATCTGCGCGCCGTTGTCGACCGCGTAGATGACGCCCTGGGCGATGTCCGAGTCGTAGCCGGAACCGTCCGGGCCCATCACCCGGACCGGCAGGATCTGGCACTGCCAGCAGACGCCGGCCAGGCCGCTGCCGTTGTTGCTGGCGCCGGCGATCAGCGAGGCGACCACGGTGCCGTGCGGGAAGCTCCCGGTGTCCGTGGGGTCGTCGTCGTAGTTGAAGAAGTCGAAACCGGGCAGCAGCTTGTCCCGCAGGTCGCCGACCTGGTTCACGCCGCTGTCCACCACTGCCACGGTGACCCGGTCCGAGCCGGTGGTGGTCTGCCACGCGTCCGGCACCTTGATCTGCCCGAGCTCGGGCTGGTGGTGCTGCGCGTACAGGGTGTCGTTCGGAGTGACGACGGCGCTGAGGTGCCGCTGGACGTCCACCTGCGCGAACTCGACAGCCGGGTCACGCCGCAGCGCCGCGAGGGTGCTCTGCACCTGGGCGGTCGGCACGCTGAGGGATTTCGCCCCGAGGCCGGACAGCAGCGAGCTGCGCGCGTGGCCTTGCGCCTCGGCGCCCTGCAGGCCCAGGCCGGCGAGCGTGGCCATCCGGGCACTGGCGTCGTAGCCGGGCTTGAGCCCGACCAGGAGCCGGACCGGAAGGGTGTCCGCCGCGCTGGCCGTGCCGGCGATACCACCGGCGGCCGTGATCAGAGCAGCGGAGAGAAGTCCGACGGTCCACCGCCGGGCTTTACGGTTCATGAGTTGGAGCCTCCCCGTGGGCGACCGCCGCGAACCGGCGAATCGCCCGGCCAGAGTACTGGTGATCTTGCATTTCGCAATACCTCTTCCAGTTGGCGAGATATCGAGGCATTGAGCACCACACAGGTGTCATCTAGGGTTCCGCTATGCGGAACAGCAAGATCACGTGGGCAGTGATCGCCGGGGTGGTCATCGCGGTGCTCGCCGGCGTCGGCGTGGCGATCGCGGTCAATCGCGGCTCCGGCGAACCGGCGGCGGCACCGACCGGCCCGGCCACGCCGAGCGGCTCGGCGCCGGTGCTGGAGAACACACCCCGCCCGTCGGCGTCCGCGGCGCCCTCCCCCGGCGCGGACATCACCGGCCCGCTGGACCTGCTGCTGGTCGGCGTGGACACCCGGGTCACCATCCCGGACTGGCAGACCCACTCCGACGCGATCATGCTGTTGCACGTGGAACCGGGCCTGAAGTCCGGTTACCTCTACTCGCTCCCCCGCGACCTGCGGGTGCGGATCCCGGCGTTCAAGAAGTCCGGGTTCGCCGGCGGCACGCACAAGATCACCGAGGCGATGGCCTACGGCTCCCGGGTGCCCGGGAAGAAGACCAGGAACATCCCGAACGGGTACGAGCTGCTGGCCAGGTCGGTCAGCGCCTACACCGGGGTCAGGACGATCCAGGCCGGCGCCATCCTCAACTTCGGCGGCCTGGACAAACTGGTCGACAAGCTCGGCGGGATCGACCTCACCATCGACCAGAAGGTGAAGTCGAAACACCGCCAGCCGAACGGCAAGCCGCGCAAGCTGTCCGGCCACGACTACGTCGGCCCGCAGGCGGTCTACCTGCCCGGCAAGCGACACCTGACCGGGTGGCAGGCCATCGATTACGCCCGGCAGCGGTACGGCCTGCCGAACGGTGACTACGACCGGCAGCGGCACCAGCGGCAACTGGTCAAGGCGATCCTCGGCAAGGCGCTCGCGGAGAACCTCAGCGACCCGGCCCGGCTGCAGACGCTGATCACCGCGCTGGGCAGGACGCTGGTCACGGTGGGCGGGCGGCGTCCGGTGGAGTACGCGTACGCCCTGCGCGACCTGCGGCCGGCCGGCATCACCATGGTCCAGCTGGACGGCAGCGGCGTGGGCAGCGGCAGTGGCTACCTGGGCGAGCAGCTCAACGCGGAGGCCCGCGGGTTCCTCAAGGCGGTCGCCACGGGCAAGATCGCCGCGTACCTGAAGGCGCACCCGAAACTGGTCAACAAGGGCTGACCGGCCCGGCCGTCATAACCTCGGCGTATGACACGACGGGGTTCGCTGCCGCTGCTCGCCCTCCTGCTGGTCGCCGCGGGCTGCGCCCCGGACGCCGCGCCGGGGTTCGAGCCCGGTGCGGACGGGGCCGGCGACCCGTACTTCCCCCGGTACGGCAACGGCGGCTACGACGTCGCCGGGTACGACCTCGACCTGCGCTACGACCCGAAGGCCGGGCGGCTCGGCGGCCGGGCGACGATCACCGCGACGGCCACTCAGGACCTGTCCCGGCTGAACTTCGACCTGGCCCACCTGAGCGCGTCAGGCGTCACCGTCGACGGCGCGGCGGCGACCAGCCGGGCCGACGGCAACGAGCTGGTGATCACGCCGGCTGCCGGGATCCCCAGCGGCCGGCGGTTCACCGTCGTGGTCGACTACGCCGGCATCCCCGACCAGGTGGAGAACAAGGCGCTCGGCAACGGTGGCTGGATCCGGACCGGCGACGGCGGCGGCATCGCGCTCGGCCAGCCGGAATCGGCCAGCACCTGGTACCCGGTGAACGACCACCCGTCCGACAAGGCCACCCTCACCCTGGCGATGACGGTCCCGGACGGGCTGCAAGTGATCAGCAACGGGGTGCCCGGGCCGCGGGCCACCAAGGACGGCTGGACCACCTGGCGGTGGACCGAGAGCGCGCCGATGGCCAGTTACCTCTCCACCGTGGTGATCGGCAAGTACCGGATCAGCACCAGCACCCACGACGGCAAGCCGATGATCATCGCGGTGCCCGAGTCGATGCCGGCGACCGGCGCGGCGGCCCGGTCGCTGGCGATGACCGGGCAGATCACCGACTATC
Source organism: Actinoplanes oblitus (assembly GCF_030252345.1). NCBI lineage: Bacteria > Bacillati > Actinomycetota > Actinomycetes > Micromonosporales > Micromonosporaceae > Actinoplanes > Actinoplanes oblitus. The sequence goes on along the minus strand of NZ_CP126980.1, from coordinate 768,480 downwards.
TGGCGAGCGTCTTCGGCCCCTACCCGTTCGACGCGAACGGCGGGGTGGTGGTCACCGACAGCCGGATCGGGTACGCCCTGGAGACCCAGTCCCGCCCGGTGTACGGGCCCAGCTTCTTCGCCCGCGGCGAGACGAACCCCGGGGTGGTCGCGCACGAGCTGGCCCACCAGTGGTTCGGCGACAGCGTGGCGCTGCACCGGTGGGCGGACATCTGGCTGAACGAGGGGTTCGCGACGTACGCCGAGTGGCTGTGGACCGAGCACGCGGGCGGGCAGAGCGCGCAGCGGCGGTTCGAGCAGTCGTACGCCTCGACCGACTGGCGGCAGCCGGCCGGCGACCCCGGACCGGAGCGGCTCTTCGGCGCGGCGGTCTACGAGCGCGGGGCGCTGACCGTGCACGCGCTGCGCAGGACGATCGGCGACGACGCGTTCTTCCGCCTGCTCAAGACCTGGACCAGCGAACACCGCGACGGCAACGCGGACACCGCCGCGATGATCGCCACCGCCGAACGCCTGTCCGGGAAGAACCTCGACACGTTCTTCCAGACCTGGCTCTACGGCGACAAAATGCCCCCAGCCCCCTAACCACCAGAACGCCGCCACCAACCAGGCAGGCACCCCGCCGCCCCACACCGGCAAACCGCCGCCGCCAAGACCGGCGCCCCCGCCCCACACCCGGCAAAACGCCGCGCCGCCGCCAAGGCAGGCCCCTTCCGACCCCACGAGACCTGCTGCCCCCGCAGCCCCGCAAAACGCCGCCGGTGACGAGGCAAGTGATTCTCCGACGCCCGCGGGGTTTGCGGGTGGCGGAGAATCGCCTGCCTCGTCACCGGTTACAAGGCGTTTTGCCGCGGAGCGCAGCGGAGCCAGCCAGCTCAGCTTTGCCGCGGAGCGCAGCGAAGCCAGCCAGCTCAGCTTTGCCGCGGAGCGCAGCGAAGCCAGCCAGCTCTGCTAACTCAGCTCCGGTCGAGGACCAGCGCGACCTTCTGGAATTCCTTCACGTCCCGGTACCCGCACTTGGCCATCGCCCGCCGCAGACCGCCGAACAGGTTCAGCTGCCCGTCCGGCCGGTCCGCCGGGCCGTAGAGCAGCTGCTCCAGCGTCCCGTCGGGCTCGCCGGCGATGCAGAACCCGCCGCGCGGCAGAGCGGGGTGGCTGGCCGCCGAGTGCCACCAGGCACCGCCGGCCGGCGCGCCCTCGGCCAGCGAGAGCGGCTCGCCGAGCATCACCGCGTCGGCGCCGCAGCCGATCGCCTTGGCGATGTCGCCGGAGGTGGCGATGCCGCCGTCGGCGATCAGGTGCACGTAACGCCCACCGGTCTCGTCCAGGTAGTCCCGGCGGGCCGCTGCCGCGTCGGCGATGGCGGTGGCCATCGGCACCCGGATGCCGAGCACCGTGTCGGTGGTCGACCACTCGTCGGCGCCCACGCCGACGATCACGCCGGCCGCGCCGGTCCGCATCAGGTGCAGGGCGGTCTTGTAGTCGGTGCAGCCGCCGACGATGACCGGCAGGTCCAGGTCGGCGATGAACTCCTTGAGGTTCAGCGGCTCGTCGGTGGTGGAGACGTGCTCCGCCGAGACCAGGGTGCCCTGGATGACCAGCAGGTCCACGCCGGCGTCCAGGATCACCGGGGCGAGCGCCAGGGTGTGCTGCGGGGACACCCGGACCGCCACTGTCACGCCGCCCTCGCGGATCTGGCGGACCCGCTCACCGATCAGCTCCGGCTTGATCGGCTCGGCGTACACCTCCTGGAGCCGCTTGGTGGCGTCCGCCTCCTCGTCCAGCGAGGCCAGCTCCTCGAGGATCTTGGTGGGGTCCTCGTAACGCGTCCACAGGCCCTCGGCGTTGAGCACGCCCAGGCCGCCGAGGCGGCCCAGGGCGATCACCGAGTCCGGGCTCTGGGTGGCATCCGACGGATGCGCGACGCAGGGGATCTTGAACGGGTACGCGTCGAGCTTCCACTCCGTCGAGACGTCGTCGACGTCCCGGGTCCGGCGGCTCGGCACGATCGCGATGTCGTCCAGGTGGTATCCGCGCTGAGCGGTCTTACCGAGGCCGATCTCCACTACGTCACGCATGATTGGGATGCCTTCAGTTCCTTTTTAGGGTGGCGGGCGGGGTGCTGGGAAGGCTTTAGCGGGAGTGGTAGTTGGGAGCCTCGACCGTCATCTGGATGTCGTGCGGGTGGGACTCCTTGAGCCCGGCCGCCGTGATCCGGATGAGCTGTCCCCGCTCCTGAAGATCGGGAATGGTCTCCGCGCCCACGTAGCCCATGGCCGCGCGCAACCCGCCGATGAGCTGGTGCGCCACCCTGGACAGAGGACCACGATAGGGCACCTGACCCTCGACGCCCTCGGGTACCAGCTTGTCCTCGTTCACATCCTGCTGGAAATAGCGGTCCTTGGAGTACGACTTGGCCTGACCGCGGGACTGCATCGCGCCGAGCGAACCCATCCCCCGGTACGACTTGAACTGCTTCCCGTTCACGAAGATCAGCTCGCCGGGGCTCTCCTCGGAGCCGGCCAGCAGGCTGCCCAGCATCACCGTGCTGGCCCCGGCCACGATCGCCTTGGCGATGTCGCCGCTGTACTGGATGCCGCCGTCGCCGATCACCGGGACGCCGGCCGGCGCGCAGGCCCGGGACGCCTCCATGATCGCGGTGATCTGCGGCACCCCGACGCCCGCGACGATCCGGGTGGTGCAGATCGCGCCCGGGCCGACGCCCACCTTCACCGCGTCGGCGCCCGCCTCGACCAGGGCCTTGGCGCCCGCGTAGGTCGCCACGTTGCCACCGACGATGTCGATGGCGACGTCCTTCTTCAGCCGGGCGACCATCTCCAGCACGGCACGCTGGTGGCCGTGCGCGGTGTCCACGATGACCACGTCGACACCGGCGTCGACCAGGGCGCGGGCCCGCTTGTAGGAGTCGTCGCCGACGCCGACCGCAGCCGCCACCCGCAGCCGGCCGTGCGCGTCCTTGGCCGCGTGCGGGTACTGCTCGGACTTGGTGAAGTCCTTCACGGTGATCAGGCCGCGCAGGTGACCGCCCTCGTCGACCAGCGGAAGTTTCTCCACCTTGTGCTTGCTGAGCAGGGCCAGCGCCTCGTCCTTGGAGACACCGACCGGGGCGGTGATCAGCGGCGCCTTGGTCATCACGTCGCGGACCTTGGCGTCCAGGTCGCTGACGAAGCGCATGTCCCGGTTGGTGACGATGCCGACCAGCACGCCCTGCCCGTCGACCACCGGGGCGCCGGAGATCCGGTACCGCCCGCACAGCGCGTCGACCTGGCGCAGGGTGTCGTCGGGGCCGCAGGTGATCGGGTTGGTGATCATGCCGGACTCGGACCGTTTCACCAGGTCGACCTGGGCGGCCTGGTCCTCCACCGAGAGGTTGCGGTGCAGCACGCCGATGCCGCCCTGCCGGGCCATCGCGATCGCCATCCGCGCCTCGGTGACGGTGTCCATCCCCGCCGACAACAGCGGGATGGACAGCTCGACGTTGCGAGTCAGTCGCGTCACCGTGTTGACCCGGCTGGGCACCACGTCGGACTCGCCGGGCTGCAACAGCACGTCGTCGAAAGTCAGACCGAGGGGAACAGTGCGAGCGCTGTCAGTTTCCACAGATCATCCCTAGAGAAGAGGCGGAGTTCATCATCCTACCCATCCCACAGGTGGCACCCGGGCGGCGGACAGAACGTGCGGGCCAGCACACCCGCCGATGAGGTGAGTACGGTATGGGGGTGCAAGAAGAGCCGATCGACCCGTTCAACGGCGACCCCGCCGACCCGGCCGCGGAACTCGACGACCTCAACGAGGACGCCGAGACCGAGCCGCTGTCCGAGGACGAGCGGCAGGACGTGCTGGAGGACCTCTCCGACCTGGAGATCTACCAGGCCCTGCTGAGCCCTACCGGCATCCGCGGCCTGGTCATCGAGTGCGAGGACTGTCACGAGCCGCACTACTTCGACTGGGACCTGCTCCGCGGCAACCTGCGCCACCTGCTGAGCAGCGGCCGCCCACGGGTGCACGAGCCGGCCTACGATCCGGACCCGGACCACTACGTCACCTGGGAGTATGCCCGCGGTTACGCGGACGGCGTCCACGACACCCTCACCGAGGGCAACGACGACGAGAGCTGACCCCGGTCGCGGCCGTCCGCCGCCTCCCGGTCCGCGTGCGCCCCGGTCGCGCCCGATTTCCGGTACGCCACGAGCCCGCCCACCGCGCCATCCGCTCCGTCCCCGCCCCGGCCCACGACGGCGTCCGGTCCCGGAGTGCGCCAGGTACGTCGCGACCCCCACGATTCCAGGGCCGGCACGTCACAGCCGCCCGGAGTCTCGGCGTCGGCGGATCGCGACCACCACGGTTCGGTCCGGCAGCCCGTCACCACACCCGGGTTTCGGGGTTGGCGGGTCGTGACCACCCACGGGCGTCGCCCTGGAGGGCCGGGCGTTCGGGACGCGCCAGCGTCCTGCCCGGCCCGGAAGGGTCCCTGGCGGGAGCGACGATCAGTGATCAGCGCGGATCCGAGTCAGCAAGCTCTTGATCTTGAAAGATCGTGAAGCTGGTCGCCCGAGACGAATGATCTCCCGATGACGCGGGGGCGGAAACCCGCCCCCGCGTCATCGGTCAGGCGACCAGTCCCGCCCGGAAGCCGGCGGCCACCGCGTGGGCGCGGTCGCGGGCGCCCAGCTTGCGGAACAGGCGACGGGCGTGCGTCTTGACCGTGTCCTCGGAGACGAACAGCTCACGGCCGATCTCCGCGTTGCTCTTGCCGTCGGCCATGCCGCGCAGCACCTGCAACTCGCGCTCGGTGAGCGTGAGCCGCCGGCCGGCCGGCTGAGCATCGCCCATGCCGACTCCCTCGTTGCCCGGCCAGGCCACCATCGGCCGGCCGGTCGCCGGGTCGATGGGTGCGTCGCCGCGCTGCGCCGGCACCATCGGTGAGTTCGGCAGCATGGCCGGCACCGCCGCCGCGTTCGGCGCGCCCATGCCCATCCCGTCGCGATACTGCCCGCGGGCCGCCGGCGAGTTGTTGTTGCGCATCGCACCGGCCACCCCGGCCGGCTGGGCGTTCGCCCCGTTGATCGGCATGCCCTGCGGGCGGACCGGCAACAGGAGCAGGAGCAGCGCCTTGGCGACGACGCTGACCAGGTCGTGTTCCACGCCGCGGATCACGCCGCGGGCGCCGGCGGCGACGGTCGCCGCCGCCACCCGGGGATCCTCAGCCCCGAAGAGCACCACTTGGGCCTGCGGGGCGCGGGCGAGCACGCGCCGGGTGAAGCCGACGCTGTCGGGTCGGGTAACGGCGGTGTCGGCCAGGACCACTTCGGCCGGCCGTTCCGCCAGTCGGATCATGGCCTCGGTCTCGCTGACCGCGGTCCGGACGACGCCGGTCATGCCGAGCCGGGCCGCGGTGGACGCGACGGTCTGGGCCGCCAGCGGGGTTCGGACGCACACGAGGACGGTACGCACAGTGATCCTCCTTCTCTCTCAGAGGAGATCACGCGAGGGCCGCAGCATTACGCGCTTTAGATGGAAAAAACGGGAAAGAAAGGTATGACTTGCCACCTCTTTGCCACACCGTCCGCAGAGACATCGACATGTTGCGTGTGAGCCGGCGATCGCCGGGGTACACCCGCGTGAGGCCTGTCGCCAGGCCCCCATGTCGACCACTCCGCGGTGCCGCGCGGTGAGGAGGGTGTTGATGTCGAACGTTCGCAGGCTGCCCGGCCCCATTGCCGACCTGTGGGACTGGCAGCGGCTCGGACTCTGCCGGGGCCGGGACAGTGCGCAGTTCTTCCACCCGGACGGCGAGCGCGGTTCGTCCCGCAATCGCCGCGAGGCCAAGGCCAAGACGATGTGCGGCGCGTGCCCGGTGCGAGCCGAGTGCGCCGCCCACGCCCTCGCGGTGCGCGAGCCGTACGGGGTATGGGGAGGGTTCAGCGAATCGGAGCGGCTGCGGCTGCTCGCGGTCGGCTGGGAGGATCTGGCCGATCGTCACGGACGGGTCGACCTGCTGCGCCTCGAGGCGCGCCTCGGCCGGCCCCACAAGTCTGCGGTACCCGCACAGAGGCAGGCACCAGCCGCCTGAGGGCGCCCGGCGCGCGGCATCACCACACGACTGGCGACACGGTCCTCCCCGGGGGGCCGTGTCGAGTGATTCAGCGGTTCTTCAACCGCATTGGTGGACATGCAACCCACCGTATGAGCGACTTGCGTTTTCGAGTCGGACCGAAAGTGCGGCTTTCGGCTAGCCGACGGCGACCGTCACCTGATGCCATCCGGTCGCCCCGTCCGGGGCCGGAGCGGCGGTCTCCGACGTCTGTGTGTAGCCGTCGAGATCGGTCGCCCGGACCCGCAGCACGTGCTTGCCCGGCGTCGCCTGCCAGGCGTGCGTCCACTGCCGCCAGGTGTCGTCGGAAACCGCCGGGGCCAGTGCCGCCGTCTCCCACGCACCGTCGTCCACCTGCACCTCGACCTTGGCGATCCCGCGGTGCTGCGCCCAGGCCACACCGGCCACCACCACCGGTCCGGGTTTGCGGGCGGCGCCGTCGCGGGGCGTGTCGATCCGTGACTGGGTCTTGATCGGTGCCTGCGCGGCCCAGCCCCGCGGCACCCAGTAGGCATCGAAGTCAGCGAATCGGGTCAACTCGATCTCGGTGATCCACTTGCACGCGGAGACGTAGCCGTACAGACCGGGAACGATCATCCGGACCGGAAAACCGTGATCGACCGGCAGCGGCTCGCCGTTCATCCCGATCGCCAGCAGCGCGTCCCGCCCGTCGCGCAGCACCGCCGTCGGCGTGCCGCAGGTCCAGCCGTCCCGGGACCGCTGGACCACCTGGTCTGCCCCGGGCAGCGGATCGGCCGCGTCGAGCAATGCCTTGATCGGCGTGCCCAGCCACAGCGCGTTGCCGATCAGGTCACCGCCCACCTCGTTGGAGACGCAGGCGATCGTCACGTAGCGCTCGATCATCGGCCGGCGCAGCAGCTCGGCCCAGGTGATGGTGATCGGGTTGCGGACCATCCCGTGAATCCGCAGGGTCCAGCCCGCCGGGTCCACCTGCGGGGTGATCAGAGCGGTGTCGATCCGGTAGAAGTCCTTGTTCGGCGTCACGTAGGGCACCGCGCCGGCAACCTGGGCGCCCGCCGGGACCGCCGGGACCGACTCGGCCGCCGACGGCAGCGCGACCGCGTCCCGGGCCTCGGTCACCGCGCCGCGCGAGGTCAGCCAACGCCCGGCCAGGCCGCCGCCGGCGGCGACCCCGGCCACGACCCCCAACTGTTTGAGGAACCGCCGCCGGGTCTCCGGTTCCTCCGGTCCGCCGGATGTCCGGTACGCCGTGGGCACCCGCTCTCCCGGCTGCTCGTCAGGTGTCAGCCCGATCAGGTGGCGGAGCACCGGCACGGCCAGCGCCGCACCGGCCAGTGCCGGGATCGCGGCACCCACCCCCGCGCCGGGGCGGGTCACCGCGGCCGCCGCGCCGATCACCCCGAACAGCGCGATCCCGCCCACCGCCACCGGCCACCGGCGCCGGGCCAGCACCCCGACGCCGAACGCGTAGAGGCCGAGAAGGATCGCCGTCCCGGTCAGCAGGGCGGTCTTGTCGTGCACCCCGAACACGGCGATGCCGGCGTCCTTGACGGCGGCCGGCACGTGGTCGACGACCACCCCGCCGACCGCCACCAGCGGCGCCGAGCGTGCCCCGGCGAAGACCGCCAGCAGCTCGGCCACGCCGAGCGCCACAGCGGCCGCCGCCACGCCGGCCAGCCCGTCCCGGATCGATGTCCTCACCAGGCCATCCTGCCTCGCCATCGGCGCGAACGCCGGGCGCCGGTGCACCGCTTCCTCAGTTCGTAAGGTTCCCGCGCCGCCGGCGCAGCACGCCGCGCACCCCGAAGCCGGCGGCGACGGCGAACCCGAGACCGACCACCGCGATGCCGATCGCGTAGGCCCGGTCCTCCCGCTCCGCCACCGCGTCGGCGCCCATCAGCACACCGAGGCCACCGCAGAGCACGATGACCAGGCTCAGCACGACGAGCAGGGCGACCGAACCGGCCCGCCCGGCCGGCCGGGCCGGCGCGCTGGGCACCGGTTGCGCCGCCGGACGGGGGCTCGGCACCCGCGACGGGTCGCGGGGCGGCATCGGGGCCCGCAGCCCGGGCCGTACCCGGGAGTCCAGCGCGGCCACCACCGCCGGGCCGCCGGCGAACAGGGTCGGCTCCAGGTGGACCTGGACCCCGTCGTCGCCGATCAGCCGGCGCGCGCCGTCCGGCCAGGTCAGCATCGCGGCGCAGCGGTCGAACCAGACCGTCGCCACCGAGTCCCCGTCGACCAGGCTGACCCCCTGCTCGCCGGCGACCAGGCGCAGGTCCGGGCGCTCCAGCGAGGGATGCACGGCGCCCGGCGCCGCCGCCGGCGAACCCTCCGGCGCCGGGGTGTACCCGGCCCAGTCGGCGGTGGTCCGCCCCGGCGTCATCAGCAGCCCGTCGGCGACCGCCATCCGGCCCACCTCGGCCACCTCCGCCGGGGTGACCGCACGCAGGCCGGCCAGCATCCGGTCGAGCTGCTCCACCGGGCGCCCGGCGAGCAGGTTGAACACCTGCGCGGGCAGGCGCGCGCCGGTCTCCTCGGCGGAGGTCAGCTCGGTGATCCGCTGGTTCACCACGCCGGCCACGTCGGCCGGGTCGAACCGGCCGAGCCGGGCCGCGGCCAGCACGTCGACGAACCCGCCGAGCACCGCCGCCTGCTTCTCGGGCAGCGCGTCGGCGACCGCGGTGACGACTGCCGTGCCGTCCCCACGGACGGCGACGTCGGACTGCACGGTGTAGGAGATGCCGCTGTCCTGCCGCAGCGAGCGGAACAAAGTCCGCTCCAGCACACCGCTGAACACCGCGGCGGCCGGCCGGTGCGGCACCGCCGCGTTCCAGGCCACCACGTTCGCCGGTCCGGCGAACGAGGCCGGGCGCACCGGGAGGGCCGACGACGCGGCTGGCGCCGGGCGCCGCACCCCGCGCGGCAGGGTCAGGTCGAGCCCGGCGGGCACGCCCGGACCGGCGATCCACAGGGCCGCGTTCTCGGTGGTGAAGTAGTGCGCCACCCACGCTCGCAGGTCGTCCGGGGTGAGCCCGGTCAGGCCCCACTCCGGGTAGGCGGGCATGCCGAAGTCGCGGGCGCCGTGCCGCCAGAGCGCGAGCCGCTCGGCCGGTCCCTCGGCGCGGCCGTTCTCCTCGGTCCGCAGGATCTCCTTCTCCACCTCCAGCCGCTGCATCGGCAGGTCGCGCAGGGCGGCGCAGACCCCGTTCAGGAACGCCACGACGTCGGCCTCGGTGCCACGGGTGTGGAAGTAGGTGTACTCGGTGCCGGTGGCCCCGTTGTAGTGGTGGTCGGTCACCCCGAACGCGTGCAGCGCGAGATGCTCGATCAGGTGGGTGATGCCACGCTTGGCCAGCGGCTCGTCGGCGAACCCGACCCGGAAGGCGAGGCCGGCGTGCATCGCGCCGGTGGTGGGGGCGAGCAGCACGGGAACCCCGCTCACCTGATGGGTGGTGATCACAGGGTGCCTCCGTACGCCCACTCGCGGGCCTGCCGAATCTTGACCGCCGACTCCTGCTCGCTCTCCGACCACGGGTCGACGGTGCCGAGCGGGCCGAGCATGGTGAACATCCGGGCGGCGTTCGGCCGGTCCTCCAGGATGCTGAAGAGCGCCGCGTAGTTGCCGCAGGCCCGCACCCAGCCGTACGCCCGGCGGAACTGCGGGTGCAGCACCGAGTGGTGGGCGGCCGCGTACAGGGCGTCCCGCAGCGCCGGGTCGTGGTAGACCCGCGCCTTCTCCGCCTCGTCGGTGGCCGTCCGGAAGTGCGCGAAGAACGCCTCGACCACCAGCAGGCCGTGCGGGCTGCCGGCCGGCGCGGCCAGCGCCGCCTCCCGGGCGAAGGCGTGCAGCTCCGGCCAGCTGCCCGACCACTTCGGCTCCAGGCTGCTGGCCAGCTCCATCTGGCCGGGCAGGTGGTGCGGCGCCACGGCGTCCAGCCGCTGGTGGCGACGGCGGATCTCGTCGATGCCGAGCGACAGGCCGCGGGCGGAGAGCATCCGGACGGTCCAGATCGCCGGGTCGGCCGGCTGGTACGCGGCGGCGTCGATCAGCACCTGCTCCGCCCGGCACAGGTACGCCCGGAAGCCGGCCCACTGCGCCGGGGTGACGTCCTTGGCCCAGGCGCTCGTCCGGATCTCCCAGCCCAGCGTGATCAGGTGGGCGCCGAGCAGGGCGGCCGCCGCACCGTCGTACGGGTCCGCCTCGACCACCGGGCGCAGGAACCCCTCCAGGTCCCGCCCCTCGGCACAGGTGAGGATCAGGGCGGTCCGGTCGGCGGTGCTGACGGCGTCGAGCAGGGTCCGGCAGGCCGGCCAGTCCCGGCGGGCCAGCGCGGTGCTCAGCACCGCGATGTCCGGGTAGGCAGCGGCCGGATCGAAGACCACGTCGAGGGCTGGTGACATGGGCGGGAGCATAGGCTCCGGCCGGCTTGCCCATGTCGGCGATCGACCCTCGGCCGTTCTGCCGCTACCCTCCGGCGAACCAGGCGAATCGCCGCGCCGGCCGTGGGATGGCGGCCGGTTCCCGGGGCGCGAGCTCGATCCGGCGGTCGGCCGGGACCCGGGCGTCGATCTCCGCGGTCACCCGGTGGGCACGCCGGTACAGCCCCGGTTCGGCGCGCACCACGACGGCGTCCTCACCGATCAGCTGGCGCCCGCCGTCCGGCCAGGCGAGCAGCGCGGCACAGGCGTCGTACCGGACGGTCGCGATGGTCTCACCGTCGTCGGCGCTCACCCCGTCGGCCCCGGAGATCAGCCGCAGCTCGCGGTTGCCGCGGCCGCGGTGGACCCGGCCCCGCACCGCCTCGGTGGAGGCGGCCGGCGCCGCGGTGTAGCCGGGCAGCTCCGTCTCGGTGCCGGCCGGCGTCATCAGCAGCCCGGCCC